>NZ_QTMD01000018.1:0-104836 GCF_003602995.1 Bacteroides sp. AF25-38AC | reverse complement strand
ATGAATGATGCCGATTCAGATCAACTGAACCTATGGGAAAATTTCTTTGGACAGTAGTGGGTGTTCTGGTGAAATCATTTGCTGTTAGTATTACTTATTGGATTGACAATTGCGGAATTATGTGTTTTTTTATACCTTTGCACTTCCTAAATTGTAAATGCATATATGATTACCGCAGAACAACTGAAAGATATCAAAGAACGTACCGAGGCGTTGAACCGCTATCTGGACATTGAAGGAAAGAAGATACAAGTGGAAGAAGAGCAGCTCCGCACCCAGGCTCCCGGTTTCTGGGACGACCAGAAGGCTGCCGAGGCTCAGATGAAGAAAGTGAAAGGCTTGCAGCAATGGATTTCCGGCTACAATGAGGTAAAGACCTTGGCCGATGAGGTACAACTGGCTTTCGACTTTTACAAAGACGAACTGGTGACTGAAGAGGAAGTGGACGATGCCTATGTCAAGGCAATCACTGCTGTCGAGGCTCTCGAACTCAAGAATATGCTTCGAGAGGAAGCCGACCAGATGGACTGTGTGCTGAAAATCAACTCAGGTGCCGGTGGTACGGAGAGCCAGGACTGGGCAAGCATGCTGATGCGTATGTATCTGCGCTATGCCGAGACTCACGGCTATAAGGCCACCATCGCCAACCTTCAGGAAGGAGATGAGGCAGGTATCAAGACTTGTACCATCGAGATTTCCGGCGATTATGCCTACGGCTACCTAAAAGGTGAGAACGGTGTACACCGCTTGGTGCGTGTTTCGCCCTACAATGCCCAAGGCAAGCGCATGACTTCTTTTGCATCCGTGTTTGTCACTCCCTTGGTAGATGATACCATCGAGGTGAACATCGAACCTGCCCGCATGTCATGGGATACCTTCCGAAGTGGTGGTGCCGGTGGACAGAACGTCAATAAGGTAGAGTCCGGTGTCCGTCTGCGCTATCAGTATAAGGACCCATATACGGGCGAAGAGGAAGAAATCCTGATTGAAAATACCGAGACGCGAGACCAGCCCAAGAACCGCGAGAACGCTCTCCGTCTTCTCCGTTCCATGCTTTACGACAAGGAACTCCAGCACCGCATGGCCGAGCAGGCAAAGGTGGAAGCCGGTAAGAAGAAAATCGAATGGGGTAGCCAGATTCGTAGCTACGTCTTCGACGACCGCCGCGTGAAGGACCACCGTACCAACTTCCAGACCAGTGATGTGAATGGCGTGATGGATGGAAAGATAGACGGCTTTATCAAAGCTTACCTGATGGAGTTTGCAGGAAGCGGCGAATAAATTTTCTCCCTTTCATTTGCATTCTTCCCGAATTTCTTCTTACTTTGTTCATCGTTGAACTTTAAACTATAAAACACACCATGGGAAAAAGTAAAAAGAAAGCAATGCATAGCCAGAAGGAAGAGCAACAAGCCAAGAAAGTGATGATGACGATGGGAGTAATAGCCATTGTATTGGTCATCGCCATGTTTGTGGCTTACTCTTACTGGGGCTGATAAAATCATTGGAAACGACATGCCGCAGGAGATAGAACGGAAATTCCTCGTGACGGGAGAATACAAGCCACAAGCGTATGCACACAGCCGTATCGTACAAGGATACATCAGCAGTGTACGTGGACGGACAGTACGGGTGCGCATCCGCGATGAACGGGGATTTCTCACCATCAAGGGTGCATCCAATGAATCGGGAACCAGCCGCTACGAGTGGGAAAAGGAAATTCCGCTGTGCGAAGCGCGGGAATTGCTGAAGCTGTGCGAACCGGGTATCATCGACAAGACCCGTTACCTGGTGCGCAGCGGACAGCACGTCTTTGAGGTGGATGAATTCTATGGCGAGAACGAGGGACTGACTGTGGCCGAGGTGGAACTCTCCTCGGAAGACGAGCCTTTCGTGAAACCTGCATTCATCGGACGGGAGGTGACGGGAGATGTCCGCTACTATAACTCGCAACTGATGAAACACCCTTTCACCACGTGGTAGCAAACCAATTGTATGCCGTACTTGTTTAATCGTCATGGAGAAACTTTACGACTACCTGCCAAGAGAACTGGTCACCTTCCTTTTGGTCACTGTATTCTCTTTACTCATCGGGCTTTCACAGCGTAAAATCAGCTTGAAGCGCGAAGGGGAAACTACGCTTTTCGGTACCGACCGCACCTTCACCTTTATAGGCATTCTGGGCTATCTGCTCTATATCCTCGACCCTACGGGCTATCGTCTGTTCATGGGAGGAGGAGCCATTCTGGGACTGCTGCTCGGACTGAACTATTATGTGAAGCAGTCACAATACCATGTGTTCGGAGTAACCACCATCATCATTGCACTCATCACCTACTGCATTGCTCCCATTGTGGCTACGCAGCCGTCGTGGTTCTACGTCATGGTCATAGTGACCGTCCTGCTCTTCACCGAGCTGAAACACACCTTCACGGAATTGGCTCAGCGCATGAAGAATGACGAGATGATTACGCTTGCCAAGTTCCTTGCCATCAGCGGCATTATCCTGCCGATGCTGCCCAATGAGAACCTTATTCCCGGCATCAACCTGACGCCATACAGTATTTGGCTGGCCACGGTGGTTGTATCGGGCATTTCCTACCTTTCTTATCTGTTGAAGCGTTACGTCTTCCATGAGTCGGGTATTCTGGTTTCGGGCATCGTGGGAGGCTTGTACAGCAGCACGGCTACCATTTCCGTACTGGCGCGAAAGAGCCGTAAGGCTTCTGCGCAGGATGCTCCCGAATATGTGGCAGCCATGTTGTTGGCGGTCAGCATGATGTTCCTCCGTTTCTTGATATTGATAGGTATTTTCAGCCGGGAGACGCTACTGGCCATTTATCCCTACTTGCTGATAATGTCGGTGGTGACGGCAGCCGTGGCATGGTATCTGCATTCCAAGCGGAAACGGGTGGACGACGGCACGCAGACCACGGAGGACGAGGACAGCAGTAATCCGTTGGAGTTCAAGGTAGCGCTGATTTTTGCCATGCTGTTTGTGGTGTTCACTATCTTGACCCACTATACGCTGGTGTATGCCGGCACGGGTGGGCTGAACCTGCTTTCTTTCATTTCGGGCTTCAGTGACATTACTCCCTTCATCCTGAACCTGCTTCAAGGAACGGGCAGTGTGGCGGTGCTGGTGATTACGGCTTGCAGCATGCAGGCTATTGTCAGCAATATAGCGGTGAACATGTGCTACGCGTTATTCTTTGCCGGCGGAAAAAGCCCTTTGCGCCCGTGGATATTGGGGGGATTCGGCTCTGTTATTGCCGCAAATATCTGTCTGTTACTTTTCTTCTATTTTCTCTAAATTGCTTTCTTTTTGCTTTTTTAACTCCGAAAGTCTCGTAAATGCATGAAAAAGGGGCTATTTTTGCCGAATTCATTGTGACAAAAGTCGAACGGGAAACGTCTAATACCAAGACAATAAACATGAATAGTCACTAAATATAAAAACGCAATGAGAACAAAATGGACTGTGCTGCTATGGATGCTGATGATTTCGGGACTGCTTGCAGCGCAAAACACGGCAAACACTTCTTTCCAGGTTAAAGGAATTTTGCTCGACTCACTCACCCAGGAGGGTGAACCTTATGCTACCATTAAAATCGTGAAGAAAGAGGCCCCTGCAAAGGCGCTGAAAATGCTGGTAACGGACATGAAAGGCCAGTTCCAGGAGAAAGTACCCGGTACGGGCAACTTCGTGATGACCATCACTTCCGTGGGACGTACTCCCATCGTGAAGGACTTTTCTGTGAAGGCAGGGGAGAAGCTGGTGGACTTCGGCATGCTGTATATCGTAGATGCCTCCAATGAGCTGGGGCAGGTGGAAATAGTGGCACAGAAGCCTCTGGTGAAGGCAGATATCGACAAGATAGAGTACAATGTGCAGGATGACCCTGACGCCCAGTCGAACTCCGTGCTGGAAATGCTTCGCAAGGTACCGTTGGTAACGGTGGATGGCGAGGACAATATTCAGGTGAACGGGAGTAGCAGCTTTAAGGTATATGTCAACGGAAAGCCCAACAACATGATGAGCAACAACCCGACGGAAGTGCTGAAAAGTATGCCTGCAAACAGTATCAAGCATATTGAAGTGATAACCAATCCCGGCCCCAAGTATGACGCCGAGGGTGTGGGCGGTATTCTGAACATCGTCACCGTGGGCAGCGGACTCGAAGGCTATACGGCTACGTTCAGTGCCAACGTCAGCAACCGCGGTGCAGGCGGCGGGGCATTCGGTACCATTAAGAGCGGCAAGCTGACCGTCAGCGCCCGCTACAATTACAACTACAACGATCAGCCCCGCAACTATAACAGCGGTAGCCAGCATGTGACACCGGAAGCTGTTACGGAGAATTCTTCCAATCTGGACTATGACGGCAGCAACAAGGGACACGGTTCTTTCCAGTCAGGCAGCATGGAGGCCAGCTACGAAATAGATACATTACGCCTGGTCACCATGTCTTTCGGACTTTGGGGCGGCGGGAACAAGAGTAACGGCTCTACGGACTACATCGCTACTTTTCCGGAGAACATAAACGCTGCTCCCATTTACAGCTACTCTGCCTTCAACCGCAGCAAGTCTTCCTGGTATTCCATCGACGGAGGTATCGACTACCAGCGTCTGTTCAAGGTCAAGGACCGCATGCTGACGTTCTCCTACAAGATAAACACCCGTCCGCAAACGTCGGATTCCTATACGGAATATGAAATAGACAATGGCTATAACCCCGATTGGGCAGACTATCTGAACCGTTTGAAGAACCAGCATAACGACGGTGAGCAGAATACCACGGAGCATACGTTCCAGGCCGACTATACCACGCCTATCGGCAAACTGCATACACTGGAGGCAGGCACCAAGTACATTCTGCGCAACAACTCCTCCGAAGACGACCGTTTTGATGCGGACGATACCGGAAAGTATGAATACAACAAGGACCAGAGCTCGCACTACAAGCATTTGAACGATATCATCGCCGCCTATCTGGGATATGGACTGAAGGTGAAGAGACTTTCGGGCCGTTTGGGATTGCGCTACGAGCATACCATCCAAGATGTGAAGTATCTGGTGGGCCGCGGCGAGGATTTCACAAAGAACTTTGACGACGTAGTGCCTTCCGCTTCCATCGGCTATAAGCTGACGGATATGTCCAATCTGCGTTTGGGGTACAACATGCGTATCTATCGTCCGGGAATCTGGTCTCTGAATCCTTATCTGAATGATACGGACCCCTCCTACATCAGCCAGGGTAATCCGGAGCTGGACAGCGAGAAGAGCCATGCTTTCAACTTGAGTTACAGTAACTTCACACAGAAGTTCAACATCAATATCTCGGCCCGTTACTCGTTTACCAACAACAGTATTGAGAATGTGACAAGGCTCATGCCTGATACGGAGATTGAGGGATTGAAGAATCCCACGGGCAAGGATGTGCTTTATTCTACCTATGCCAACATCGGCAAGACCCGTTATGCCAGTGTGAACGGCTACGTCAACTGGAATGCCACTCCACGTACACGTATCTACATGAACATGAGCGGCAATTACTCTTATCTGGAGGGCAGTGAAGGCATGCGTAACGATGGCTGGAGCCTCTTTGCCTACGGCGGTGCACAGCAGACGCTGCCCCATGACTGGCGCATCAGTCTGAATGTCTTCGGACAGACGCCGTGGATTATGCTGCAAGGTAAGGGTAGCAGCTTCTTTGATTATGGCTTGAGCGTCAACAAGTCCTTCCTGGACAAGCGCCTCACCTTGTCTGCCTTTGCCAGCAACTTCTTCAAGAAGTATATGGACCAAAGCTCCACCACCGAAGGCAGCGGTTTTATACGGGAAAGCAATTATAAGTACAGCCGCCAACGCTTCGGCATAAGCGTCAGCTACCGTATCGGTGAGTTGAAGGCAAGCGTGAAAAAGGCTGCGCGCACTATCAGCAATGATGATGTGAAGAGCGGTGGCAGTGGTTCCGGTGGCGGCGGTGAATAGGTTGTAAATACATCCCCTTCTGAAACTTGTACCTCGCTATTCATCAGAGAATACAAGTTTCAGAAGGGGATTTTTTATGATAGTAAGTTACTTGCTGACTGTTGAGAACCCCAACTCCTTCAACCCTTTCTGCACATCCGGATGACTCATGAAGAGCTTCCACAGCAGTCCCGACCGATAATTCTCGAGCATGACGGCTATCGGGCCCTGGTCAATGGCGAGGTAGCGCTGCGGATACCAGTTGTCCGTTTCGCTGAAAGCATCGTAGAAGCCATAGGGGCCGAAGACCTTATCTCCCATCTCGTAGAGGTGGCGCATCACTTGCAACGACTGTTCCGGGGTATAGACGATGGATGACAAGGCGGCAGTTGGAGAGATGACTCCCTGGTCGTCGCGTTCGTTGGGAGCGTGGGCGGCATATCCGTTGACGGAGTAGCTGGCTGTCAGTCCCCAGCAGTCGGGCCCGAAACCTTTGTAGTGCTTGGGGTTGCGGACACAGTAGGCACGGTTCACAAGCGTCAGGTTACGCATCTCGTCGAAGTAGTTGGCGCAGTATTCATCCTTCAGCCCGATGGGGTCGAGGCCGAGAAACGAGTATTGTGCCCAGAAGAGCGGTCCGGCTTCTGTGCCTTGATAGCGCAGATGCAACTCGATATTCTCCACTTTATGAGGGTCTACAATGGCCCCGTTCTGCGCCCAGCCCTCGTGATAGACTGCTGCAGGCACGCCGTGGGTAGGCGAGGCGGCGGCAAGGATATACATGATGAGGCATTCGTTGTAACCGTGTACGGGAAAGTTCATTTCCCAACCGTATTCCGGACTCCAGTGCCAATAGAGCACGTTCTGGCCGTTCTGGCGGTAGAAGTTCCAGTCCACTTCGCGCCACAGCTTGTCGATGCGGGCGGCGAGGGCTTGCTCGGCGGGCGAACCGTCGATGTAGTACTGGTGGACGGAGAGCAGCGCCTGCATGATGAAGGCTGTTTCTACCAGGTCGCCGCCATTGTCTTTCTGCCCGAAGGGTTTCACCTTGCCCGTATCGCCATACCACCAGTGTGGGTAGGCACCGTGGAAACGGTCAGCGGTTTCGAGGAAGGAGACGATTTTCTCCATTCGTTCCAGCCCTTCCTGGCGGGTGACATAGCCGCGGTCTATACCGGCAAGTATAGCCATGATGCCGAAGCCGCTTCCACCGGACGTGATTACGTTCTGGTCGTTCTCCGGATAGACACCGTCCATGTGGATGCGTTCGCGTGCCAGTCCGCTGTTGGGCTCGGCACCTTCCCAGAAGTAGTTGAAGGTACGGCGCTGTACGGTGTCCATTAGGGCATCGTCGCTCAGCCGGTCTTCTTTGGCGGCGGGGCTTTTGCATTGCGTGAAACCGAGCAACAGCAGGAACAATAATAAACAGTATTGTATTTTCATTGTACCAATGCTTACTTGTTTTTTTATCATTTACTTATCTATATTCATTGCACGGTCAATTCAACAAGTATAGGACAGTGGTCGGAAAGGTAGCTGTTCTCCGGTTTGTCTTGGATAACGCGGTAGCGGTCTATCTTTGCGCCTTTGGTCACGAAGACATAGTCCAGCAGTACGCGTTCCTCCACCGGCAGACGGCCGAAGTCATGGAAAGACCAGGACGGACCGTAGGTGACGGCAGCTGTCTTTGCGGCATTTTCCATTCCTCCCTTTTCCAGCGTTTGCAGAGGTTCTTCACCGGGCGTACAGTTAAAGTCACCGGTGATGATGGCGGGCATGTCCGGTGCTATCTCCTTGATTTTGTCGAGAATGAGTTGCACGCCCTCTTTGCGGGCTGTCTTTCCGTCGTTGTCCAGATGGGTGTTGAAATATACAAACTTTTGTCCGTTGTTCTTTTCCTGCAGTATCGCCCAGGTGGTGACACGGTTGTAGGAAGCGTCCCAGCCCTTGATGCCGATAGTTTCGGGTTGCTCGCTGAGGGAGAAATTGCCGTATTCCACCAGTGTAAACCGGTCGGTCCGGAAGAATATCGGGCAGTATTCGCCTGCTTCCTTGCCGTCGTCGCGCCCCACACCGAGTGCTGTGTATTGCGGCAGCCCGCGTTTTAGGCCTTCCATTTGGTTGTGAAGCACTTCCTGCATGCCCAGCAAGTCGGGGCTGTAGTAGGCTATCATACGGCAGGCGTCACCCTTGCGGTAATTCCAGTTGTTTACACTGTCCGAAGGAATATCCAGGCGGACATTGAACGTCATCACTTCCAGCGGCTGTCCGTTCTGTGCGGAGGGCTGGCTCTTGCAGCTGCCAAGGAGCAGAATGCTGCAAAAACAAAGGAGTAAAGTAGTATATCTCATGTTTTCTTGTTTTTAGAGTGCAATATTAAATATTTTATTTTATTTCAGTGTCAGTCGGGCTGTCTTTTCTGCCTGGCTGCTGCCACCTATCATCACATCGAAATCTCCCGGCTCGGCCACGTGGTTGAGGTCGTAGTCGTAGAAGCGGAGCAGCTCAGGGGTAATCTTGAAGGATACGGTCTTGCTTTCGCCCGCTTTCAGGAACACCTTTTCAAAGCCTTTCAGCTCGCGTACGGGGCGGGTAATGCTGCCTACGAGGTCGCGGATATAGAGCTGCACGACTTCTGCGCCGTCACGCTTGCCGGTATTGGTCACGGTGACTACGGCAGTGGTGGAGCCATTTTGTCCCATGACCGGGGTACTGAGGGCGATGTCGCTGTACTGGAAAGTGGTGTATGAGAGTCCGTATCCGAAGGGATACAGCGGTTCATTGTCCACATCCAGATAGTTGCTGCGGAACTTCTCGAACCAATTGCCGGCAGCCAGCGGGCGACCGGTATTCTTGTGGTTATAGAATAAAGGTATCTGCCCCACGTTCTTCGGGAAAGTCATGGTCAGCTTACCGCTTGGGTTCACGTCGCCGAACAGTACGTCGCCGATGGCGTATGCCGCTTCACTGCCACCGAACCATACGTTCAAGATGGCGGGCACATGTTCCTGCTCCCAGGTGAGCGTCAGCGGCCGGCCGGTGAAGAGGGTTAGTACAACGGGCTTTCCGGTCTTCAGCAAGGCCTCCAGCAGGGTGCGTTGCACGTCGGGGATGTCGAGGTCGGTACGGCTCGAGCTTTCACCGCTCATTTCGGAAGACTCGCCCAGGGCGGCTACAATCACGTCGGCACCGGAGGCCACCTTCAAAGCTTCGTCCAGCAGTTCCTTATCCGTACGGTTGTCCCGGCCCAGCGATCGGCCGAATAGGGTGGCGCGTTCCTCGTAGGCTACATCACCGATGAGGTTGCTGCCTTTGGCGTAGGTGATGTTCACCCGGCCGGCTGTCATTTCTTTCAATCCTTCGTACAGAGAGGGATAGTCGTCCAGGCGTGCGGCAACACTCCAGGTACCGGGCATGTTGCTGCGGGTATTGCCCAGGGGGCCGATGACGGCGACGGTGCCTTGCTTCTCCAAAGGAAGGACGGGACGAGAAGACTTCTTGCCTTGTCCCTCAAAAGGTTCGTTTTTCAGCAGCACAAAGCTTTCGGCGGCAATCCGGCGTGCGGCGTCGCGGTGCTCGCGCGTGAAGATGTCGCGTGCGGGACGGCTGAGGTCGCAGTATTTGTAAGGGTCATCAAACAGCCCTAACTTGTATTTCGCTTCAAGGATGCGGCGGCAGGCTGCATCCAGCGTCTTCATGGTTATTTTGCCTTCGGTGAACGACTTTTTCAACGTGCCCACGAAACCTTCGCTCACCATATCCATGTCCACACCGGCGTTGAGCGCACGGGTGGAAACGGTCTGCAGGTCACCGATGCCGTGCTCCACCATTTCGGAGATACCGGTAAAGTCGGTCACCACAAAACCGCTGAACCCCCATTGTTTGCGCAGCACGTCTGTCATCAGCCAGTGGTTGGCGGTGGCGGGCACGCCGTCCACTTCGTTGAAGGAGGCCATCACACTACCCACTCCGGCGCGGACGGCTGCTTCATAGGGGTACATGTATTCGTTGAACATGCGGTTGCGGCTCATGTCTACCGTGTTGTAGTCGCGTCCGGCTTCTCCGGCACCGTACAGTGCGAAGTGCTTGACGCATGCCATGATTTCGTCGTTCCGTTTCAGTTGGTCGTTCAGGTCTTTTCCCTGATACCCCAACACCATAGCGCGGGCGATGGCACCTCCGAGGAACGGGTCTTCGCCCGAACCCTCGGATACACGTCCCCAGCGTGGGTCACGGCTGATGTCTACCATTGGACTGAATGTCCATGAGATACCGTCGGCACTGGCTTCTGTAGCGGCTATGCGGGCAGACTGCTTGATGGCTGCCATATTCCACGTGCAGGAGAGGCCGAGGGGGATGGGGAAGATGGTCTCATAGCCATGTATCACATCCATGCCGAACAGCAGGGGGATGCCCAGGCGGGAGTTCTCTACGGCCAGTTTCTGTACGTCGCGTATCTTGGCCACTCCTTTCAGATTGAAAAGCCCTCCCACGAGCCCCTGCTCAATCTTCTTGGCCACGTCGCTGCTCTTTGCCTGACCGGTGGTGATTTCTCCGGTCACGGGCAGGTTGAGCTGGCCGATTTTCTCTTCCACAGTCATCCGGCGCATCAGTGCGTCGATGAAGCGGTCCATGTCCTGCGGAGATTTCTGCGCCTGCACGGTGGCGGTGACACCTATTAAAGCGGTCGCGAGCAGTAGACTTGTTCTCTTGAAAATTTTCTTCATATTCATATTGAATTAATTGTTTGTAAGTATGTTCCCTTCATTGTTTTTAGATTGCCGTCACTCTATTGCAGTGGCGCTATGACTTCTTTGCAACGGTGCTGCAATTTCTCTGCAGTGATACTGCAAACGATTTGCAGCGCTACTGCAACTGCTTTGCAGCGACACTGCAACTGTTGTGCAGTGCTACTGCAACACTTTTGCAGTGCCACTGCAAAAAGTTTGCAGCTCTTTGCAGTAGCAATGCTTTGATTGAGAGCAAGTTATAAAACAGACCTTTTGCCATTGATTGGGTCGGCTGTTTCCTTTGGCCGGGTATCAATAGTCGGGGTTCTGTACCAGTACTCCGTTCGATTTGTCTATCTCTGTCTGGGGCAGAGGCAGCAGCGCATTCTTGTCCTGGTAATTCTTTCCGGCAGCTTGCAGCACTTCTTTGGCAATGCCCCAGCGTACGAGGTCGTAGAAGCGGTCGGGTTCCAGTGCCAGCTCTACGCGGCGTTCGTGGCGAATGGCGTCACGCAGCACAGACTGGCTGGCAGATTCTACCTTCGGAAGCACGTCTGCCAGTGTGCCGCGGGCATGGGCGCGTACTTGTTCCAGATACCCGGCGGCTTCGCCTGTCAGCCCTTTCTCGTTGGCGGCTTCGGCAGCCATCAGCAGCACGTCCGGATAGCGGATGAGGCGGATGTTTACCCAGAAACCCATACGGCTGTACTTGCGGCGCAGTGTCGGGTCCGTGTAGGCCTTCTTGTTGAAGTAGGTACCCATGGCGGTGGATACGGGTGACTCGCCATAAGGCTGGTTGGTATTCTCCGGTGTAATGGGTTCGTCCGTGCTGTGACGGAAGTAGAGCAATGTGGCGTTCCGGCGTGGGTCGCCCGGCTCAAAGGCCTTGCCCATCAGTGAGGTGGCCATGTGCCAGCCCCATCCCAGGTCCCACTCGCCGGCTCCGCGCACCCCTTGCACCTGGCAGAACTGGCTGCCGATGCTGGCGTCCTCTTTCATGGCGTCGGTGGCTTCACATTGCAGTTCGAAGATGCTCTCGCCGCAGTTTTCCCCTTCTACGGTGAAGACTTTGTCGACCGGTGTATTCAGGTTGTAGATGCCCGACTTTATCACTTCGGTGGAGGCTGTGTACATATTGTCCCAATCGTTCCGCATCATATAGGTGCGTGCGTGCAGGGAGCGTGCGGCGCCCCAGGTCAGCCGTCCCGTATAGTCGCTGTCCCACCGCAGGGGCAGGCATTCTTCGGCTTCGGTCAGGTTTTTGTCAATCTGTTCGTATATCTTTTCCGCCGTGGTCTTGGGCACGTTGGCATCGGAGGCTTCCACTACCTTGATGGTGACCAGCGGCACTTCGCCAAAGGCGCGTACCAGGTTGAAGTAGCACCAGGCACGGAAAAAGAGCGCTTCGCCACGGTTGCGGATGGCTTCGGTGTCGTCCTTGTGTCCGCTCTTCTCAATGTCGTCCAGGATTTCGTTGCACTGGTAGATGATTTTGTAGTTCTGTCCCCAATAGGCACTCAGAGGGCCGTTGGAGGCAGTGTATTCGAAGTCATCCCACATGGCGGCCTCGTTGCTGCCGTCGCCGGCATCACTGCCTTTCTCGGAGTCCTCGCTGCGCACCATGTGCACCATAAAAGCAGGAATACCGGCAGTGATGTCGTACGAGCGCATCAGGTAGTAGACGTTGAATATCTTTCCGCCTACAAGGGCGTTAGGAGAGTCATCTTCCGTGAACTGCCCCAGCGGGTCGCGGTCCAGGAAGTCGTTGCAGGATGTCAGTGAGAGGGCTGTTGCACCCACCAGCAATGTAAATATGTATTTTATCAGTTTCATAAATTTATATTTTTCATTCCCCGTTCCCTTTGAAGGAGTCGGGGGAGGTTTGAAGTTACTCTTTTTAGGGGAGAGGCTTTTAGAACGTCAGATTAAATCCGAACGTATAAATCGCCGGCATCGGATAACTGCCGTCGTCCACCCCGAAGGCGATGGCGCTTCCGCCCAGTTCCGGGGTATATCCGGTGTTGTGCTTCCACGTCTTCAGGTTCTGTATGTTCACGTAGAGCTTCAGCGCCTGCATGCCTATCTTCGAAATCAGCGCCTTGTCGAAGTTGTATGCCAGCGACACGTTACGGATGCGGAAGAACGAGCTGTCCTCTATGTAATACTCGGAGTTCAGATTGTTGATGGTATGCTTGGTGTTCAGCAGCGGCTGGGTGTTGCTGGTCCCTTCACCGTGCCAGCGGTCCATGCGTTGCTCCATAAAGTTGAACTGGCTCCAGTTGTAGTTGTCCCAGGTACGGTAAATCTGATTGCCGCCTTGTCCCATCATGTCAACGGCAAGCTCCCAGTTCTTGTAGCCCAGGCCGAGCGTGAAGCCGTAGGTGACATCGGGTGTAGGATTACCAATCATCGTACGGTCTGCCGTGGTGATTTCACCGTCACCGTTCACGTCGCGGAATTTCAGGTCGCCCGGGGTGACGGTTGCCAGTGTGTTCTTGGGAGAGTGCTCAATCTCCTCCTGGGTCTGGTAGACGCCTTCCACCTTGTAGCCGTAGAAGTAGCCGATGGGGTATCCTGCCATTGTGTAGCTCTGCTGCTTGTCTCCGGCTATGATGGAGTAGCCTTCCTGCACGAGGCTCAGTACCTTGTTCTTGATGGTGGCAAGGTTCATTCCGATGTTGTAGTTCCAGTCGCCTATCCGGTCGCGCCAGCTCAAGGCAAGCTCTACGCCCGAATTCTCGATGGAGCCAAGGTTTCCGATACCCGGTACGGTGCCCGAGATGCCCGGCACTTCGGCCAGCAGGTCTTTGGTTTTCTTCTTGTAGTACACCCCTTCAAAGTGCAGGCGGTTGCGGAGGAAGTTGGCTTCTGCACCGGCTTCCCAGGCTTCCACCTTCTCCCAGCGCAGTTTGGGGTTGGGCAGGTAGGCAAGCTGGTAGCCCGGATAGATGGCAGACGGGGTGCCGAACACGGCGGAGTAGGCATTCGTCAGCAACGGTTCGGCGGGATAGGCGCGGTCCAGGTTCTGGTTGCCCAGTGTGCCCCATGAGCCTTTCAGTTTCAGCATATCCAGCCAGGTGATGTCCTTCATCCATGCTTCCTCGCTCATCAGCCAGCCCAGGCCGACGGAGTAGAAGTTCTGCCACTGGTTGCCGGTGTAGGAGAAGGCGGAAGAACCGTCGCGGCGGTAGGAGCCGTTGAACAGGTACTTGCCCTTGTAGTTGTAGAGCACGCGTGCCAGCACGGACACGGTGGAACGTTCCCACTGCGTGCTGCCGTTGGTGGCGGTGGCTGCGTCACCGATGCTGACGTACCATTTGTCGGGATTGTCCGGAATGACCAGGCCTACCCCTTGGGTACGGGCGCTGTTCAGATTCTCGAGCTTGTTGTAGTAGGTGGTAAAACCGGCAGTGGCCGTCAGGCTGTGGTCTTCCCAGGAGTTGGTGTAGGTCAGCAGATAGTCGCTCTGTACCTTCATTTCCGTTTCTTTGGCTTGGGACACTCCGGTCTTGCCGTTGCCCAGCGTGGCTATGTCTCCCTCGACGCTTGCGTCATATACCTGGATAACCGGGGTGTATGTCCGTGTGCTGTTCGAGGCATAGTCCAGGGAGAACATGGCCTTGAACTGGAAGTGTTTCAGGAAATCCCATTGCCCGTACACGTTGCCCGAGCCACGGTAGTTCTCGGCTTTCGTGGTATTCGCCTTCAGGTCTACGTCCACCATCGGGTTGTTCATCTGTGCCTTCTGGAATCCGGGCAGTGAGGTGTAGAGGCCGTACTCGGAGTTGAATACATGCGCCACCGGAGCTGCGCGCAGGGCTGTAGCCACACTCTTCGTGTCGGCGGGCAGCATGCGTGCCCCGTTGAATTGGAAACCTACCTTGAGGTTGTCCGTCACTTTATAGTCGTTGCTGATGTTCAGCGTGATTTTGCTGTACTTCTCGTGCTTGATGTTGCCTTGCTCGTAAGCATAGCCCGCACCGAGATAGAAGCTGTTCTTGTCCGAGGCACCCGTGATGCTGATGTTGTTGTTGGTGATGAACCCAGTCTGGAAGATTTCATCCTGCCAGTTGGTGTTTCCCGTCCAGTCCGAGAAGTTGTATTCCGGGTTGCCTTCATTCCTCAACTGTTCGTTGTACAGCAGTTTGAAGCCTTCGGCATCCGTCAGTGCAATTTTGTCGGTGACGGACTTGAAACCGAACGAGCCGTTGATATTGACGCGTGTCTGTCCCTCTTTCGCCTTCTTGGTGGTGATGATAATCACGCCGTTGGCACCGCGCACACCGAAGATGGCGAGCGACGACGGGTCTTTTAGTATCTCCATGGATTCGATGTCCTGCGGATTCAGGAAGTTGATGTTGTCGTTGAACAGTCCGTCCACCACATAGAGTGGCTTGTAGCCGTTGATGGAGTTTGTTCCGCGTACACGGATTTCCGGGTCGGAGCCTGCCTTGCCGGAGTTTATCACCTGCACGCCGGCAATCTTTCCTTGCAGTGCGGATACGGGGTTGACCACCGGCTTGTTGGCGATTTCGTCGCCTTTAATGTTGGTGATGGAGCCCGTAAGGTCTCGCTTCTTGGCGCTGCCATAACCGATGACAACGGTTTCGGCCAGCATCTGCGAGTCGTCTTTCATCTGGACGTTGATTACCGACTGGCTGCCTACCTTGACAGCTTGCTTCACCATGCCTACATAGGAAAAATCCAATGTGTTCTCCGGGGTGGCCTGGATGGAGTACCGGCCGTCTATGTCGGTAATCACGCCATTGGAGGTTCCCTGCACCAATACGGTGGCACCAATCAGCGGGTCACCCAGGGCATCGGTCACGGTACCGGTTACTGTTTTCTCCTGCGCCGATGCGGCGACACTTGCCAGCAGGCACACCGTCAGAAATAGGTTTCTCAGTCTTCCGGTTTTCTTCTTGGGAAGGTTTAGGTTCTTCTTCATTACATTGATTTTTTAGTGGATAAATCATTCAGTTTCTCCTCTGAACAATCAAAATGCAAAAAAGATTTGGTGACGGTGTTAAAAAAGGGCAGCCCGGTTTTCGCGGACTGCCCTCTTACCTAAAAGCAAAACTATACCTATTTCAACTCAAAACTCGTAGTCTTTACATCGCGGCTGTTGGGTCCAATCATTACATGGAACTCGCCGGGTTCGTATACATACTGTATGTCGTAGTTGTAGAACTTCAGCAATTCGGGGGTAATGGTGAAGGTCACCTGCTTGCTTTCGCCTTTTTTCAGGTGGATGCGCTCGAAGCCTTTCAGCTCTTTCACGGGGCGGGTAATGCTGCCCACCAAGTCGCGGATATAGAGCTGTACGATTTCATCTGCATCGTAGTTACCCGTATTGGTTACGGTTACGGAAGCGGTCAGCTTGCCGTCCGCATTCAGTTGCTTGGAGCTGAGCGTGATGTCACTGTACTGGAAGGTGGTGTAGCTCAAGCCATAGCCGAAAGGATACAGCGGGTCGTTGCTCACATCCAGGTAGTTGCTGCGGAACTTCTCGAACCATTTGCCTTCTTTCAGAGGACGGCCGGTATTCTTGTGGTTGTATGCCATAGGCAACTGGCCCACATTCTGCGGGAAAGTGGTGGTCAGCTTACCGCTGGGGCAAACGTCTCCGAACACTACGTCGGCAATGGCGTCTGCAGCTTCACTACCTCCGAACCATACATTCAGGATGGCAGGAACATTTTCATTCTCCCAAGTCAGCACTACGGGACGTCCGGAGAACAATACCAATACTACGGGTTTGCCCGTTTTCAGCAATGCTTCCAGCAGGTGGCGCTGTGCGTCCGGCATTTCCAGTTCGGAACGGCTACTGCTCTCACCACTCATCTCGGAGGACTCGCCGAGGGCGGCTACAATGACATCGGCTTGTGCGGCTACTTTCAGGGCTTCGTCCAGCAGTTCTTGGTCATTGCCACGGGGCAGTTCACGGCCGAACATCGTGGCGCGTGTCTGGTAGTCGGCATCGTACATCAGGTTGCTGCCTTGTGCATAGAGAATGTTGGCCTTGGAGCCGACAGAATTCTTGAAACCTTCCAGCAGGGTGCTGTATTTGTCTGCTGTGGCTGCCACACTCCAAGTGCCCGGCATGTTGGCACGGGTGTTGGCAAGCGGGCCAATCAAGGCGATATTGCCTTTGCGTTGCAAGGGCAGCAGATTGTCCTGGTTCTTCAGCAGTACGAATGTCTCTGTGGCAATCTGGCGGGCGATGGAACGGTGTTCGGGAGTGAACACTTCTTTTTCGGCACGCTTCACGTCGCAGTATTTATACGGATTGGCAAACAGTCCCAGCTTGTATTTGGCTTCTAGGATGCGTCGGCAGGCTTTGTCAATGTCGGCCTCGGTCACTTTGCCTTCTTTCAGAGACTTTTCCAGTGTGCCGATAAATCCGTCGGCTACCATATCCATGTCTGTTCCGGCGGTCAGGGCACGTGCGGATACTTCCTGCAGGTCACCGATTCCGTGGTCTATCATTTCGGAGATGGCTGTATAGTCTGTCACCACGAAGCCATCAAAGCCCCATTGGTTGCGCAGAACGTCGGTCAGTAGCCAGTGGTTGGCAGTGGCGGGTACGCCGTCAATTTCATTGAAGGAGGTCATTGCGCTACCCACACCGGCTTCTACGGCAGCCTTGTAGGGAGGGAAGTATTCGTTGAACATACGGTTGCGGCTCATATCCACCGTGTTGTAGTCGCGGCCGGCTTCTCCGGCGCCATACAGTGCGAAGTGCTTTACGCAAGCCATTATCTCGTTGTTGGCACTCATATCCTTGCCCTGATAACCGCGAATCATGGCTTGTGCAATGGCTGAACCCAGGAAGGGGTCTTCACCGTTGCCTTCTGATACACGTCCCCAACGGGCATCGCGGCAGATGTCCACCATCGGGCTGAACGTCCAGCAGATACCGTCTGCACTCGACTCAATGGCGGCGATACGGGCCGATTTCTCTATAGCCTCCATGTCCCAACTGCACGAGAGTGCCAAGGGGATGGGGAATACCGTTTCGTAACCGTGAATCACGTCCATACCGAACAGCAAGGGGATGCCCAGGCGGCTGTTCTCTACGGCAAGTTTCTGCACTTCGCGGATGTTCTTCACGCCTTTCAGGTTGAACAGACCTCCGACTTCACCGTTGCGGATTTTACCGGCAACGTCGCTGCTCTTGGCTTGTCCGGTGACGATGTTTCCCGTTACCGGCAGGTTGAGCTGACCGATTTTCTCGTGCAGCGTCATTTTGCCCATCAGCTCCGTAATGAATTTATCCATCTCCTGCGGATTGCCTTGGGATGTGTTTTCTTTGGGCGTTGCCGTCACGGTGAGGGCAGAGAAAGCCAAGGCTGCTAATAATGTGTATTTCTTCATATGATATAATTTTGATTATCCCCTCCGGCCCCCTGAAGGGGGAGGGGAATAGTGATATAGAAATTCAACTTAAGCTTAGCTGCTCCATCATGTCGCATACTAACTTCAATCGTAAATCCCTAAGCCTTAAATCCCAGCTTCTGCAATCCTTCCTGAACCTCGGGACAGCTCATGAAGAGTTTCCACAACAAGCCGGAACGATAGTTCTCAATCATCGGGGCAATGGTGCATTGGTCGATGGCAAGATAGCGGGGCACCGTCCAGTCACTTCCCTCGGAGAAGGCATCGTAGAATCCGTACTTGCCCCAAATCCAGTCGCCTTTGGAATAGAAATACTTCAGTGCACGCATGGATTCCTCCGGTGTGTAGGGAAAACTGGACAAGGCTGCTGTCGGTGTGATGACACCATGGTCGTTGTCGCCCGGGCAGTGGGCTGCATAGCCTTTGGTAGAGTAGCTGGCGGTCAGTCCCCAGCAGTCCTCGCCGTAACCTTTGTATTGTTTGGGATTCTCCACGCAGTAGCGGTAGTTGGAGAGGGCATGGTTGCGCACCACGTTCCAGTAGTTGGCATAGCGGTCGCTCAGGTTGCGCGGGTCCAGACCGATGTGCGAGTATTGTGCCCAGAACAAGGGACCGCCCAGTTTCTCGGCTCCGTTGTGTTTCAATTCCAAAGGCAGGCCGTAGGGGGCAGAGTCGGACTTGATGCCGCCGCCGCGTGCCCAGCCGTTGTGGTAGGCTGAAGCCGGAACGGGATAAGTGGGGGAGGAGGCTGCGAGCACATACACAATCAATGCTTCGTTGTAGCCTTCCAGCGGGAAGTTCATTTCCCAGTTGTATTCGGGAGACCAGTGCCAGTAGATGACATCCTTGCCATTCTGATACCAGCTGAACTCCATCTCTTTCCACAATTGGTCAATCTTCTCTGCCAGCGCCTTTTCCTGCTCGTTGCCGTCGCGGAAGTATTGGCGTACGCAAAGCAAGCTTTGCATCAGGAAGCAGCTTTCCACCAAGTCTCCGCCGTTATCTTTTTGTCCGAAAGGTTTCACCTTGCCGGTAGGGCCGTACAACCAATGGGGCCATACGCCGTGGAAGCGGTCGGCGCGTTTCAGGTAATCGGCAATCTTGGTCAGGCGCTTCACGCCTTCTTCCCTGGGGATGAAGCCGCGTTCGATGCCTACCAGCAGTCCGGCTATACCAAATCCGCTGCCGCCGGTGGTGACAACATTCTGGTCCTTTTCGGGATAATCCCCATCCAGGTGGATGCGTTCGCGTGCCAGTCCGGAGGTCGGTTCCGCACCGTCCCACATGTAGTTCAAATGTACCTTCTGGATGTAATCAAGCATTTCGTCATCCGAAGCGAATGATTCGGGACGTACTTCCTCTGTGTCGGGCTTTTCCTCTTTTCCGTTCTCTTTCCCGTTTTCCTTCAAGTCGGAAGAGCAGGATGCACAGCCCGCCAATGTGGAAATCAGGAACAAAGCCAGCACATGTATCATTATTGGTTTTTTCATATCTTTATTTCTTGTGTTTAATTTTTTGTCGTCTTGCACAATGGCGAGCGGCCGTTTTCGTTCAGCGCCTCGATAGTGAAGTAATAGTCCGTGTCCGCATCCAGTCCGCGGAAGTCATATTCCGTCTGTCCCAGTACCGTGATGGCATTGTACATCTTGCCTTCGGCGGTGCCGTAGTAGATGTTGTAGCCATAGGCGCTTGCTTCGGGTTGCCAGGAGATAAGGGCATTCCGGCGGTCTTTCCTGTCACGTTTCACAGTCAGTCCTTTCACGGCTTGCGGGACATCGCCGTCACCGTTCCCGAAGACGCGGAAGCCGGACAAGGCGACATTTCCCGTAGGCATGTGCACATTCTCGTATTTCAGATAACGGGCACGCAACGGCTCGTTGAGCTCGATGTAGTCGTGCGGACAATCCTTGTCACTGTCGCTCTTGTCTATGACCAATGTCCATTCTTTTCCGTCTTCGGAAGCAAAAATACGGTATTGGTGATAAATATCCATGGCACGGTTGTATTGAACCGCTTTATGGTCGTAGAAGTTCAACTGCACGGCACGTACATTCTTTGTACTGCCCAGGTCTATCCCGGCCCATTCGCCGGGGTTGCCGGAACGGGCTGCCCAGTAGGTGCGCATACTTTCGTCCGTCAGGTTGGAAGCTGCATGGATGCTATCCGTAGATGATACCTCCACCGGTTTGCCGTAGGACAGAAGCATCCATCCCGTGAAACGCTCTGCAGGGTTCTTTACGTCCATCGGTTCTGCCCAGTTGGGATAATCGCCGAAGGCAGTGGACGAATACATGACACCATCCTTGTCGAAAGCCACCGGATAAAGACCGATGCGGCGTTCGAACTTGTACTTCAGGGAGAGCATGCAGGTGGCCACGTGCCAGTAATTGCCTTTCACGTCGCAGAACGTGCCTCCATGACCGGCACCTTGCACATAACCGCCCGGCTTGTAGCACATCGGGTTATGCTTCTGGTAGACAAACGGGCCCAGCGGGGAATCCGAAACATATACGCCATCGGCATAGACTTTGAATTCAGTGCCCGGAGCACCATATTGGAAATAATATTTGTCATTGTGTTTGGTCATGTAAGCGCCCTCTGTGAATGGGCGGAGTGTCACTTCATCGTCATTGTTCATGCCGAAACGTTCCCAGCCGTGTTCTTCGGGGCGGAGCATCATGACATCGTGAATCTTGCTGATGGGGTAGAAATCATTCCGGTCCAGTTCTACCGCTTTCAAGGGATATTCATTGCTGGAGCCATAGTACAGATACAATCTGCCGTCGTCGTCCAGAAACAGACAAGGATCCCATGAAGGAAGTACGTTCTTTTCGATGGCACGTTTGAAACGTCCCGTTTTGGGATGCGTGCTGTACCACACGGCCAGACCTTCGTAGGTGGAGCCGGTATAGAACAGCGTGTCGCCGCTTACATAGGCGGCCGGCGCACACTGGTCATCGTCCGTAGGCTTGCGCTGGAAGCTGGCAGGAACGAAATCCCAATCCACCAGGTTCTTGGAATAATGAAAACCGCCCTGGTTGGTGGAGAACAGAAAATATTCTCCTTTGTATTCCACAGCCATCGGGTCGGCAGAGGAACGGAACGAACCGTTGGGACGCACATTGTTGTTGAAAGGCTCGAAGTTGTAACTGATGTTCATCGGATTGCAGAAGGTGCGCGACAGAGGCGCCTGTGGGTCATACCACCGGGTCGCCTGGGCGGGGCGGCAGATTGCGGTTGCCTTGTGTACCTCTTTTTCCATCACTACCTCAATATCGGTTTCATCCAGTGCCAGGATTCTGTTCACTATCTTTTTCCCGGGATAGTAGACATACAGGTGCACGTCGTTCTTCGCTCCTTTGATGGCAAAGCTGCCGTCGTGGGCAGTGGTATTGTGCATGGGACTTGCGAAGAACATGACTGTGGCGCCTGCGAGTGGCTGGCGGTTGGTGTCCAGTACGTGTCCTTTTACGATACGGTCTTGGGTTACAGTGATGTAATAGTCACTGACTTGCCCCTTCACCACTTTGATGGAATCGTCAGGGGTTGCCTTTGCCGCCAGAGCGGCAAAGGCTATTCCACAACTGATTAGGAATCTTTTTACCATATTGGAACGGATTTATTCGGCAATTCCGTCAATGGGTTCCAGCTTCAAATCAGGAAGGTCGTCCAACTGGTTGGCCGGTATGGGCCAATAAGTCTTTTCTGCTGTCCATCCTTTGGGACCGAGTACGGTGGCGGCATCGCCGGTACGCACCAAGTCCACATAACGGGCACACCATTCGCCGCAAAGTTCCATCCGGCGTTCGTCCATCACGTCTTTCAGGGTAACACCGGTTTTGGTGCTCATGCCTGCACGCCGGCGCACTTCGTTGTAGCCTGCGTCTCCATCCTTGCCCAGTCTGACTTTGGCTTCGGAGTTCATCAGCAGTACTTCGGCATAGCGGATGATACGCACATTATTGTTGGCTCCGTAGGTTGTACGTGGAAGAGTCATCTGATTGTAGGGAAGGTAACCTTTGCCGTTCCAACAGTCGGTCTTGGTGGCCGATGTGGGACCTACCTGCCAACCCTCGCGCGTCTTGCTCAGGGCTTTCAGGAAAGAAGTTTCGGCACGCACACCTTCGCCACGGGCTTCGGCCCATGCCACGAACTCGGGTTCATAGCCTATGAAATTCCAGCCGCCTATGGACTTGGTGCCTTCGGCTTGCTTGTAGCTGATGGTACCGTCTGCGTTCACTACTTCATCATACCTCTCTGCCATGTTCGGACCCTGGAAATTGAACCATTGGTCTACGCCCAGGTAATCGCCGGAACCATTGCCGTAGTCTGTTACCTGGCATTCGAACAAAGATTCGTCACACAACTTTCCGGGAATTTTGAACAGCTGGTAGAAGTCGTCGTAGAGACGGAATCCACCGTTCTTGATGATGTCATCGGTCAGTGTCTCCACTTGTGCATAGTCTCCTTTCAGCAGATAGATGCGGGCGGCCAATGCTTGGGCGGTGAAGGCTGTCACGGCTCCCTTGTGTTCCATCTGGTTGGGACGCATGCGGGGCAGTTTGTCGATGGCGTAGTTCAAATCTTCCAGCATATAATTATATACGGCCTCTACGGTAGAACGGCGAAAATCGGTCTGCAGGTTGTCACGGTAGATGACGGTGGGACCGAAATTGGTCACCAGACAATAGTAGGCCCATGCACGGATGGTACGTACTTCGCCGCAATAGGATTCGTAGGTTTTGTAATCTTCGCTTCCTGCAGCAAGATATTCGGCATAACCGTCGAGGCTTTGCAGGGCGGCATTGGTGATGCGGATGATGTCGTAGAAGTTCATCCATACCTGGTTCAGTGCCCAGAATGAGTTGTTGTAGTTGAACTTGCGTCCGAAGGCCACGGCATCGCCCTGGTCATCGGTACGGCCCGACCACACGTCACCGTCGCGGGTGAACATCAATAGCGCGTTGCACCAGTGCATGCCCTGTGTGCGTACTTTGGAGTAGGCACCCACTACGGGTTGGTACATATTGTTCTTGTTGGTAAAGTCCACGCCTTGTTCGGGAACTTTGTTCTCCGGATCGATTTCTATGAAATCGGTGCAAGCGGTAGCTCCTCCCAGTACCATCATGGCCGGAAGTATATATGCGAATGTTTTCTTTAAGAATTTCATTGTTTTACGTTTTAGGGTTTAGAAATCTATTTGCACTCCGAAAGTATAGGTTGAAGTCAGAGGGTATACTTCGGTATCCCAACCTTCGGCATCCGACACTTCAGGTGTGAAGCTGTTGGCCTTGAAGGTAGTGAAGGGGCGGTCGGCCGTCAATGAGAGGCGGAGTCCCGGCATCACGTAGCTGCCTATCTTCAAGTTCTTGAACGAGTAGCCCAGCGTGATGTTCTGGATGCGGAAGTAATCGGAGCTTTCTACGAAATAGGAAGCGTTGTTACTGTCTGATTTGTTCCAGGTTTTGAGAAGAGCCTTGGCCGACGGATGTTCGTTGGTAGAGCCTGCACCCGTCCAGCGGTTCTCATACTGTGCACGGTCAAAGTTATAGTAGTCGGCTGCATAGCGCAGGGCACGCTTACGGTTCCACAGTTCGCCGCCTGCTTGTCCGTAGGTAGTGAGGCTGAAGTCGAAGTTCTTATAAGAGAATCCGGCATTGAAGCCATAAGTAAAGCTGGGCACGTATGAGCCCAACACCTGCTTGTCGTTTCCGTCTATCACATGGTCGCCGTTCACGTCCTCGTAGATGAAGTCGCCGGGTTCCAGTCCGTTGGCCACGGCGATGGGGTCGGCAGCACATTGTTCAGGAGTCTGGTAGATGCCGATGACCTTGTAGCCATAGAATGAGTTCATCGTCTCGCCCACCATATTCACGGTCTTTCCGCCTTTGATGATTTTCATGTTTCCTTTTAGGCTTTTCACTTCGTTATGCAGATAAGAGAGATTGACGCCGATGTTGTAATTGAAGTCCTGGCCAATCTTGTCGTTCCAGTTCAAGGAGAGGTCGATACCGGTATTCAGAATCTGTCCGTTGTTGCCGGCCAGCAGCTCGCCACTCATCGGGAGCTTGGGTGAAATCACGGCGTTGTCAGTCAGACGGTAGTACCAGTCGATGTCGGCGTTCAAGCGGTTCTTCAGTGTACTGAAGTTGACGCCCACGTTGGTTTCGTTCACTACTTCCCAACCCAGCCAGCTGAAGTTGGTGGTGTTGATGAATCCGTCGATGGCGGTATTGGGACCGAATACGGACTGTACGTTCTGTATGCTTGCGAAGCCTGCACTGGCAGCAATCTTGTCGTTACCCAGCTTACCCCAGCTGGCACGCAGCTTCATGTAGTCGAAGATATTCTGGTTCTTCATAAACGGTTCTTGGGAGATGACCCATGCGGCACCGATGGAGGGGAAGTAGCCCCATTTGTCGTTGTACTTGGACGAGCCGTCGGCACGGAAGGTGAACATCAACATGTACTTGTCGTTGTAGTTGTAATTCAGTCGGGTGAAATAGGAGAGACCGCGGTATTTCCAGCCGTCGTCTTTCACCGTAGCGCCTTCCTTGTTGCCCAGTGCGATGTATTTCCACACGTCCTCACCTTCGGGCACGTTGGTGGCGGTACCTTCGAGCAGGCGGTATTGCTCTTGACGCATGGATGCACCCAGCATACCGGTAAAGGAGTGTTTGCCCCACTTGTCAGTATAAGTGGCCACGTTGTCCCATATATATTTGTAGTAGTTAGTGTTCTTTTTAGTGAGTTCGGTAACCTCTTTCTTCTGGTTGGTGCCTACATAGTAGGTAGGAGTGAACTCAGAACCGCGAATCATTGAGTAGTCGTAGCTGTAGCTACTGCGTATATTCAGCTTGTCGGGGATGAGGTTGAGCTGTGCATAGAAGTTGGTCAGCACTTGGTAGGTCTCGTTCCGGTTGTCGTAATAGTTGGCAGTGGCTACCGGATTGTTGAAGTTGTTGGTCAAGCCCACCTGCTCGGGCGATGTGTACTTCTTAGGGAACACGGCATCGTCGCGGCGGTCATCATACACCGGGATGATAGACGGTGTGTTGTATGCCTGTTGCCATGCGGCATTCTTGGGAAGCTGCTGCTGCGAGTTGCTGAATACGCCGTTGAAGCCTACTTTCAGCCATTTGCGGGCTTCGTAGTCAAGGGCGGCACGGAAGTTCAAGCGGCGGTAGTAGTTTTCCACGTCCATGATACCGTCTTGTGCCAGATAGCTCATGCCGGCAGAGTAGGTCGCTTTTTCCGTACCACCGGAGATATTCAAGCTGTGATTGGTCATCATGGCTGTGCGCAACAGTTCGTCATACCAGTTGGTATCGGCATTGAATTGCAGGTTTTCCATATTGCCTCCGAATTCGGCTACTGACTTTTCGAAAATCGACCGGTAAGCTTCCGGGTTGGCTTCCAACATCATGGTGGCATACTCGTGAGAGTTACACATCTCCAGCAGGTTGGTGGCTTTCTGAATACCTACATAACCGTTATAGGTAATCTTGGCATCCTGGTTGCGGCTTCCTTTCTTGGTGGTGATGATTACAACACCGTTGGCGGCGCGTACACCGTAGATGGCAGATGCGGATGCGTCTTTCAAGATGGTCATGTCCTGAATGTCGGAATTGTTCAGGAAGTTGATGTTGTCGTAGAACATTCCGTCCACTACATAGAGAGGAGAGGTGTCACCGAAGGAACCCATACCACGGATGGTCACTTTAGGACCTTCGCCCGGCGTTCCCGAATTGATGATGTTAACACCCGGTACCTTTCCCTGCAATGCTGCCATCGGGGAGGAGGTAGGAACATTGATAAGTTCTTTCTCTTTGACAACGTCAATCGGGGCCGTCAGGTCTTTCGCCTTGGCCGAACCGTAACCGATAACAACAACTTCTTCCAGTAGTTGTGCATCTTCACGTAGCTTTACATTAATGACGGATTGTCCCGCAGCGCTTATTTCCTGCGGCAACATGCCCAAATAGTTGAATACGAGAGTTGCGTCTTCGGGGACGCCGTTCAGTACATAGTTACCGTCGAGGTCGGTAGCTGCTCCAATAGTAGAGCCTTTTACTACAACCGTGGCTCCAATAATCGGTTCGTTGTTCTGATCAACAACAGTTCCTTTAACTGTCTTTGTTCCTTGTGCCAAAACTGTCAGTGGCAATGAGAACAAAATCATGAATAGAAGAAATAAAGTTTGCCTTCTCATAAACTAAATTTAAGAGTTAATAATTCTGCCGGCAAAGGAAGTAATTACGGTAAGTAAGGCAAAAAAAAACACTACCACGATAATACGTTTAGGGTAAAAATGGGTACCGTTTTACTACGTTTTCGTGTTACTTGTTTCTAATAATCAGTTTGTTATGATTGAATGATTTGTAGCCGCTTTATTTCAAGTCGATGAGAAAATCCACTAATCCCGTTCCGTCGGGGATATCCAGTTTCTTGCGCAAACGGTAGCGTGCTGCCTCTACTCCCCGGATAGTGAGGTTGGTCATTTGCGCAATGTCTTTCGTAGAAAGATTCAGGCGCAGCAGCGCACAAAAACGGAGGTCGGTAGCGGTAAGACTGGGATAACGTTCGCGCAAATTACGGAAGAATTTCTCATGAATCAGGTCGAAATTGTTCTGGAATACATCCCAAAATTCCTGTGTCTCGATGTTTTCGTTGATGAGCTTCAGCAGAGATTCGAGGTTCTTGCGTCCATATTGCCCTTTCACCAGGGACTCTTGTACGACAGTACGAAGTTTCTCCAGGACCTCGTTCTTGGCAAATACACCCAGTGCCATGCTGGCAAGGTCTTTACTCTTTGCCGACAACTCGGCTTCCAGCAATTGCTGTTGCTGCAGAGTTATCAGATGCTCCTGCTCGCGCATCTTGATGTTCTGCTGCACCTGCTCTGCCTCATACTCCTTCCGTTTCTTTTCCATGGCACGGTTGGCGCGCCACTTGGAGAAAAAGTAGACAAGCGCTGTGAGAACTATGAGATAGAGCGCAAAGGCATAATAGGAGAGGTAGAAAGGGCGGGCTATGGCAAAATGATATTCCACCTCACCGATTTTCTGTCCCAAATCATTATAGGCTTCTGCCTGGAATGTGTATTCTCCGTAATCCAGGCTACCGTAGCGGATTTCGGGCTCTTTCAGGTCCGATGTCAGCGCCATGCCTTGTCCTCCTTGCAGGACATAATGGAAATGTACGGACAATTTATTGTAATGCGGCAGGCTTACTGAGAACAGCAAATCCCGGTAATTGCTTTCCAGTTCGACATTTCCAGACAGAGGCAGGCGTTTCTCCTTTTTATCGGAAGAGGAAGCAGTGACCGAGCTCAGTGAGAGGGCGGACTCCAGAGTAGGACTGAGGCTGTCTGTGTTTTTGCTGTAACTGGCGATTCCGTTGTTCAGATTAAAATAGACAACGTCATTGTCGACGAACACATTGTTGTAGTTCTCTATGCATGGAGAATCAAACAGTTCGATGAGGATGCGCTGCTTCACGATGTACTCTCCTTCTGCGTACTCTACCAGTACGTACTCATGTGAACCGGACAGCCAGAAGCGGTCGTTCGTGACGGATACCACAGAATGAGCATTCCTGATATAGGGCAGAATGGCATTCAGCTTTTGGAAGGGGATAATCTGCCGGGTGATGTCGTCATAGGTATAGAAGCCGTTGGGACTGGAAAAGACGATACGTCCTCGCATTTTCATTACTTGGATAGGGCCGATGATATATTCCGAGCCTAAATGGGAGATGTGCCGTACGCCTTTTACAGCCGACAAGTCATCGCTCAAGACTATTTTATAGACTCCCTGATACATGTGTGAAGCCCAGATGACACCGCTTTGGTCCACCTCCAAGTGCATGACCGGTGCAATGAAGCCGTCTATGACATGCGAAAAGGTCCATTGCCCGTTCTTCTTTTTATAGATACGCAAGTCGGCGTAGGATGATTCCAACAGTATCTCTTCGCCATAGAGGGTGCACTTTATCAGACACGTACTGCTGTTGGTATTGCTTATGACGGAAACGTTCCCTTTTTCACCTATTAATAAGGTATGGGCATTGTTGCCTGCAAAGAGTTGCCCGTCAATGTCCTTTACATACCAGTTCTGACCTTCGGTATGGGGAAGCAGGCGCAGATTTCCGGTAATCTGGTGGTATTCGTACAAGCCCTGGTTGGTGGCCAGATAGAAACAGTCATCCCGATGGGCTATGTCGTACACCATACCCAATTTGGTTTCATGGTTGGCAGGGGTTAGCAGCATAACGGGGGAGTTGTGGTGGATGTATGCAATGCCGTCGTCCAATGCTGCCCATACGTTGTTGTCTTTGTCACAGAACAGCCCCAGGACGGTGTTGTTGTCCAGGCGGTTGTCCAGGTTGAAGTGCCAAAGGCAATGTCCTTTGCGGTCGATGGCGTATATACCGTTCAAGACCGTGCCTATCATGAATATAGAGTCATTGGTCATTACAGCACGGTTCACCCGCTGTTTCTTTAGTTCCGTATCAATGTCCGTTTTCCAGGGAGTGATGTCACCGTTGTAGCGGAACAATCCGTTATTCTCTGTGACCATCAAGAAGCTGTCGTCCCCGTCGGGTAACAATGACACTACATTGTCATCGTTCACTTGGCTGCGGGGGAAGAGATGATGGAAATCCTTGCCGTCGAATTCATAGAAGTCCTCATCAATCATCTGTGTGTAGATATGTCCGTTTTGGGTGTAGAAGTAGAGCGGCTGTTGCTGTCTGTTGCGGAAAGCGCGTACCATCTTCCCGTCGTAGGAGAACCAGGCGCTGAACGACTGGAAGTAGATGCGACCGTCCAGCTCTACAATGTTCCATATCTCGTTGTTCTCCATGGGGAAATTTTTCAGGAATTTGCTCAAAGAATGGTACCGGAGAGTGCCTGCCTCCGAATACTTGAAATAGCCGAATTCCTCGAATGCCCCCACATAGATACGGTCTTCTTTCACATACACCGAACGGACAATATGGTTCCCCGGCACTTTGTGGAGAGTCCAGCGATAACCGTCATATACCAGGAGCCCCTGGCTGTTGCCGAAATACATTTCGCCGTTGCTGCCTTGCGCACATGCCCAGTTCTGATAACCGGCTTCATAGTCTTTGGCAAGATAGTTGGTGACGGCGGGCATGAAGGAAGAAGCCCTGGCCTGGATGAAGAGGATGAACAATAGAAGGCACACTACCCAATACTTGAAAAGCATCGGTCTTATCGTATTTTGTTTCATTTTTTCAGGTTAATCGAAGTGTTTCTTGGAAGCAAAGATACAATAAGTATTCTAAATATTGTGTTTTGATGAGATAAAAAAGGTACTTGAAGCGGTTAGGGAGGATGCTTCTTAATGAATATCCTCCCCTCTTAGTTGTTTGTCTTTTGAAATTTATTATAGGGATTGTGCGGATGATAGGACTCGAACCTACACGCCTCACGGCACCAGATCCTAAGTCTGGCGCGGCTGCCAATTACGCCACATCCGCGGAATAATTCCGATTAGCGGGAGCAAAGATAGAAAGAATTTTCGTTTTGGCAAATTGTTTTGTAGATAAAGTCGTTTTAGAAAGTCACTTTCAGTATTTTTCTTGCTTCCTCAATGATGGTGTCCAAGTCATTGTTCTCATCTTCTTTGCTCATATCCACTTTCTTGTCCGGGTCGATGCCGAACTCGATATGCTGTTTTTGGGCATCGAGGTGCGGGCTGGCAGAAAAGCGTACCCCCCATCCGTTGGGCAGTTCCGAAGAGAATGGCAGGCCCGACCCGCCGCCGGTTTTGTCACCAACCAGGGTGACATTGGGAAAACAGCGCATGGAGTTGACAAAATCATTGGTTGCACTATAGGAATGACGGTTGGTCAGGACAATTACCTTTTTTTGCCAGCGGATACTGTTGGAAGGTTCCACATAAATGGGAGTCGGATCTGAAAAATCGCTATGGCCTTTGCCGGTCTTGTGCTGAATATATCCCGTCAGTACTTTTTCATTCGTGAAGCGTTGTGCCATTCGGGTGGCGTTTGTCAGGTTGCCGCCACCATTGTTGCGCACGTCGATAATTAGGCCGTTACAAGCGGAAAGGTATAACAGAATCTCATCCAGGTTGCCGTTTCCGATGCCGCTGGAGAAATCACCGTAATAGATATATCCTATGTTGTCCTCCAATATGGTATATTTGGCGCCTCCAGCAATGCGGTAGTCTCTTCCCAGGTACTTTTCAATGATACTTTCGTTGAAGTTACGAGGATAATCCAGATACCAGTCCCAGTAGCGCGCCATGTTGGAAGAAGAGTACAAGTTGACATGTCCGTCTTTTAACTCGGCAAGCATGTTACCTAATATTTCAAATAGACCGTCGTAGCTCATTCCCGGGGTAATGAGTGGCTGGTACTTGTCATGGATGGCATCCCAGTCTATTTGCTTGTAGTCCAGGAAGCAGTACTGTTCGTCTATTATTTTCCACAAGGCTTCGAAATTGCCTTGTGGGGTATTGTCGAACTCTTCCTCACGAATACATCCGTTCAATAGGGGCAATAACGTGAGTAGGATACTCCAAATTATTAAAATATATCTTCTTTTCATGCACATTATCCTTATCATCTTATCGTTTATCACCTTGTCACTTTTTACTTTCTCTTGTTAGGAAACAGATAGAGTTCCTTTACGAACCCCACCATGAATACATGCGAGTAAGTATGTGTCTTTATTTCATTTACTTTGGACTGTTGTGCGTCCCATATGTAAGCGAAACGCATCCGGGCACGTCCCACCGGAAAGTCTGCGGTCAGCATTTGTCTCAGAGAGGGCTGGTTGTGCAGGGAGGTGAAGTTCACTACTCCGTCCCAATGTCCTAACGTAAATATCTCGTAGTAGGACTGTCCATAGTTGGGCATGAACATGATACCTGCCAAGGGAAGATTTACCTGATAGCGTAGTGTGATGGGACGGTTCTTGATGCGCAAGTCCCAAATAGCCATTCCAGATGCGGCAAGGTTGATATAGGCACGTGCTTGGGCGGGGTTGTTTCCGTTGCGCAGATTATAGACAAAGCCACCGTTGAAGTCGCCGACTCCTCCGGCAAGCAGTTTGAAATTGCCCGTGATTGGAAAATTATAATGCAGGCCGTAGTTCCAGTTGGCCAGTCCGGAGAATGTATTGTTATTGTCTACTTTGTTGTGTGTATATCCTAAGTCTGCCTGGAAGAAAGTTTGCAGAGACACGTTGCCGTCCATCAACCGTGTCATCCGCATGCTTTCGCGGGAGATACGGAAATCGATTCCCTTATACTCCTGAGGTGAAAGATAAGTGTCGAACACGTTGGTGAAGCCGACACCATACATGGTGGCACGGGTGATAATACGGTTACGGTTGGTGGAGTCAGCCCGTAGCTTCCGGTCGATGCTGCATTGTGCTTCTTGTGCTTTCAGTCCGACACTTCCCAAGAGCAGTCCGCATAGGATTATTATCTTGTATATGTACATATTAAATTATCAATTACAAATTAGTAATCGTTAGCCACTAATACTTCATTTCCGTCCTTCATCAAAAGAGTTTCATCTGTCCTGTCATCTCGTCCAGTATGTCCCCTTCGCTTTTACCGTGGTCGGGGTCCAGAATTTCCGGTTCTTCATCCGTTTCCTGCTCTTCGGTTTTCTGCGAGGGTTCCGGTTGACGGGTAGGCTCCAGCTCGTTGATGGTTTCTATAGTATAGGTGGTCAGGCGCTTACCTTTTGCTTTGAAGCCTTTCACGGCGATGAATTCGTCGGCTTCCACCACCATCGGCTCTCGGAAATTGTCGTGGCCGCCAAACACCACTTCTAAACGTGGGTAGCACTCGTCTGTCAGCAGAATGAGGCTGCTGTTCTTGTTTTCTCCCAAGTAGTTTTGCTTGCGGGCGGTTGCCTCGAAGCAGAAACGCTTGATGTAAGGATAGTTCTGCTGGTCGGCATCGTAGAGTACGGCGGTCCATACTTTGTTCGGATCGTATTTCTCCAATACGCGTATGCCATCGTCATAGTGATTGTTCAAGTCGAAGTTGGTGGCATAGAACTCTCCGCTGTTCTGTACGACAAGGATGGTGTCTTCGCTCTGGAATTCTCCGAGATATTCTCCGCGCCCGTCGTAGTTGAGACGTAGCACATCACGGTCGAACCAGACTTTCCGTCCACCCAGCGTGGAGCCTCCACGTTGTTTCAAGGCTATCTTGTGTACGGGGAGTTTCGTGAGTATATTTCCCATGGCCTGCCGTCCCTTGATATTGATGTTGCTGAAATCCTCCTCGAAGATAATACGGCGTACACGGGGATTGGGTTTCAGGGTTACCTTGATGATTTCAGCTTCTCCATTGGGATTGGCGGTGAAGTAGGTGATACGGGAGTCGGGAGTACCTTGCGTCACATCGTATTCGCGGTCACGCACCACGGAAGTGACGGCAAAACGCTTGATATAGCTTGTCCCCTCCTTGCCGTCACGGTAGCAGACATTGTAGATGGTACGTTTGTCGTTCTTCTTAAAAATGTTGGCATAAAGTATATTCTTGCCCACGAACTTCTTGTCGGCCACCGGTGTGATGATATATTTTCCATCGCGGAAGAAGATAATCACGTCATCTATGGGCGAGCAGTTGCCTATGAATTCGTCTTTCTTCAATCCAGTTCCGATGAAACCCTCTTCGCGGTTGATGTACAGCTTTTCGTTGGCTTCGATGACTTTGGTTGCTTCGATGGTGTCGAAGTTACGCAGTTCCGTGCGGCGGGGGAAGGCTTTGCCGTACTTGTCCTTCAACATACGGAACCAGTCGACGGTATATTCCACGATGTTTGCCAGATGGCAGTCTATCTCCTCTATGTCCTTTCGCATGCGTGCTATCAGTTCCTCTGCCTTGTCGGAGTTGAATTTGAGGATACGTGCCATCTTTATCTCCATCAGCCGGAGGATGTCTTCCTTGGTCACTTCGCGGATAAAAGTCGGGTAGTAGGGAGTCAGGCGCTCATCGATATGTTCGCAGGCGGCATCCATGTTTTTGGCTTGTTCAAACTCCTTATCCTTGTAAATACGTTCTTCAATGAATATCTTTTCGAGTGAAGCGAAATGCAGGCTTTCCAGTATCTCTCCCTTACGGATTTCCAGTTCCTGGCGTAGCAGTGCCAATGTGTTGTCGACTGATTTGCGCAATACATCACTCACGGTGAGGAAGTGGGGCTTTTGGTCGTCGATGACACAGCAGTTGGGAGAGATGCTCACTTCACAGTCGGTGAAGGCATAGAGGGCATCGATGGTCTTGTCGGATGATACACCCGGGGCTAGATGCACTAATATTTCCACACTGCCGGATGTCAGGTCCTCTACCTTACGTATCTTGATTTTTCCTTTTTCGCTGGCCTTTACGATGGAGTCGCATACACTGGCCACCGTTTTCCCGTAAGGAATTTCCTTAATGGCAAGTGTCTTGTTGTCTATCTTTTCTATTTTGGAGCGCACGCGTATCGCACCGCCACGTTCACCGTCGTTGTATTTGGATACATCGATACTGCCTCCCGTCTGGAAGTCGGGGTACAGCTTGAATTCTTCGTTGTGCAGATAGCTGATGGAAGCATCGCACAGCTCATTGAAGTTATGTGGTAATATTTTGGATGACAGGCCTACGGCAATACCTTCCACACCTTGTGCAAGCAGCAGTGGGAATTTTACCGGTAGTGTAACCGGTTCTTTGTTTCGCCCGTCATAAGAGAGTTTCCATTCGGTGGTCTTGGGGTTGAATACCACGTCCAGTGCGAACTTGGAGAGACGTGCTTCGATATAACGGGGGGCAGCGGCGCTGTCACCCGTCAGAATGTTACCCCAGTTTCCCTGGCAATCCACGAGCAAGTCCTTTTGTCCCAGCTGTACCAGAGCATCGCCGATAGAAGCATCACCGTGCGGATGGAACTGCATGGTATGTCCTACGATGTTCGCCACCTTGTTGTAGCGCCCGTCTTCCATGCGGCGCATGGAGTGGAGGATACGCCGCTGTACGGGTTTCAGACCATCCATGATATGGGGTACGGCACGTTCCAATATAACGTATGAGGCGTAGTCCAGAAACCAATTCTGGTACATGCCGCTCAGTTGGTGCTTTATATTGGCATCCTTTGCGTCCGCAGGTTTGTAATCCGAGTGTTCTTCGCTCCCGGCCGGGAGTTCCTTGTCCAAATCATCTTTCGGTGCTTCAAAATCTTCGCTCATATTTGTTCGGGAATTGTCTATTCTATGATATTACTGATTTTTCAGTCGCAGGCAAAAATACAATTTTTGTTCGATAAATGAGAATTTGCGCGGAACTATTGTGCCAAATCCTTCCCATTTTTTAAAACTTCTGCCCGTTAATGGAACCAATCTGTCTCTTTCCCGTTAGCGGAATTATATTGAGGACGTGCTTCCGCCTCTTTGCGGACAGCGATGTTGCTTTTGTCTTTCTTGCCGACAAGTTGGCAAGGTTTTGCCACCACATTGGCAAAGCTTTGCCAAAGGCATGGCAAAACTTTGCCAATATGGTGGCAAAACGCTGGCAAAGTAACTTGCTAGCTTGTTGTGTGTTGGCTCGAATTGTGCAGCGATATCATCACAAGGGTGAAGAGATACTGGGCAGATTCTGCCGACGGATTCATTATTTTGTGAATTTCCATTCGTCAAATAAGAACTTTCCGTTCCCGAATACGAAGTAAATGTCGTGTTTGCCTTTTATCTGTTTGTCCAACGGCTTTGTCAATGTTTGCCACGTATCGGTATCAAAGGTCAAGGTGGATAGGAGCGGACCGTCTGGACTGTCCATGTGTATTTCGATGGAGCCTTTCCCTTTTATCTTCATCTGTATGGCTTGAGGTGATTGCGGGAATTCCGCACCGCGGACACAGATGGCCTGTCCGCTCTTGTTTCCTACGGCAGACATGTTGCCTGTCTGTCCGGTAGGTTCAAAGGCAACGCCGCGTGTGGCGGCTGTGGTCTCGGCCTGTTGCTGCGCAAACGGGTCGAGAGGCTTGATTTGTGAAACGCCCTTGGCTGTGGCTGTGCCCATGTGGATAGTGAGGTCCTTTTCGTCCACCTCTATTTCTTCCACGCAGATACTGCGGACGCCCACTTTGAGGTCGCGGCTGTCCTGCAAGCCCAGTGAGTGGTAGAAGAGATAGTACTTCCCTTGAAATTTTACCAGATGTGTATGGTTGTTGCTGTCGGACATGCCATAGTCGCCGGGATTTTTGAAGTAGTTGTCCCGATAGGTCCAGCTGTCTGTCTCAAGTGGCGTGCGACTCGTCATGTAGCTCATGCAGCACCGGCTCGGCTTGTCTATATCCTTGTGGGGCCATGCATCCCGGTTCTTCCAGTTGGTGTTGTAGGTGTAAATCCAAGTGCCGTTCAGATAGTTCAGTTCGTTTGCTTCAAAGTGGTATGGCGCTTTTATTTCAACTATTTCGCTGTCCAGCGTCTTCATGTCATTTGCCAGCCGCACGATGCGTGCGTCTCCGGGAATGTAGTCGTCGCTGTCGCCCCCGCCAAAGGAGAGCCAGCCGATGCCCTTGTCGTCGATGACTACTCCCGGATCGAAGGGAGCTTTACACTTGCCGAGTCCTGGAGTATTGCCGTCTACCACACATTTGCCCAATGGGTCTGTCCAGGGCCCCACGGGGGAAGTGGCAGTCAGCATACCTACACCGGAACCGCTGTTGGAGTAGTACAGATAGAAGTGGGTTTTGCCGTCGGCCTCCTTGCGCGAAGCGATGGAAGGTGCCCACGAAGCCATTCCCCAGGGAGCCAGAGCCTTTACATTGATTACTCCGTGATAAGTCCAGTTCACCATGTCGTCAGAAGAGACCATCGTCAGCGAATGGATGTGCTGATAGGTGTTTTTCCCGTTACGGCCCACTACATCATATTGCTGGTGGTCGTTAGTGCCGTACACATAAATGCGGCCGTCGTGCACCACTGCTGTGGGGTCGGCCATGTATTGGAAGTCGAGAAGGGGATTGGCATTGCCGGTAGAGAACTTGGGCGAGAATTCAAAAGATTCTTCCAAAGCGCTGTCTGTAGAAACCGGAATGTTTTCAGAAGAGGCGATGCTGTCTGCCCGGAAGGGGGCTAAGGGGATGCCTTCCGTTGAAAAAAGGTTGCCTTGAGCAGCGTCACTGAAGCAGTAGCGAATGGAAACCGGGCTTTCGATTCCTTTTACCGGGACAATCAGCTTTCCCCCGTCTATCCTGGCCCGGGCCTCTTGCCATTCCTGGCCGGCTGCGGCCATCATCAGCCCCTCTATCCTTTTCCCGTGTACGGCCAGTCCGTTCTTTATGTCTTTGAAAGAGATTGTCACATGGTTGCCTTTGCGGCAGGCGCTTTCAAAGACCGGGCTTTTATAGGGGCCTGCATATATATGGTATGTATCGTCCAGTGCAAGATTGGCGAGACGTTTGCCTACGCTTCTTTTGTCACGTGGATGGATGTCCTGCACATTGTCCACCAAATCTGACACGGTAATCATCTTGACCTTGTCCAGCATTTCGGGCAACATGGCCTGCTGCTCGCGTAGCAGTGCCGGTCCGTTGTCTTTGGAGTGGTATTGGAAGGGGGCTATCTGGACCAGATAGAATGGGAATTCCTTGTTAAATCCGGTACGCCACGAGCCTATTAGCCGCTGCATCACCCGGGCGTAGGAGCTGGCACGGCCTTGGTTGGCTTCTCCCTGATACCAGATGCATCCGGCAATGCCGTAGGGCATCACGGGATAAATCATGCTGTTGTACAACGTGCCTGTTTCAGCCGGAAACCAAGGATTGGATTCATACGGATAGTCGCACAAGATCGGGTCGCTCATTACGCATTCGCGGGGCGTCCATGTCTCGGCGGTGGTTCCGCCCCATGCGGCTACGATGATTCCTACCGGCACGTCCAGCTCTTCCTGGATGTTGCGGCCGAAGAAGTAGGCCAGGGCACTCGTGCTGCGCATCGTTTCGGGCGTGCACTGTGTCCATTGCGAGAAACAGTTTTCTTGAGGGAACGGGGCGGCTATTCTGGCCACGTGAAAAATTCGGAGATTGGGACAATGGGCATTTGCCGTTTCCTCGTCTCCGTTCTTTATGCCGTGGTTGGCGCTCCATTCCATATTGGATTGTCCGCTGCACAGCCAAACTTCGCCTAGCATGACATCGGTCAAGGTTACTTCTGACGAGCCGCTGAAACGAATCTCATAAGGTCCGCCGGCTTCGCCGGAAGGTACACGGGCTGACCATTTCCCCGTATTATTGACTTGGGTTTTGATTATTTCTCCTTTCATCCATTCGGGGGCGATGGAAATTGTTTCTCCCGGAATACCCCATCCCCAGAAAGTAAGTTCTGAGTTACGTTGTAGCACCATATGGTTGGAAAATATGGCAGGGAGTTGTATCGCTGCTTGCAATTTCAGGATGCCGAGCAGCATAAATAAACTTAAAAGGGTAAGATAATGATGATATTTTTTCATACGAGTATTTATTTCCATAATGCAAATTAATAGCTGTTTTTAGAAACCATTACATTTTAACCGTTACTTTTTTCCCATTATAAGCCACTGCCTTTTTTGCGCCATCAGCAGTTACTATGTTGAATTTCCGTTCTTTCAACATACCGGAAAACTCTCCTTTCCGATTTTCAATAGTGAGCATGCGAGTACGGTCATTCCATTTCATCGTAATGGTGCTGTACATTCCTTTTTCATAATTGTAGTTGTCATTCTCGTCTTCGTAAAGTGTGAATTCGCCGTTACAACCGGGATACACTTTTATCTCCAAGTTGTCCCATGATTTTTCGGTGCTATACTGCACTTCGGGACCTATTGGCAGGATGGAACCTGCTTTCACATAAAGTGGTAAAATGTCAATAGGGGTATCTTTCACGATATATTGTCCGCCGGAGTGTTTCTGATTGGTCCAAAAATCATACCATTCCGTATTTTTAGGCAGATATATTCGCATAGACTTAACGGTACTGAAATCTTCTACACGGATGGTGTCCGAAACTGTTTGGGTATACATGGGTTGGGTTACAGGGCATACCAATAGGGATTTGCCAAACATATACTGATTGTGGATGTTCCACACGTTGCGATCGTGGGCAAAATCCATTGCCAAGGCACGCATGAAGCTGGACTGATTGGCAGTTACCTCCCAGGCAGTTGTGTAGATGTATGGTAACAAACTGTAGCGTAACCGAATGTATTTCTCAATCGCATCGTATATTGGCTCGCCTTTTTTGCCGAATTGATAGATTTCTCTGGGAGCACCTTCCCCATGTGATCGCATCATGGGACAGAATGTACCGAACTGTATCCAACGGGCATAAAGCTCGCGATAATCCGGGTCATCCAGCATCAAGGGATATTGCCATAGGAAGAATCCGCCGATATCGCTGTTCCAATGGGGAATGCCGCATAGTGAGAAGTTTAATCCCGCAGGTATTTGCTTCTCCAAAACTTCCCATGATGCTGTGATATCTCCTGTCCATGTATTGGCACCATAACGTTGCTGGCCGGCAAAGGCTGAGCGGGTAAGGATAAATACGCGTTTATCCGAAGTTACGGCACGCTGGTGGTCGTACACTCCACCTACACTCATTAAAGGGTAGGCATTGCGTACTTTACGGAATGACCCCAAATAGGTGGGCGTGTCAAAATCTTCAGGAATGGGGTGAAAATGGTCGGGTTCGGTAGAGTCCATCCACCAGCCGTCTATACCCACAGAACGTAGGTTCTCGTTCAGGTACTTCCAATAGATGTCGCGTGCTTGCGGATGGTAGGCATCGTACACGCGGGCACCGGATGGATAGTCCATATTGGGAGGCCACTTCTCGGAACCGGATTCGGGCCATGTGCGGAAGTTGAAGAGCATGTTCCCTTTATCCAACTCGTGATAGGGTTTGGTATGTGGTCCGAAAGCTGACCAAATGGAGATGATAATGTGGGCATTCATTCCGTGTATGTCTTCCATCATTTTTTTGGGGTCGGAGAATTCTTCGTTCAAAAAATCCATTGCGTTCCACAGGTAGTTGCTTCCCCAGTATCTCCAATCCTGGATAATTCCATCGAGGGGCACACCCAGTTCGCGGTATTTTTGCACTACGCCAACAATCTCTTTTTGGCTTTTGTAGCGTTCACGGCTTTGCCAGAATCCATATGTCCATAATGGAAACATGGGCACTTGTCCTGTGAGGTAGCGCATCTGGGCAACTACTCCATCGGCATTTTCGCCGTACATGAAATAGTAGTCAATGCAGTCGCCGACTTCAGAAAGGAAGGATGTCTCTTCTTGATTGTCTTTGAAGATGGTTGGCGAATAGTTGTCCCAAAAGAGACCGTAGCCTTTGACGGACTGGAAGAAGGGAATCACATCCTCAAGATTGTCTTGGATAAGGCGTTTGGTCTGGTTACGTTGCGACATTTTGCCGTTTTGCAATTGTCCCAATCCATAAATAGCTTCGTCTTTCTCTAAGGTGAACGATTGATAAACGCTGAAGGTTTTTGTGCCGGCATCGTTGAAATCATCAAAACGTGCGCCTTTATTTTGTTCCTGCAACAGCGATTTTCCATCGGAAGAGGCAAAAGTTATTTGTCCGGTCTCTTCGTTGAGATGGACTGTAAGCTGATGGCTTTTGATAGTCAATATGCCCCCTTTCGAAGAGACGGATAGTTTTACTTTTTCCGGTTGCCCGATGACCGACAAACTTTCTTTGGTATACTTCCAGCCGTCAGGCGATTTTAAGATTCTCACTGTGACAGGAGAGAAGAAGCTAATATCTATATTTATACCTTGCACAGTGCTTTTTATGCCTTGTGAGGTGCGTTGGTAGGTTTGTGCTCTGCCTTGTTCTGCTATGAAAAATGTCAGCATCAGCAGGACAAATAGTCTTAAAAAAAATCCCTTTTTCATACAATATCAGCAGTTTAACGGTTAGTGATTTTCAGTACCAAAGAAATAGGATTGGGTGTCTTGTCTTTGGGAAGGTCAATAAGCAAGCCTTTGGAAGTTCTTCTGAACTTTGCCTTTCCACCTCCTAATAATTCTACCTTTTCGATTTCTCCTTTGCAGTAGGGACTGCCGATAGCCAGTGATTTTATCTGTATTTTTCCGTCTGAGGGCCATTTCATGATATGGGCATACAAGTATTTCCCTTTTTTCACAAACCGGATGTCGGCAGAAGTGTAGGGTGCGTTCTTGCCTTCGTTGAATCCTGCTCCGTCCAAAGGTATTGCTGTTTCTGTGGAGGGACCTTCACCATAAATACACCAGGGACGTGTGTCGAATATTCCTTCTCCGTTCACCTCCATCCAGGCGGCTATGTCTTCCAGAATTTTTTCTTCCTTGTCGTCGATGGTGCCGTTTCCTTTCATTGGTACGCTTAGTAATAGGTTGCCATTTTTACTGACGATGTCAATGAGCATGTGGATGACGGTCTCGGCTGATTTATACCAGTTGTCTTCGTAAGCAGAGCGGTTATAGTGCCAAGTACCGAGGCAACTACAGGTTTGCCACGCCTTGTCCTGGCATTCCGATGGAACCCCTTTTTCTACATCCCATACGATGGCCTCTTTATGTTTAGCTTCCAGCTTCTTTCCGAAGACTACGGCATTGAGATTGCCCTTGTGAAGCTTCATGTTTTGGTTATAGTAGTGCGACACGACTTTCAGCCCCGTATCGTTGATGGGCCAGAAGGGGAGTACGCTGTCGTCGAAATAGACCAGGTCGGGATGATACTTGTTTATCATGTCCACTGTGCGGTCGAAGAAGTTGTCGTAGTAGCTCTGTGGGGGGACAGAGGTTCCTTCGGGCCAGTCCCATGCAGCCCAAGCATGTCCGCTCAGGGCATGATTCTGTACGTATAGCTCTTGCGGGTCGTAGCCTTCCCACCATTTTCCCTTGCCGTCTTCCTTAGTCACTACGCGGGCATCGTAGGAGATTCCTGCGTATGGGCCTTTCTTGTCGGCTCCTTGTGCAGTTTCATACCATGTCCAAGCATGGGAGGAGTGGATGCTGACACCGAAGGGAAGTTTGTTTTTGCGGGCCGCTTTCTCCCATTCGCCCAGTACGTTTCGCTTGGGGCCCATGTTGACGGAGTTCCATGATTGGTATTTACTGTCCCACAAGTCCATGTTGTCGTGATGGTTGCCCATAGCAAAGAAATATCGGGCACCGGTTTTCTTGAAAAGGGCTACCAGCCTCTCCGGATTCCATTTTTCGGCTTTCCATTCGTTGATTACATCCTTGAAGCCGAATTCCGAAGGATGTCCGTAATGCTCCAAGTGCCACTTGTAGGCAGCACCGCCCTCTTCGTACATGCCACGACCGTACCAGTCGCCGGCTTCGGGTTGGCATTGCGGACCCCAGTGTGCCCATATGCCGAATTTGGCGTTGCGGAACCATTCGGGCACTTCGTATTGGGACAATGACTCCCAGGTAGGTGAGAACTTGCCCGGTTCTGCTTTCTCTTGTTGTGCCAATGCACTGCCCCCTTGCAGGATGCAGGCGGATAGGAGAATTGTTTTAAAGATGTTTCTTTTCATACCTTTATTGTTGTTTACAAAATGTTTATTTCCTTTTTGAATACATTGATGAACGGATTATTCTGTTTTGTCCATATACTCCATGATAAACCCATATCGGTAGGAGCGATTGCCGTCAATGGTGTATGGCTTCATGGTCTGTGCGCCCCATCCGTCGTTTCCACCTACTCCGTGTATGTTGGAGTCGATATTCAGGTTGATGAAGTCGCGTTCGGGCAGTTCGTGCGCATGTTCTTTCCCTTCTAGGTCTTCTTCCCCGTAGGGCCATATACGGAAACATAGGGGTTGCAGGCCTTTGACTTGTATTTTCCATCGCTCACTGTCTCCCAGCATGAACCAGCGTGTATCGCACCGGTTGGCATTGTCTTGCGGTACGATGTAGTTCGTGATAAATTCGTGTATGCCACACTCGTAGACTCCCAGGAAAGCGGAGCTCTTGCGGTCGGGATAGTTCTCGAACTTGCCGCGTCCGTACCAGGCTATCCGATTCAGCGCCGAGGGCATTCTCATGCGCATACCGAATTTGGGCATCAGCGGAATATCTTCCTTTTCAGGCTGATAGGTTGCTTCTACTTGTATGCGGCCTTTGCCGTCCACAGTGTAGCGGAGATGGTAACCGGCTCCTATCCGGGGGAGGGAGAGACTGGCATCCACTATCACCATACCATCGTTTACGGTTGCTTGGTATGCCTTTACGATACGTTTTTGCTCTGCATTTTTCCAAGCGCTCAAACGTTCATTGTAGCCGTTGCGGACCTGAATGTCATTTGCCGGTTTCCAAAAATAGGGTTCCAAGGCACTGTGCAACAACTCTTCTCCCTTGACTCGCCAACTCACCAAAGCACCGGTACCTTTTTCTATGGTGAACAAGGCATCGGCGGCTATAATTTCCACCGCTTCGGGTGTCTCCTTAAACGTGGCCTTCCCGCCGTCATCCTTCAATTGTGGGAATTCATAGTCATGATACGTAAGTTGTTCCTTGGCAACTTTGAAGCCCTTCTCTGCCCACGTCGTGGATTCCTTCAACGTGGCATATACATTGAGGCAAAGTTCCCCACACTTATCCGGTCTTGAAGGTACCTCCAGCAGATTCCCTTCGGACAAGTGGAGGTCGCCGTTGCGTACAGCCTTTCCGTTGCATATCCACTCATAGCTGTAATCGAATTCATCCAAATCGGAAAACGCATACCCGTTGGTCAATTTGATTTGCTGTGTTCCCTTCTTTTCAAACTTGATGTATTGATATACTTTTTGTACTTCATAGTAATGGGGGTGAGGCACCCGGTCGGGAGATACCAGCCCGTTAATGCCGGTGGGACCGTCGTTGGGATAGTCCCCGAAATCTCCTCCATACGCCCAGAATTCATCGGGCAGTAATGGGAGTGACGAGGGGCTCTCGCCGAAACTTAACGGTGCACCGTTAAGCTTTTTAGGAATGCCTTGGTCTACCCAGCACCAAATGGCAGCTCCGATAATACTTTCGTCCTTTTCAATCACATCCCAATACTCCTTGAGGTTGCCGATGGAATTTCCCATGGCGTAGGCATACTCTCTCATGAATACGGGGCGGTCGGTTATTTTCTCGCCAAGTTCCTTCAAAGCGTTGGGATGCAGATAAGCTTCGTCATAGACATCGGATACGGTGCGGTCTGTATCGTCGTATATCGGTCTGGTGGGGTCTAAGGCACGGATTGTGTCTGCCATAGCTCGCAAATTGGCACCGCTTCCACCCTCGTTGCCCAATGACCAGAATAGGATGCACGGATGGTTCTTGTCCCTTTCCACCACGGCTACTGCCCGGTCCACATGGGCCAGTGTCCATTGAGGGTTGTCTCCTAATACTTTGTTCCCCAAACCGTAGGCATGACTTTCGTGGTTCGCTTCGTCCATTACGTAGATTCCATACTTGTCACATAGCTCGTACAGCAATGGCAGATGTGGATAGTGGGACGTGCGTATCATGTTGATGTTGGCTTGTTTAATCAGCCGGATATCTCTCTCCATCGTCCGGCTGTCGACAAAGAATCCCATACGGGGATGGAAGTCGTGACGGTTCACTCCTTTCAGCTTGACGGCTTTCCCGTTGACTTTGAAGACGTCTCCCGCGATTTCTATTTTCCGTATGCCCCAATGGTATTCGAACGATTCCAAAAGTTCATTCTTCCTGCGAAGCTTGATGTGGATGTCATATAGATGCGGTTTTTCGGCAGACCATAGTTGAGGCTCCCGGAGCATTTCGGACAGTGTGACGCTCGTTTCAGAAAAGGCCTGAATAGTACCTACGGGAGCCACCATTTTTTTGTCGAGTTTATTTCCTCTGTTGTCTTTCCCCACCAGGTTTATTTCTACGGTCAGGTCTTTTACTTTACGGTCGGTCTGGTTTCTTATCCAAATTTCGGTTCCGAATGTAGCTGAACGCATGTCGTCCGACAAGTCGCTGCTGAACCTATAGTCCCGGATATTTGTCCGGGGACGTACCCATAGCTCTACCGGCCTGAGTATTCCACTAAGCCGCCACATGTCCTGGTCTTCCAGATAACTGCCGTCCGACCACCGATACACTTCCACTGCCAGACGATTGGCTCCGTTCTTCACAAATTCGGTTATGTCAAACTCGGCAGGCGACATCGAATTCTGGCTGTAGCCTACCCGCTCTCCGTTTACCCAGACATACATGGCCGATTTTACTCCTTCAAAGTGAAGGTATAGGCACTTGTCTTTCATATCGGGCGTCACTTCGAACGTGGTGACATAAGAGCCTGTGGGATTTCTGTGCCCGTAACTGTAATATTCGGCGGGAGGCTCGCTTGTCACTCTGGGTGCATCCTTCTGGAAGGGATAGTTTACGTTGGAATAGATAGGTTTCCCATAACCTTGCAATTGCCATGCTCCCGGCACTGTGATGGTATCCCATGTGTCGGTATTGAAATCATTCTTGTAGAAGTCGGCCGGGCGCTTTCCCGGGTCGGCAGACCATTGGAATCGCCACTTGCCGTTCAGGGATATGATTTCTTTGCAATCGACTTTTTGCGAAGGCAATGTCAGTGTGGCATGATACGGCTCTTTGTTGATGCCGACTACAATAGGATTCTCCCAGTCCGGAGCTTCTTGGGCGCCGGCATATAGGGCACTTAGCAATAGAAAGGCAAATATCTTTTTTCTCATTTTTTCTCATGTTTTCTGATGGTCAATAAACTTCCATGATGAGAACTCCCCAGGGGGGCAATGTTACATGGTCTCCTTCTTTTACAGTCTTGCCGGAAATCAGCTCTTTGGATGTCGGATAGTTATGAGTGATTTCTTTACTCTCGCTGCTGTAATTGAAGAAGTAACGGATGGCTTTTCCGGCTTTGTTTATTCCCGAACGCTGTATGATGGGGAACACGTCGCTCTCTGAAGAGATGATACCGGCATGGATGGCTGCCTTTCGCACGATGGCATTCAGCAATTCCTGCGAAGGGTAGGCTCCTATGTAGGTCAGTTTGCCTTTGCCATACTTGTTTTCGGTGACAACGGGCCATTTGCCGAAGAACGGATGCTCTGCATAAGCCAACGGGGTGGCTGTCTCGGGAATCAGGAATTCATACCAGTCGCTTATCTGGTTCTTTCCCTCTAATTGAAAGGGGTTATCCTTTAATGATAAGTCACCGATAGTGGAGAATTCCTGGTAATGGAAGCCGCAGGCTTTGCGTAGCGGCCCGGGAGCCAAGGTGGCCCGAACTGCGGAGTGCTCATTGCAGTAACCGCTTTTGTGCATCATTACCACGTGTCCGCCGGACTGTACGAATTCATCAATGGCTAATAGCAATTGGTCGGTAGCCACATACAAAGGGGGAATGACAAGCATGTCATATCCGCTGAAATCGGTTGTCTTGTCACAAGGGATGATGTCCGTTTCTATGTTTTGGAAATAGAGGGCTTTATGCACCATATCAATGGGATAATTGCTCTTGTAAGTGTAGGGCATGAAGCCGAGAGCATGATAAGAATCATGACTGTAGAGGATAGCTACCCGGTTTTTCTTTTTCAAGTTCACGATGTGGCTGCCTATTCTTTCCAACTCTTTGGCGGTGGTGGTGAATTCCTTGTATATGCGGTTGGGCTGGAGGTCATGGCCCAGCACGCCTCGCCAGTATGTCTCCTGCCCGTAGTGCAGGGTAGACCAGTGCCAGTATTCCACCATATTGGCTCCGGAAGCATAATGTGCGTACACATTCTGCCGCAACTGGTTGTCGTAGGGAGGAAACTGGGTGCGGGCATCCCAGCCGATGCCTTGTGCGTTGGTTTCCATGACGATGTAATTGTTGTCGGCCACGGTGCGCACGAAGTCACCGGCATAAGCGATGCGCTGGCCGTCTTGTTTATCCTGTACATCGTGATAGACATTGATGGCAGGATATTGCATCTGCCTGAAACTTTCCACTTGGTCTATATTATGGAAGTCGGGCATAAAGCAGTGGGTGACAAATTGGTCTTTACGCTTGTATTCATTTACAAGGTCGCACTGCCAATTCAGAAAATCGGCCACTTCCTTCCGGTTATAGCGTTCCCATTCATTCTTGTACGAGGGGCTTGTCACTCCATCGCGCGGATAGAACTCTTCCCAGGTGTTGATGTTCATTCCCCAGTAGTTCATTCCCCATTCCTTGGCAAGCAGATTCAGGTCATTGTTGAATTTCTGTTTGATGTAGTTCCTGAATCCGAAGAAATAGTCTCTGTTGTTTACTCCGCGCGCTTCTGTTTCGTTGTCCACTTGATACCCGATGACTGCCGGATGCTGTGCATATCTTTCCAGCATCTTGCGGATAATCCGTTCGCAATAGAATTGGTAGGTCGGGTTTGTAAAATCCATGTTCTGTCTGATTCCATAATAGGCTTTGTTTCCTTTGGCGTGTTCTGCCAGCACTTCCGGGTGTTTGTATGCCAGCCATGCAGGAATGGAATAGGTGGGAGTTCCCAAGATGACTTTGATTCCTGCTGCATGCATCTTGTCCAGAATGCGGTCCATCCATTCAAATTCAAAATTTCCTTCTTGCGGCTCAAATACTCCCCAGGCAGATTCTCCAACGCGCACTACTGTCAGGCCGGCTCTTTTCATCAGCCGGATATCTTCATCCAGTCGCTCATAGGGCATATATTCATGATAGTAGGCTGCACCATAAAGCACGTTGTCGAATGAATACTGCGCTTTTATTTGTAAAGCGCTTAAAAACAACACTAATAGAATAAAGTAATTTTTGTTTTTCATAATCTTACCAGTCCGATACAATATTTTTATTTCATCATAGGTCTTATGCTGATGGTTCTCCGATATTCCTGCGGCATCGCCTTGTAAGCACCGAATACACCGCGGGCCGTACAGCCGACCCCGGTAGTGGCATAATCGAGATTCAGGGTCATGCCTTTCTGCTTCTGCAATTGGTAGGTATACATCGCTTTCGTCAGATTGTCTGTGCTGTACGGATAAATGTTGAAGTTGAACCATTCGTTCATCTTGAATTGAAGGCCGATGCCTTTGTCCGTGGTCAGTTGCAGCCAGCGTACATCTGTCCGCAATCCGTAATCTTGTGGCATTAGATAGGGCTCGTACATAGCTTGTACGGTAGAGGCATATATCCCCATCGGATAGCCGGTTTTCCGGTCCGGATAGTTCTCTTGCGGTCCTCGGCCGTACCATTTCACTTGGTCGAGCGCATCGCTTACGGTCAGCGTAAGTCCTATGCGAGGAAACCAAAGCGGCATTTTCCCTTCAGGCTTCAATACATGGCGTATCTCTATCGTCCCTTCACTATTGATAATATACTCATAGTGGTTGATGATGCCGTTGTTCTGTACTCCTTCGATGTAGAGGTCTTTTTTCTCTTTTTCTCCTTTGCCCATCAATTCCGCATCAATGATGTGTATATGTACGCCTTCGGTGGTTTCGGACACCGAAAAAGAGAGGGGCTGATGTGTCAGGCGTTCAATCCCTGCAGAATACATTTCTGTGGCTACCGTGTATCCGTAACCTTCTTTCCAGTTGGAGGAGCGGGCGCTGGAGGCATTCCAGTTGTCCAGCTCATTGGCCAGCGGGGCACGCCAAAGATTCAGCCGGAGCGGTGATTCCAGCAGTTCCATATCTTGAACAACCATCGACGTCAGTTGTCCGTCGGTACGGTTGAATACATATTTGAAGCCATCTCCGGAGACAACCAATTCTTTCTCCGAAAGTGAATAGGAAGGTACGCCTTGAGCCTTTTCTTCCGAAGAGCATGGCAGGCTCCAAGGCAGTTCAAGTTCTTCCCATGCCACCTCATGTCCGGCTTTTGCCCACAATTCATCTTTTTTCAGGACGGCATGAAGCATCAGGCGGTATTCTTTGCCGGGAATCAGGGCTGGCTTCTTATAAGGTATGTGCACCAGCTCTTGGCTAAGCGGCGCTGTTGAGAGTGCCAAGTCGCCCGATTGAATAACCTTGTCATCTTCTTTCAATTCCCATCGTATGGCATATCGGGAAGCATTTGTATAATGATTGCGATTCCATAACTCAACGACTCCCTCTGTCACATCCGACATGGAAAAAGAAAGAGGTTGTCCGGTTTTCTTCATTTGCCACATTTCGGGCTGTACGCTACGGTCGGGCCAGATGCTGCCGTACGTACGTGCACCGATGCCGTAACTGTAGAATGTACCATTTTCCGTCTCTTGCTCAAAATCTAGCCACAGAGCGGCTTCTTCCGGGTGAAAAGAGGAAGTCAGTGCCTTGGCGAAAATGCCGACTTCGTCCATTTGAGCATCGCAGATGTAGACCGAAGTCTCTTGGCCGTGTGTTTCTGCATTCCGACCGATGTTGACGGGGTAGGGGAAGTTCCGGATATTGCCCGATGCTTGTGTGGAGGCCTTTTCTGCTCCGTCTATATAGATGGACATTTTCTGTCCGTCGTAGACGCACGTCACTTGATGCCAGTTGTATTCCCAGTCAGTAGGCAAGGAGGCGCATACGGAATGCTTTTTATCAGTATAGATATAAAATTCCAGTTTGTCTTTACCGCGTTGTTGCAGCCCGAACTGATAATTGCCTTTTGTGATGAATGAGCCGCAACTGCTTACCAGTTTCCGGGGGTAGATTCTGCAAGTGAGTGTCAGTTCATTACTGTTCAACTCCACATTGTCTGCACGATAGACCTCTACCCATTGGTCGTGACCGTTCAAGTCCAGCACCGTGTTCTTTCCTTCCTTCACCAAGCGGGCATTTCCCATCAGATGGGCGGGAGTATGGAAGGGCGAAAGGTCGTCCACTTGCCTTATCCGTTCGGTCAGTCCCGGACTTACAAAATCCCAGATGGCCCCTCCTATCAGGCGGGGATGTCGGTAGATGGCTTCCCAATAATCGTCCAGGGCACCGCCGGCATTGCCTGCAACCGATAAGTATTCATCCATAAACGATGGTCGGGAATCCTCTCCTATGCCTACCTGCATTTCCAGTTCCATAGGAGTAGGGTAACGGGGTCCGATAATATCTTCTGCCGGATGGGAGAATGCATTTCCGCCATACATCCAGAAGCGGGTGGGGTCCAGCGATTTCCCTTCTTCAATGGTGTGGGTAATGTTGATACCTTCACCGCTTTCGTTTCCTGCGCTCCAGAACAAGACGCAGGGATGGTTTCTGTCCCGTAACACCATTCTGCGGCATCGCTCGCGATACATCTCTTCGTATTCCGGGAGACTTGAAATCCATTCCGAGGCATGGGCTTCATCGCCCACCTCGTCTATGATATAAAGCCCGTATTCATTGGCCAGTTCCAAATACTTATTCACCGGAGGATAGTGAGAGGTACGTACGGCATTGAAATTAAACTGTTTCAACAATTCAAAATCCTTGCGTATGGTGGCTTCGTCCATGACATGTCCCTCTTCGGGATGCTGCATGTGCGAATTTTGTGCATTGACTTTCAGTGGGATACCGTTAAGATAAAAAACACCGTCTTTGATTTCCGTCTTTTTGAATCCGATGACCGTTTCTATCTTGTCTTTCTGCAGACCGGCCGGATTGGATAATTCCAGACCGAGCGTATAAAGCTCGGGTGTCTCGGCTGTCCATTTCCGGGGTTCTTGTACCAAGGTATGCAACTGTATTGTCTTTTCCGCAGCGTCCATTTCAAATGGAGCTGCGGAAAAGTTACAGATAATCTTGCCGTTTTTATCCTTTAAGTAAGCTTTCAATCCATAATTCTCATTTGGCTTCTTTTGGTAGTCCTTGATTTTTACCTGAATACTTAACTGCGAATCGGTATACGTATTATCAAACTCTGTGATTACTTGCCAGTCGAATATCCTGACAGCAGGTGTGGCGTACAACCATACGTCGTCAAAGATTCCGGCCAGTCGCCAATAATCTTGTCCTTCCAGGTAATAGCCGTCCGAATACTTTAGTACACAGACAGCCAGCGTGTTTTCGCCCGGCTTCAAATAAGGAGTGATGTTGTATTCGGCAGGTTCTTGTGCTCCTTCATTGTAGCCCACTTCATGACCGTTGACCCATACAAAAGAAGCGGATGCCACTTTCTCGAACCTTAAAAATATCTGGTCTTTTGCTGCCCAACTTGCAGGTACCTTGAATGTTCGCCGGTATAGTCCGGTAGGGTTATACTCTTTGGGAGCATGTGGTGGATTCACCCCGAAGGGAGCAGATACATTTCTGAACAGCTTGTCACCATAACCTTGCATTTCCCAGTTTGAGGGAACTTTGATGTCGCCCCATTGCTTATCCGGGAATTCGGGGTTAAAAAAGTGTGCAGGTATCCCTTCCGGTGTATCGCACCAGAAAAACTTCCATGTCCCATTCAGTAGCATGCTCTTTTCGGGCATATGCCAAGCGTGTCCTTCCTCTTGTCCTTTTTCAAATACAGAAGGGTTGTCTATATACCAGAGCATATCCTTAAGGAAGGATTTGTCTTGTGCATAGGATTGCAGGCACAAGGCTACTGAACACAATGGCAGAAACAGTTTTCTCAGATTCATTTTTTTGTAATTCGTGCTGTCCATCCACCGCCGGGTGCCAGTTGTACATTGAGTTTGTCTTTGGCAGTGACGATGCGTACTTCTTTTTTATAGTCGGTAGCTTCACGGTCGGCATTGATGCCGTCGGCAAAGATTTCGGCTTCGTAGTTGCCTTCGCTGAGGAAGGAGAGGTCGATGGTGCAGCTACGCGGAGTCCAGTTGGTCATGCTGCCTACAAACCAAGTGTTTCCTTTGCGGCGTGCTATCGTGATGTATTCGGCTATTTTACCATCAAGAGCAATGGTTTCGTCAAAGGTAGTGGGAACCTTGGCGATGAAGTCGGTGCATTCCTGTTCCTTCATGTATTTGCTAGGACTGTCGGCAAGCATCTGCAAGGGTGCTTCGAAGACGGTGTACATAGCCATCTGGTGTACACGTGTACCTTGACTCATGGGGTGGTCGTTGACGGAGCGGAACAGGGAACGGGTGGCATTTACCATAGCTCCCGGCGTATAGTCCATCGGACCGGCGAGTTGGCGCAGATAGGGGGCGGTAACGTCGTAGCGCGGGAAGTCATGCAAGGGTGCACCGTTCACGATGGGCTCCCACTTGCTGTTTTCCAGTCCTTTCACACCTTCAAAGTTGAGGATGTTGGGATAGGCGCGCTGGATGCCGAAGGGTTTCAGTCCGTGTAGGTCAAGCAACATGTGATGCTTGGCGGCACATGCTGCGAGTTGTTCGGTAGAAGAGATGGCGAGTTGGTCGTCGCGGTCGAAGAAATCAATTTTGAAACCTTTGATTCCCATTTGTGCATAGTGGCTGATAACTTGTTCCACGGCAGGGGAGATGTCGCCTCCTCCCGTAAGATTGCGCCAGCTTGCCCAGAGGATGATACCTACGCCTTTTTTGTTGCCATATGCCACCAGTTCTTCGAGATTGATTTCGGGACTGATGTCTTCCATTAATGATTCCTTTCCGCTCCAACCTTCGTCGATGATGATATACTCCAGCTGGTTTTCGGCGGCAAAGTCGATGTATTTCTTATAGGTGGGCGTATTCATGCCTGCCTTGAAGTCCACGCCGGTCAGGTTACAAGTATTCCACCAGTCCCATGCCACTTTTCCGGGTTTAATCCAGGATGTGTCAGCGATGCGGCATTCGGGTGCGAGGCGTTGCATCATGTCGTTGTTGGCGAGTTGTGTGTCGTGGGTAACAACAAGCACGGCACGCCAAGGATAGGTCTGTTTCCCTGTGGGACGCCCGTTGGGGCAGAAGTAGGGGGCATTGTTGGGCTTGCTGATAACGTCGGCACGTTTGGTAGGGACGAGGTTCAAGCGGTCATAGCCTCCGATGACTGTTTCCTGTGGATAGGGGGCGAATTCTGCCTTCACTCCGTGGGGCATCTGTGGGTTGGCAGTGAGGAACATGCCGGGATAGTTGGACAATCCGGCTTCCATAATGACGGCTTTCTTTCCGTTCTCCAGTTCTACCATCAGCGGAGTAATGGCAAGCGAGTCTTTGTACATGCGAGAGAGGGGGGCCTCATCGTAGTAGGACTCGAAGGAGTAGCAGTAACGCTCGCCGGCGCGATTGTCGTTAATATAGGGCACGAAAGCGTGGTAATCGCGGTCGAAGTTGAACTCGGCAATCTCGTTCTTCACGCAGAAAGGCTTGCGCAGTTCGGAAACAAAACGATAGGCGGCTCCGTCGTCGTAGGCACGGAACTGTATGCTGTAGCCGTTACGGCATTTCAGCGTGAGTTGGTTATAAGTGTCCTTCACACTCGCCTTTTTGTAGAAAGGAGTGGGGAAGGAAGTGTCGACGGAAGTACGGGTAGCTTTGGTCACCTTCACATCTTTGCCGAAGGTGAAAGCAATGGGCTTTCCCTCAGCTTCGGTGCATTGCATGGCAATGTCCGAAGGCAAAAGAACGCTGGTACCGTCGTGGGCAATCGCCCAGTTGAGGTTTTTCCCGGCTTCGATGTTGACAATTAGTTTTCCGTCCGGTGAATTCAGTTGATATTGCTGTGCTTGTGCCGTCAATGCACAAGAAAGCAATAGGCTGGCGAAACAAGTGCTGATTCTGTTCATTTTTATTTGATTATTGATTATGAATATTTGTTTAATTCCGTGGATATTTAACCGGAATAGCCATCATTTCTTCTAAGAAGAGAGGGTCGTCGAACTGGCAAGTCTGTCGGTTGTATTGTCCCCCCGGAGTGTCCCATAGCATTGGGCACATGCCGCGCGAGTAGATGGCTTCGGTTACGGAAACACAGAAGAGTCTTATCACTTCCTTTGTTCTGTTTCTGGAGTCGGCGCAATATTCGCCTATGATGACGGGGATTCCTTTGTCTACGCAATTCTTCTTCAGTAGGTCCATATTGTCGTTCAGTTCCTTGAAGTCAGCTTCCGTTCCCCAGCTTTCCCGGCCTACACCCCAATCGACAACCTCGCCTCCACCCAGTATGGCAAAGTTTGCGGGAGTATAGTAATGCACTGTAAGAGCAAGTCGGTTTGCGGGATCATTCGGCATCTTGAACAAGGGGTCGTAAGCATACTCCAAGTTGGTGTTGTAGATTTCCACCAACAGATGACGTTTGGCGTTGTTGCCGCCACTGTTTCTTACTATGTCGACAAAGAGCTGGTTGAGGTCGTTCACGTATCCCAGTGCCTTTGCCTTGTCGGCTTCACTACCGCCCCACGGAGTCCAAATCTCATCGTATCCGATTTCATTCATTGGCTCGAACAGTAAGTGGTCACCGTACTTTTCGAAGCGTTCACATATCTGTTTCCAGATGGAAGTGAATTTTTCTTTTGCTTTGCTGTCGGTGGGTACTTGTTTAATCCATTCGTTTTCGTGGTGGATATTGATGATAGCCACCATGCCACAGTCGAGGGTCCAGTTTAGGATTTTCTCTACGCGGTCCATCAGGTCAGGATGCACTTTGAAGTCGTCGGACAGCAGATTGCCCCAGCTGACCGGTATGCGCAGAGATGAGTAGCCCGCTTTGGCATATCCTTCAATGATTTCTTGTGTGATAATAGGGCTTCCCCATGCTTGTTCGTAATTGAGAATGTTGCTTGGGTCTATCCAGTCGCCCACGGCATCCAGCGTGTTGCCTAGGTTGATGCCCAGTCCCATTTCGTTAATCAGTTGGTGGGTTGTGAGATTCTCGCGTACAGTGTATTTTTCCGGTTCATCGCTTTGGATATAGGCCGCCTGCTCCACGTTGATTTCTTGTATATGCTCCTTTACGCTGACGGTGATGATGGCGTTGCGCACGTCGGGCGTAGTGTTGGGTTCTACGGTTATGTTATAGATTGCCTGTACGGGAGTGCTGCTTTCCGAGGTTACTTTGCACCATGCTTCCGAACTTTGGAAAGTGGCTGGTTCATTGGGGGTGATACCGAATTTCTTGCTACCACCCGTTTGTTCAAAATGGAAAGAAGTAGGCTCTACGATGATTTTCAGCTCCTTTTTATCGTCAGAGCAAGCTGTCATCAGAAATAGAACCAGGCTGGTTAATAAGGTTTTCTTGAAGATTTGTGTCATGGTATCGGTAAAATTTCGTTTTAATAATTTCGGTGTATTTATTTTTAGACGCTGATTCAATTGAATCAGCGTCTAAGAGTTTAAAAGAAGGTGTCACTTTGTGTAATCCTGTGCCAGAATTTAATTCAAATTATTGTATCTTGACAACTCGGAAATTATCAAAATACATTTCGATGTTGTATGGACCGTTTTCGCTGGGGTTTGTCATCTGGAGTGCCAACTCGTCACCGTCACGTTTTTGGAACTCGCCCCAAGTGGTTTCGTCTACCAGTTCGGAGAGCGGAATGCTGCACTGCATCCATTGGCCTACTTCGGTTTTTCCGGTGAAGTCGCTCACCGGACGATAGTTCGTGTAGTTGTGAGCCTCATTCCCTTTGAGGTAGATGCGGAATACAGGACCTTCGCCATATTCCACTGCCACGAAGCATTCGAACTGCAAAGCCAGTTCGGAAGTCGGTGTATCGGTAGGCAGGAAGGCTGTGTCAATGCCCCATACGGCACCGTTCTGCAATTGGCCCCACCAGTAATTCCATGCTGAAAGTTCCCCTGATATGCTGTAGCATTTACCATCCGAGAAGAAAGGAGCTGCTGTACCGTCGGCAGTGACGGGTACAGCTTGCCCGCCCCAGGAGAACCAACCGATGTTGTCATAGTTCAATACTATATTCTCCAAAGGATAGAAGCCCGGAACTTCGGCAGTACCGCCCATTGTGGTAATGGCGAGTGAGCAAGTGCCTTGCGGTGCACGCGGCATGGTAAAGGTAAGCATATCGTTAGCTTCGCTTACGGTAACAGTAGAGAGATCTACCGAGCGATTGCCCATTGTGATGGAGACGATATCCATAAAATTCTGTCCCAGTACGGTAACTGTGGTACCCGTGATAGGCATCATGGAGCTTACCTTGCTGATACTTGGTGGGAGGGCTGTGCGACGGAAGGGAGTAAATGCGGATGCGGTATAGCACTCCACTACCAGACTGCCTTCATCAATCAGGCCTGCGGGAGCATTGAATGATATTTCGTCAAAGTTCTTGTTTACCGTGTAGTCCGTTACTTCTACCGAAACAGGTGCATTGGTGATGTCGTCCACGGCAGTGGTGAAATAAACGCGCTGAATTTCGTAGAAGTTACCGCCCACGATGCGCAGAGGCGTGCCCGTCTCCACGGGGAAGGTTGTGGCTACACGGGTGATGTAGGGTGCGGGCGAGAGTACATGCATGGAGTACGTGGCAATGCCGTGCGAGGTCTCGATACGCAGTTCGCCTTTCAGTTCGGGGTTGGCACCCGTCAGTTGCAATTCGCCGGGGATAGTGAGGATGAGACTGGTGGAAGTGCCGTAGTTGCTATTGAACGAAACTTCTTGTTCGTTGATGAACACTTTCCGCACATCATTCAGATTTTCGCCGATGACTACAATCATGGTGCCCGGATTTACATCGGTGAACGTACTGTCGGCCTTCTCTGGGTCGACAAGACGGATGTGGTGGATTACGGGAACACCGCCGCCCTCGTCATCGTTGCAGGCGGTGAAAAGGTTGCATGCCAACAGGATGGTGAGCAACACAAAAGGAAAATGTATATATTTCATATTAAAGTCGTTATTTGAGATAATGAATGTATAACTTGGTTTATTCACTGAATTCGTATGCTACCGGTTCTTCGTTCAGTAGCGGATTCTGGATGACATCGCTTTCCGGATAAGGCATCAGGATGTTGCCGTGGTGGATTTCGATGTTCTCGCCCGGTTCCTGCCAATTTTCTATGCCTTCGAGGAAAGTGTCGCCTTCTTTCTTGCCGAAGTGGAGGTAACCGTCTTCGTCTTTCACGATGAGGTCTACTGTGTAGCCGCGGTGTTGGTTCTGGAAGTAATTCAGCATGTAGTCGGGTTTCCAGTGATACCACGATACCATGTCATACCAGTTACAATACTCCATCGAGAACTCTACGCGGCGTTCGCGAATGATGTCTTCGAAGGTTACGCGTTCCTTGCGGGGGATACGTGCACGGTCGCGCACTTGGTTCAATGCTTCCAGGCCGGGACCACCGGCCAGTTCTTCGCTGTTGCCCAGACAAGCTTCGGCATAGGTCAGGTAAACATCGGCAAGGCGTAGGATGTAGGTGTTGAGCGGAGAGTTCATGGACTGGATATAACCGTCGTTGTCGTCGTCCGGACCGCCCGGTACACCTTTTTTAATGCAAGAGGTGGCGCCGTCGTAAGTATAACCACCGTCGGCAATGCAGATGTATGAATAGTATGTACCCGGTGTGCAGAAGGTGGCGTTGCGGCGGATAGTGTCGCCCAACTCATATTGCTGGAGCATATCTATACTTGCCTGATAGCTGCTCCATACGTTTACACCGCCGGTCATCTTGCTGTTGCCGGCGAGGTCGGCAAGCAGAGTGTTGCATACGCCCCAATCACCCAGTGGCACCCACTGCATGGCAATGAGCGATTCGGGATTGTTGTTGTGCTTATACTTGAAGAGGTCTTCATAGTTTTCGTAAAGGCTGATGCCGCTGTTGTTTATCACGTCAGCGGCCAGTTCCTTGGCTTTCTCCAGGTCGGCGTTGTCGCGTGTGCCTCCTTTCCAGCCTGAGCGGGCGAGGTAGACTTTGGCAAGCATGCCTTTTGCACCCCATGCGTTGACACGTCCTTTGGCGGTTGCCACTTCAGGAAGATTCTCGACTGCATAAGTGAGGTCACGAATAACGAGTTCCAGCACATCTTCTTCGCGGTGGAGCGGTTGCATGGGATTGGCAACCACTTTGTCGTTGTCTTCGATGATGATAACCGGTCCCCAGAGGCGAACCATGTAGAAGTAGGCACAAGCACGCATCAGGCGGGCTTCGGCAATGGCTGTGCGCTTGGCACGTTCGCTTACGCTGTTGCTACATTTGGTCTGCACATCACTGATAACTGCATTGGCCATTGTAATGACCGAGTAGAAACCTGTCCATGCATTGGCAAGGTTTTCGCTCAGGGCTGTCACCTTGAAGTTGGTGAACTCGGGAGCTCCCCAGCGACTGAAGTTATCGTTGGCACGGTTACTGCCCAGCGGCACGATGGCGCGGGAGTTGAGGTCGAACCATGCACGGTTGTAAAGCGGTGCAGTGGCTTGTTCGAGTGCATCGTCGGAAGTGTAGTATGTCACATCTACGTAGTTTCCTTCGGGAGCACGTTCCAAAAATGAGTCGCTGCATGCCGTAAGCAGAAGGAGCGATGATATAAGGGTTAGAAATCTGTGTTTCATAACTATATTGAGATTTTAAATGATAAATGATTTGTCTGGCTCATTAGAAATTGAAGTTAAGGCCAAATGTATAGATACGTTGCGAAGGATAGCGCGCATCGTCCACACCACGTAGCAATACATTGTAGTTCAAAGCGCCTATTTCGGGATCGTAGCCTTTGTAGCCTGTGATGGTACAGAGGTTCTGGATGTTGACGTAGAGGCGCAGATGGTCTATCTGCAAACGGCGCAACCATTTCTGTGGGAAGGTGTACCCCAGCGAGATGTTTTTTATGCGGAGGTAGGAAGCGTCTTCAACAAAGCGGTCGGAGATACGGTTGTTGTCGTTGGCGCTACTGGTAGTGATGCGTTGTACTTTGGCTGCATCGGCGTTGGCCACGTAAACATTGGAAAGTACCTCGTCGCCCACTTCGGGGTCGTGCATGGCGATTTGGGCAATGCCGGTAGCTTCTTTCAGCAGGTTGCTGTTACGCATGGGATCGGTGAAGGTGCGGCGAATCAGGTTGATAGCCTTGTTGCCCACCGAGCCGTTCAGGAAGATGTTGAGGTCAAATCCTTTATAAGAAAGGTAGTTGTTGAAGCCGAACGTGAATTTGGGTGCCGGATTGCCGAGGAACGTGCGGTCTTTCTCATCAATTACACCGTTGTTGTCGCGGTCTTCATAGATGTAGTCACCTACCCAGATGCCCGATTTGCCGATGGTCTGGTCTTTCGGGATGGCTACTTGGATGCGGTTGCCCGTTTCGTCGAGCAGGAAGTTGCCGTCGGCACCTTTCTTGTAGAAATCTCCTTCTTCCTTGAACATACCGATTACTTTATAGCCGTAGAACTGCCCGACCGGTTCGCCCACCATGGTGTAGGTCAGTGTTTCCGAACCGTTGATTCCCGAAATAGCGGATGATTCGGAGTAGAGCTTCGTCACTTCGTTGTGGTTGATGGAGAAGGTGAGTCCTGAGGTCCAGGTGAAATCACGTGTCTGGATGTTGTGCGTGTTCAGGGTAAATTCTACACCTTTGTTGGTCATGGCACCGGCATTGACCCACGGTGCACGAATCAGACCGCTTACGTAGGTAGGAAGAGAAGCTTGCATCAGCAGATTGTCCGTTTTCTTGTAATAAGCATCGGCGATGAACTCTATGCGGTTGTTGAAGAGGGCGAGGTCGAGTCCTACATTGAAGGAGTTTGTTTCTTCCCACTTCAGTTCACGATTAGGATAGTTGCCTGCATAGAAACCAGTACCCCAGATGGAGGCTGCCGAAGCCATGGTGACGCCGTAGGCATAGGAACCCGCCCATTGGTTACCTACTACACCCCAACCCAGGCGGAGTTTCAGTGAGTTGATGGCTTCCACATCTTTGAGGAAAGCTTCGTTGTTGACTTTCCAAGCCAATGCTACCGAAGGGAACCAACCCCAACGACTTTCTTTGGCAAACGAAGACGAACCGTCGGCACGGAGCGTAGCGGTCAGCAAGTAGCGGTCGTTGTAGTTGTAGTTCAGACGGCCGAAGTATGATTCGATGGCGGATGAACCACGGGAACTGTTGGCTTTTGCTGTTGTGGCATCACCCGCATCCAGTTCGTGTACGGAGTTGAAGAGGAAGTTGGTACGGCTGCCGCTCAGCGACTCGTACTTGTTTTCTTGCGCTTCGTGTCCCAGCATGGCAGAGAGGCCGTGTTTGCCGAAGGTATTATTATAAGTAAAGTAAGTTTTCAATGTCCAGTTGCTTCCGTTGCCGGCTCCACGGCTTGCTGACGACTGCTGCTTGAAGTGCTCGTAGTCGTAGGAGGGGGTAAACTTATAGTCGTTGCTGTAATTGAAGTTGGCGGCATATTCCGTGCGGAATACGAGTCCTTTCCACAGCTTGATGTCGGCAAAGGCGTTGACATAGACTTGTGTGTTGCGACTATAGTTTTCGTTTTGGATAAGGTCGGAGAGGGGGTTGGAGAAGTAAGTTCCATACATGTTCTCCGTCTGCATGCCGAAACTGCCGTCCGGGTTGCGGGCAGGCACTTCGGGGAGCTGGTTTAGGGCATTGTAGATGGCACCCGAACCGTCTACGTTGTTGGTCTGCTGTGTACGGGCTACGGAGGCGCGCAAGCCGGTGGTGAGCCACTTGTTGATGTCGTTGTCCATGTTGACGCGGAAAGAGAAACGCTCAAAGTCCGAACCGAATACAATACCGTCTTGCTGCATGTAGCCGCCGGAGAGCGAGTATTTCATGCTCTTCGAACCTCCGGAGATGTTTATCTGATGGTTGTGCATCGGGGCAGTGCGGAAGATTTCATTCTGCCAGTCGGTACCGCGGCTGAGGAGTGAGGGGTCTTTGAACTCTTCGCGTGCACCGAAGCCGATGGTGGCGGCGCGGAGGTTCTGGTAAACTGCATATTCGGGGAGTGTCAGTGTTTCCAGTTTCTTGGGAAGCTGTTGCAAGGCATAGTAACCTTCGTAGGAGACCTTCGTTTTGCCCTCTTCGCCCTGACGGGTGGTGATGAGTACTACACCGTTGGAGGCGCGGCTACCATAGATGGCTGTGGCCGATGCATCTTTCAATACTTCCATGGAAACGATGTCTGCAGGGTTGATGGAACTGAGCACGCTGCTGTTGCTGGTGTTGTTGCCTGAGATGGCTACACCGTCGATAACGTAGAGCGGTTCGTTGCCGTTCAAGGAGTTGATACCACGGATGCTGACCGAGATACCGCCACCCGGAGTTCCGGAATTCTGGGTCACCTGCACACCGGCGGCACGTCCTTGCAAAGCTTGGTCGAGCGAGGTGACTACGGACTTTTTCAGTTCGTCACCCGTCACGCTGACTACGGAACCGGTCAGGTCACTGCGTTTCATCGTACCGTATCCCACTACTACTACTTCGTCCAGCATCTCATTGTCTTCTTGCAGCAGTATGTCGATGCGGATGGTGCGCTCTACTTTCACCTCTTTGGTGCGGTAGCCGATGTAAGAGACTATCAATGTTTGTCCCAGATTTGCCTGGATGGTGTAACGGCCGTCGATGTCGGTAATGCCGCCCGTATTGGTTTCTTTCACTTTGACGGTGGCTCCTACAAGTGGCTCACCGCCCGATTCTGATTTAACGATACCGGATACTGTTTTGGTTTGTCCATACGTGGAAACAATACCCAAACCTAGTAACACGATAACAAGCAATTGTCTCAATTTTGTCCATTCCCATTGAGAGCATACATTTGCGTGTAACTTCATAATACTTTAATTTAAGATTTAAAAATAACTGTTATTAAAAGCTACTGCAAATATGGAAAGTTATCATAATAGCATAGGTCTATCATGTCTCAAATAACATACCTTTATGTTTCAAGTTATCATTTTAGACTGCGGATGTAATCAGATGGTGATATTCCAAATTCATTCTTGAAGTTTACAGTGAACCTTTTTGGAGAACTGAATCCCACCTCATAGGCAATTTCTGCAATTTGTTTCTGGCTTTCCTTTAGAAGTTGCTTACTGCGCTTCAAACGGATAATCCGGATGAATTCTGCCGGACCTTTACCGGTGATACACATCAGCTTTTTGTAGAGATGGCTACGACTCAACCCCAATTCTGCTCCTAACATTTCCACAGAGAAGTCGGAATCACTCATGCGCTCTTCTACTATTTTGATAGCTTTTTCAATAAATTGTTCGTCTAGTGGAGTGATTGTTATTTCATTAGGTGTCACTTCTATTTTCTGACTGAATTTACGATGGCTTTTTTCTGTCCATTCAATAAATTTCCTGATGCGCAGCTTTAGTAATTTGAAGTCAAAAGGCTTTACGATATAGTCATCGGCTCCTTGCTCAAATCCTTCACTTTTGTATTCTTCTGCCATACGGGCTGTAAGCAATATAACGGGAATGTGGGACCATTGCATGTTTGTTTTGATTTGCCGACATAGCTCTGTTCCATTCATCACTGGCATCATGATGTCGCTTATTACAATATTGACACTGTTTTTTTCTAATATCTTCAATGCCTCTGCTCCATTGTAGGCAACCTGTATGGCGTATTCATCGGACAGGTATTCAGACATGAAACTACAGAAATCCTTGTTGTCGTCCACCAACAAGATGGTATACCGCAATTCTTCCGCATTTGGAACGGGAAGTTCATTCGGAGCTTTGTCATTGTTTAGCAGTTCCGGAAGTAATTCCTCCTTTTCACTGGCATATGTGACGATAGGCAATTTAACGGTAAATACGGAACCTTTAGGAAAATTGTCTGTAACGGAGATTGTTCCTTTGTGTAGATGTACATATTCGTTTGCAATATGCAGGCCGATTCCACTGCCGGTTTTTTCCGAAGTTTGTTGCACCTGATAAAAACGTTCGAAGATATGTTTCTTGTCTTTGTCTATGATACCTTGTCCGTTGTCTGCCACACAGATGCATACATTGTCATCTTCGCGATAAAGATGTACATTGATTTCTCCTTTATCAGGAGTGTATTTGAAGGCATTGGACAACAAGTTGTTCATTACTTTTTTTATTTTAACCGGATCGAAGGACATGTTCAGGTTTTCTACTTCGCACATGAAACAGAAGCTGATGGTATGGTCAAGAGCATACTCTTGAAAAGTACTGCAAATCTCGCGGATAAAGTTGACAATATCTCCCGATTTGTAATGAGCTGTCTCGGCTCCTACATCCAGTTTCCGGAAATCAAGCAGAGAGTTTATCGATGTAAGTAATTGTTGTGCATTTTTATTGATTGTATTTAGTTTTTTGCGTATTCCGTCATCCAGGGTTTCTGACAATAACATTTGTAACGGGCTAATGATAAGCGTCAGTGGTGTACGTAAATCATGGCTTATATTTGTAAAGAACTTTAGCTTCATCTCATTCAGGAGCAACTTTTGTTCTTGCTCCAGTTTTGCTCGTTGTTGCTCCAGTCTTATGTTGTGATGCTTTTTGAATCGGTATATTACATAGGATATTATACCAATGGCAAACAATATGTATAAGATGATAGCAACATTACATAAATATATTGGAGATGAAACGGTTATATTCAACTCACTAGCTTCGTCATTCCATATACCGTCACTGTTACAAGCTTTAATCAATAGTTTGTAATTGCCAGGAGGAAGGGTGGTGAAAGCTATTTTGTTCTCGTTTGTATAGTACCATTGGGTATTTAATCCTTCCAGTTTATAGGCATATCTTATTTTATCAGCATTCAGCAAATCGCCTGCGGCAAATTCGATGGAGATTAAATAATCGTCATATCTGACAGACAATGATGGGGTTCTGCCAAGTACAGTTGTTAATAGTTTACGCCCTTCATATATTGAGTCTACTTCTATATGTTGATTGCCAATGGTCAGATTTGTAAAATACACCTTTGCCAGCGGTCGGCTCTTTTCGGTCAGCTTGTTCGGATTTATAGATGTATAGCCACTGGTGCCTCCCAGCAGTAAATCTCCGCTGGACAATTTACAAGCGGAATGGGAGTTGAAATGATTTTCTGGCAATCCGTCTCTGGTAGAAAGATTCTTGAAAGAAAAGTCTACTCCTTCCTGGGTGTCTGGGGTTACTTCCAATATAGACAATCCGTTACTTGTTGCAAGCCACATGTTACCATGATTGTCTTGGGTTATACTGTTAATGAGATTGTCACACAATCCGTTGTTTACGTCGAACCAGTGTAGTGAATCATTTTTTAAGTCCCAGGCAGTCAATCCTTGTTTATGGGCTAACCACAATATATCTCTGTCGTCCTTGAATACAGTGGAAATGAAGAGCTGCTTGAATGGCTGTGTCTCTTTTCGATTGGCATAAATCATTTCGGGTTTTCTCGTCACGATGTCCATTACACAGAGTCCGTATGTAGTCCCAATATACATTTTGTCTCCATAGTCATAACAGATATTGAGTACATTGATATTATTCCCATCAGGTAGTAGATAACTTGTCGCAGTATTTGCGTCCGGATTAAAACAAACCAAAGTTTCCAGTACATAACCTATCCATAAGTTTCCATATCGGTCTTCCTTCATACTCCATACGCCACTGTATGGCAGTTGGCTGTTCTCTGGAGTAAAATGGCGAATACTGTTGTTCTCATAGCAGAACAATCCGTCTTGATAACTTCCTGCCCAAATCCGTCCTTTATGGTCTTCGAGAAGACTGATGATGGCTATGTCGGGGATGGATAGTTTGCGAATGGCAAATCCTTTTTGCTTTTCTTTTACATAAAGTCCGTTCCCATCTGTTCCCAGCCAAATGTTTCCGGCCTTATCCTCTAAAATGGAGGCTATATCACCACATTCTTTATGCTGGGTATCAATAAATTCATGGAAGCTTTCGTGATAATAAGAAACTCCTTTTTTGAAATTTCCTAACCAAATGACGCCTGAATCATCACGGTAGATTGTATTTATTCTGTTGGAAGCAAGGGATGTGGAAGACATAGGGGTATTCAGGAGGTTGACAAGGTTATCATTTACGTAGTCATAAATGAATACTCCTTTATGGTCCGTTCCTATCCAGACATGTCCGTTCGAGTCATCCAGTATGCTCCTTACCGCATTACTTTTTGTCTCTATTTTAGAATGGAGATTGATTTGGTTCCATTCCGATTTTATGTTTTTCTTATAGAATATTTGTTCATCGGTATATGAATATAGCCAGATGCCTCCATGATAATCAATGTATATGTGCTTTTCGATAATAGAGTTGGAGGGTAAGCTGATGTTATCTACCCGTTTACATTTCTTTGCGTTGTTCTCTAGTTTCAATAAGGTCGAATTCCAAAGAAGATATAGGTTTTCACCATCATCGCTGATACTCAGTTCCGGAGTTTCTTCTGGAAAGTTTTCTATTTTGAATGTTTTAAGGGTTTTATGAGAAAAATTGAAGTAAAAAGCATTTTGGCCTTGCAGTACCCATAAATTGTGTCTTTTGTCAACATGTACTTTGTAGGTACCATTTATCTGGATGCCTATTTTAAGGAGGTATGAGGGAATATCGGTAATGAAGTTGTCTTTGTCTCGGTCGTATATACAATATCTTGCCTCGCTTCCAATCCACAAATTGCCCAAACCGTCTTCCTGTAAGTTCCAGATGTCGTTAGACAATAAAGAATGGATGTCTTTTTCTTTGGGTTGATACACTTTAAAGCTATATCCGTCGTATCGGTTCAATCCATTGGCGGTCCCTATCCATAAAAAGCCTTCACAGTCTTTCAATATGGTTTTTACGTTATTGTTTGAAAGCCCGTTTTCTACTTTCAGATGGCGAAATACATACGGAGTTTGTCCTGCTAACGGCAGATAAGCCAGTAACAGAATAATGAGGGGGAACACTAATTTGTGTAAATAGTTTGTAAAAGACATACTATATAATCTGAAATTGAATTCTCAAAGATAGCAATATCTTATTTAAATAAACGTAAATATGTTGCATTAATAGGTCTGTAATGTTGCATCGCGGTCGTATAAGTCTTAAACATGTCATCCGTTTGTTGTCTTGCGTGTCTTGAAGTGTTTTTCTCATTTATTATTCAACATTTATTTCATACCTTTGCAGGGAAGGACTGGTTCCTGCCAATATGATTAACCTTCTAATACTTTATCGAAAATGAACAGATTCATCATTTTATTTTTATTCTCTTTGGGAATATTGTCAACATGTGTATTTGCCGTAGAGGTGATTCCACTGAATGAAGGATGGAATTTCCACCGGGGTTTTCAGGCACCTGCTTCGGAAATAGTGAAGGTTACTTTGCCTCACACTTGGAATGCGGGCGATGGCATGTTTGGCAATGCCGATTATTATAGGGGATTATGCAATTACAGTCGTAAGTTGTCTGTTCCTGCCCATTATCGGGGCAAACGTTTTTTCTTGAAAGTGATGGCTGCACAGACGGTTGCCGACATTTTTATCGACCATTATTTTGTGATGCAACATAAAGGTGGTTATACGGCATTTGTAGCAGAACTGACTGATTTCTTGGTTCCGGGAAAAGAAAGTGTATTGGAAATTCGTGTCAGCAATGCTCAGACTATGGATATCGCTCCCATTTGCGGTGACTTCAATATGTTTGGCGGGTTGTATCGGGGAGTGGAGCTGCTGGTAACGGAGGATGTCTGCATAGAACCTGCTTATTATGCCTCTTCAGGTGTATTCTTCACTCAGTCCGATGTATCGGAGAAAAAGGCCCATTTGAAAATTGAAGCACTGCTTTCGGCAAGGGAAACTACTGTGACCGGTTGCGAGGTGGAGTTTCAACTATATGACAAGGAAAAGTTGCTTTGCCGTGTTGCCAGTGCAGAGGTGGGTGAGGATAAAAAGGTGGTGATGGACATGGTGCTTGAAAGGCCTCATTTGTGGGATGGAGTGAAGGACCCCTATTTATATAAAGGAGTGGTGATATTGCGTAAGGATGGGAAAGAGATAGACCGCCGCGAAGAAGAGATAGGTTTCCGCTACTTTCATGCCGATGCGGAAAAAGGTTTCTTTCTGAATGGAAAGCCTTATCGTTTGAATGGCGTGAACCGGCATCAGGACAGGGCGGAACGCGCTTCGGCATTTTATCCGCAAGACCATGACGAAGATTTGGACTTGATGCAGGAAATGGGATGCAATGCCGTGCGTCTTTGCCACTATCCGCAAGCCAAATACATGCATCAACAGATGGACAAGCGGGGACTGGTGGCATGGGTTGAGATTCCTTTTGTCAATGTTTATGTGAATAATCCTGCTTATGATGAAAACTTGCGCCTGCAATTGAAGGAACTGATTTTACAGAACTACAATCACCCCTGCATTTTGTTCTGGGGGCTGTTCAATGAGATAAATTCCGGTTGGCTGGACCGTCCTTCGCGTATGGCGGCAGAGCTTCATGCTTTGGCCCGTCAGTTGGACCCGAGCCGTCCCACTATGGGAGCCAGTAATCAGGATGACGACTTCAACGGATTCACCGACCTGATTGCTTTCAACAAGTATTTCGGCTGGTATGGCGACAACATGGATGACATGGGGCGCTGGATAGACCGCGAGCATGCAGCACATCCGGAGCGGAAGATGGGCATCAGCGAGTATGGTGCCGGGGCATGCGTATTCCAGCAGGAGGACTCGCTGAGGCATCCGGAACCGTGGGGGCAATGGCATCCCGAAAACTGGCAGACTTATTATCATGTGGAGAATTGGAAACAGCTTCAGGAACGCGAATTCTTGTGGTGCAACTTCATCTGGTGCATGTTCGACTTTTCGGCGGCAGGCCGTAGGGAGGGATCCATTATGGGACGCAACGATAAGGGGCTGGTGACTTACGACCGGAAAATAAAGAAAGATGCCTTTTACTTTTATAAGGCAAACTGGAATCAAGAAGATAAGTTTGTATATATCGCAGGAAAACGATTGGTAAACAGAACCCGCAAAATCGTTGGTGTGCAAGTATTCAGCAATAGCGGAGCTGCCAAATTGTATATCAATGGCAAAGCATATGGGACTGCAAAACCTGATTCCGTAAATGTACTGGAATGGAAAGGCATTGTATTGGATACCGGTGAAAATAGAATTGAAGTCAGGAACAAATATGGAGCGGATTGTTGTGTATGGATATGTCCTTTTTAATTTTCATCAGGCGCGGAATGTATAGGAGAGCCACAGGGAATAATGAACCGTGAAATGCTGTACAGTCTGCGCCTGATAGCTTTAATATGTGATTTTCTGTAAATCCGTATTCGGTCCGTAGACCACCAGTTTCCCGTCTGGTTGGATGTCTATGAGGTCGATGAATACCATTCGTTCGTCACCAGTGGTTTCGGTGCGTCCATGATAGACACAGTAGAGGCGGTTGTGAATATCGATGAGCATACAATGTCCGGTTCCGGTCACGATGCCGCCTTGCTCTGTATCCTTTTGCAGCACTGGATTGTTGGCAGCTTTTGTGAATGGTCCTAAGGGGTTCTGGGAGGTAGCATAACCCACCGCATAATTTTTCCCTCCGAAAAAGTTTGCAGAGTACAGCATATAGTAAAGATTTTTGTGCTTCACGATATACGAACCTTCTGTCCAGCGTCTGTTGACTTCATGTGAAGTCACCGAGCGGTTCTCCCATTCCGCTTGAGGGTCGTCCATTGTCTGGGGCGGGCAAAGCAGTGCTACCGGTTCTCCGATGATACCAGAGAAATCTGGTTTCAGTTCCACGCCGTAAATCCAACTTTCCTCAATCTCGTCAAACCAGCCCTTTTCTTTAGCCCATGCTGAAACTTCGCTTTCAACGGCATGTTTGTAGCAGCAGCGGGAGTAGTAGAGGTAGGTCTTTCCGGAAGCATCGTCAAAGAGTATGTTTGCGTCGATGATAGGATAGCCGGGGTCGAATACCGGTTGGTTGAACAGGTCTTTGAAAGGGCCGGTAGGCTTATCGGCTACGGCTACACCGATACGGAAGTTCTCTTGCTCCTTAGTGGGATTTTCCTTCCAGTTGGCGCTGAACCATAGGTAGTATTTGCCGTCCCGTTCATACACTTCGGGTGCCCAGAAACAGTCGGTGGTCCATGAGTCGGAGGTGCCGCCTTGATAGATGGGACCCTCGTCTGTCCATGTCACCAGGTCATCGGAGGAGTATACTTTAAAACCGTTCGATACTCCGCCCGTTCCGTACATATAGTATTTGCCGTCGGAGGCTTTCAGTAGGAACGGGTCTCCGAAGGCCATGGGCAGGGGATTCTGATATGCTACTTTCTTGTTTCCGCATGATGTTGACAGTAAGGCCAGTAAAAACAGTGTCAATGTGAAAAAAGTGTGTTTCATCTTGTTATAATTTTAATGGTGAAGTAATGAAAAGTGTTTGTATTCGCAAAGTAAACATAATATAGGGAAAGCAGCAAGGAAATTAGATAGAATGCAATCTTTTGCCTATATTTGTTGTAATCAGGTAGGTTTTATTTGACTATCAACAGATTGGATAAAACTCGCACGAGAACGGGCAATGGATAAGAAAAAGCCGGACTGTTCCGAACCGCCATATTTCTCATGCTTTCAAATAACTCTTTATCTCACCTGCAAAGATAACATTTCTTTCTGAAAAGGCCATATAAACGGCTGCAATCTTACGGAATAAAAACATATCGGGAAAAACAAGCATACCGTAGCCGAGTCCCCATAACCACAGGCAAAGGTAATTCGTGTTCTTCCCGTACAAGCAAGGCCAAGCCCTTCGGGTTCGTGGAAAAAATCATCCTCGCCCCGGAGGGCTTGCGGTATTTTTTCCCGAAGCCTTGCATGTACGGAACACGACCTTTTTAAGCCTGTAGTTATGGGAACTCCGGCCCCAGAAGCCGGACTAACAAAAAATCAAATGTTATGTTACAGGCAACAAAGAACAAGTACACGGTGGAAACACTCAAACCACTGAACATTCTGTACGATCATGAACACCGGCTGACACAGCAGGACGTGGATATGGCCAACGGTTATGTGGAACTGATAGAAAGGACACGCTCTGAAAAGATTCCACAGGTCGGTGACAGACTCATCTATGTGGACAGATACGGGAAATATTACGGCAACGCCCTCATCGAGAAACGCAAAAATACGGACGGACTGATTTCCATCTGTGAAATCCCCTATATCCCTTTCATATGGGAAGAGTATGACGGTATCGGTTTAAGTGTCAGCGGAGGATCCTTCCACCATATTGACCCCCTCCAGTTGAAGTTCGTCAGATGGACGGAAGGGATATTCCAAGACTGGGGCAACTGCGGTGCGTGCGCCAACGGTGCCGTCGCATTCACGGCAAAAGTGCCGTTATGGTCCTATTCCGAACCTGACCCTCTCTACGGCGATTTCACCACTGAGACATGGAGACAGTATTATCTGACAAAAAACACGGGTCCGGACGCACGTAACCTGTACCAAGGCTTCGACAAGGCTTTCAGGACCGAAGAGGACTTCCTACAGTTCCTGAAGGACTATGAAGGGACCGTGTTCAAGGGCAACCAGGAAAACCATATCGTTCTCTGGTGTTTCCGTCATGAGAACCGGTTCCTGCCGCAGCACGAGTGGGACAAAATAGATGTCCAGGCCGTGGAACGGCGTCTCAACTTTTATCCCGAACAGGTCAAGCTGGTCAAGGACATGGACAGCCACATCACCTACTGTTACCGTATCAAACCCGAAATTGACAATCTCTAAAACAATACAGTTATGCAGACAACAGCAACAAGAACAGCAGGCAGCCACACTGACCTGCTCACAGGTATCCTGAACGTGCAAGTAAGGAACGAGGACAAGATTACAGAACAGGACAGGCAGTATTGCCAGCTCCAGCAGGACCAGCTCTACAAGACGCTTGACCGTATCGACCGTTGGTATGCCATCTTCAAGGAAGAAGCGGAACGGTACCGGGAAATCAAGAGCTTCAAGTATGAGGATAACGGTAAGGTCTCCATACGGAATTTCTATTTCAACAACAGCGGGGAGGATGACTATACCCACAACGAATTCAAACCGTTTGACCTCATCAACGAGCTTGCGGACAACAACTGCAATGCCAACGCGAATTTCGCGAATCGCATCATTTCCTATTTCAACAGGACCTACAATGTAGACGTACCCATTCCTGTAATCGACGAGAAGGCCATGCGCATGGGATTCCGTCCGGTCTACCAGACTTACGTGGACATGGTCATTGAACACCTCGGCGGAAAAAGTTTCCGTGAGACCGCAGAGGAAGAACTGCTGGCCCGTTTCCTGAAAACGGTACAGCCTTCCCGCTGGAGCAAGGTGAAGCCCGAACTGAAAAAGGACAAGATAACTTTCCCTGACATCGTGTCCTGGGACAGCATCCATCTGGAATACCACCGGGAATATGAGTTCTCGTATGACTGCGGAAGGAAAGTGGACATTTTCTGCGAAGGTATCGCATACGGGGCAGATGACGTGATAAACGGTTCAAGCGGTATGGTCATCGGCCTTGACAGACGCGATGTGGATATAACCGAATGGTACAACCTCACCCTGAGCAACGCAGAACAGATCAAGTTCTACAAGAACGGACGCATCGACGTACGCTTCAAGGACAGCCAGGCCGCAGAGAACTGCTACAGAAGGCTGCGGCTGGATGAAATCACACTCAGAGAAGAGTGATTCATGAAATACTTATTCAGACACCCCGTAAGACATCCTTGCGGGGTGTCTTCGTTTCCAACCATTAAAAAAGAAAAGACATGTATGCCATCATACCCCAACAGATTCCCCAGGACAGGCGTGCCGAGATCAACGAGAAAATCCTTTTCGCCATAGACTCCGGCAAGGACCTCGTTCCGAAGGAAAGCATCTACAACTGCTACACGGGAATCGGAGGACTGCACAACCTCAGGCAGTCGGATTTCACCAGCTACCATGAATACGCCGAGGCCAAGAAGGAATTCGAGATGGGACAGTTCTTCACCCCGCACGACATATGCCGGAGCATGGTGGAGACCCTTTCTCCGACATCGGCGGAAATGGTACTTGACATGTGCTGCGGCATGGGCAACTTCTTCAACCATCTGCCCAACCTGCACAATGCCTACGGATTCGACATTGACGGCAAGGCGGTGGCCGTTGCCAGATACCTCTACCCGGAAGCTCATATCGAGAAATGCGACATACAGCTGTACAATCCCGAACAGCGTTTCGACATCATTGTCGGAAATCCGCCCTTCAACCTGAAATTTGATTACAGGCTGTCGCAGGAATTCTACATGGACAAGGCCTATGACGTGCTCAACCCTGCCGGAATCCTGATGGTCATCGTCCCTCTCTCCTTCATGCAGAACGAGTTCTGGGAAAAGACACGCGTGGCGAAAATCAACTCGAATTTCTCCTTCATCGGCCAGACCAGGCTGGAACATTCAGCCTTCTCTACGGTGGGCGTGCAGAATTTCGCAACAAAAATCATGGTATTCCTCCGCCGTTCCCTCCATATTGAAATGCAGCCCTACAACGCGGAAGAGTTTGTCAGCATGGATGAGCTGAAGAAACGCATAGCCGAAGTGCGGAAAATGAAACACCGGCTGCGCCTCCAGCTGATGCGGGAGTGCAACCATATAGACAAAGAAGAGCTGGAACAGTTCGAGTACAGGCTCGCCAAATACATGTACGAGCTGAAAGCCCATGCCGTGCTGAACAGGCATGTCGAAAAGGCGGAGGCGCTGGTGTCCAAATTCCGCAACCAGAAACCGCCGGAAAATGCCACCCGGGAACAGATAAAGGAATGGGAACGCAAGAAGCTGACCACCGGCAAGGTTCTCGGCATCATCCGCAGGTACATCACCTCGCAGAACGTGGTGCCGCGCAAGGAAGTGGCATTGGTGAAGACATCCTACGGCTTCAAGCTGAAGCAATATGCCCCGCGTCTGCTTGACAAGGTCACGCACAAGGCCGCAGGCATCAACGACCTCATACTCGGAAGGGCCGAACTCCCGATGCCGGAAAACGTCACAGAAAAGAACATGCGGCAGATCCGTGCCGCCAGTAAACTGATACGGCGCAAACAGAGGCAATACGAGACCCAGAATCTCCAGTTTGCGGAAATGCGGGAAGATGCCGGCCTGAAGGAATACCTGGACCGCACCACATTCATCAACAAGGACGGTGAAGTCTGCGAATTCACGGACTTGCAGAAACACGACCTGAACCTCGTGTTGCAGAAACGCTACGCCCTGCTGAACTGGCAGCAGGGTTCAGGCAAGACCGCCGCCGTCTATCACAGGGCGAAATACCTGCTCAAGTTCAGAAAGGCAAAGAACGTCATCATACTTGCCCCGGCCATCGCCACCAACATGACCTGGATACCGTTCCTTACCATAAACAAGGAACGCTTCCGTACAATACAGACCGCCGGCGACCTCAACAACATACCGGAAGGGACATTCCTTGTCGTCTCCACCTCCATGCTCCGGAAACTGAAAAGAGGACTGATGCGTTTCGTGAAACGCACTTCCGGCAAGCTGTGCCTTGTCTTCGACGAGTCGGACGAAATCACCAATCCCACATCGCAGCGTACAAGAAACATCCTGTGCATATTCAGGAGGCTCAGGTACAAGATCCTCGACACGGGAACAACCACCCGCAACAACATCGCGGAACTGTACAGCCAGTTCGAACTACTCTACAACAACTCCGTAAATATGATATGCTGGAGCCCGCAGGTCTACCACGAAAACAGGGACCACGAGATAGAGGAAGAGAACAACCCGGATTACGGAACACCGTTCCCCGCCTTCAGGGGGCATGTCCTTTTCCGTGCCTGCCACTGTCCGGGGAAAGCCACTGTATTCGGCATCGAGAAACAGAACCAGGACGTGTACAACAAGGACGAACTCTCCGAACTTATCGGCAAAACGGTCATCACCCGTAAATTCAGGGACTTCGCAGGAGAGAAATACCGGATACGGACACATACCGTCCGTCCCTCGGAAGGAGAACACGAGGTATACCGTGTCATCATCGAGGAATTCTGCCGCATCTGTGAGCTGTACTACAACAGCACGGGAGACACGAAAAAGGATGCAGGACTGAGACTCATGAGGCAGATCAAGCTGCTTATCAAAGCCTGTTCGGTACCTCACCTGATAGAGGGATACTACGGTGACAGTTATCCTTCCAAGACCCGCTATATTGAAAGGCTCATAAGGACAATACCGGGTAAGGTTGCCATCGGATGTACCACATTGGCGGCCTTCGACCTCTACGAGAGCTATATCCGGGAACATTTTCCCGACAGACCTGTATTTGTGGTCAAGGGAGATGTAGCCTTCAAGAAACGGCAGAGCATCGTGACCGAATTCGACTCCACCATCAACGGCATCCTGATATGCACACAGCAGAGCCTGAGCAGCTCCGTGAACATACCTACCTGCAACGACGTGATACTGGAATCCCTGCAGTGGAACATCCCCCGTATGGAACAGTTCTACTTCCGTTTCATCCGTCTCGATTCCAAAGAAATGAAGGATGTCCACTACGTCACCTACGAAGATTCGGTCGAACAGAACCTGATGGCACTGGTACTGACCAAGGAGCGTCTGAACGAATTCATCAAGACCGGTGAGGTCAAAGAACAGTCAGAAATCTTCGAGGAGTTCGACATCACAATGTCTGTCATCGACAGCCTGCTCATCCGCACGCAGGACAGTGAAGGCAAAATACACATCAGCTGGGGAAGCCAGCGCATAACAGAATAAATATGAACCGTATGAAGAAGACCGGGAGTTCCATTCCCACCGACAAAGGTAAGCCGCGTCCCCATCGGCTGAGCAAGGTCAGGCCGCAGGCGGTTTTCAGGAAAATCATCCTCGCGGAGCTGCGGTATTTTCCCGAAAAACCCTGCACAGCCGGGACACGGCACCTTGTCGAGGTCGGTGGAATGGAATCCCCGGCATCCACATACATAAAAGACAAGTAATATGGATCTGAACAATGCAGAGATTGCCGTGACCACACAGCATCTCATTGACATAAAGGATTACAGGGACTACTGGCTGCACCTGTCCGACTACAGCGACATGGGCGAGTTCCTGAGTGCCTGTTCCGACCTGTTTCCCGGGGAAAAGGAACCGGAATACCGGTATCCGAAATGGGAAAACATTCCGGACACACTGATCAGCCGTGAATGGCTCTGTCCCAACTTCTTCGAGATCAGGGATGCCCTTGAAAGGCTCGAAGAGGAAGAAACGGAGTTTTTCATAAGCTGGAGCAGAAGTTACGGATATGACATCACCACGGATGACCCGCACATGATGGTATCACACTACCATGACCTGTACGGGGATACCGTCACGGAAACGGAAGAAGACGCGGACACGGGAGAAGATGCCCTGATATACACGGGCGTATCAAGCTACTACTGCGACATGCTTACATTCCGTTACGAAATATTTGATGACAATTATGACTAAAAGACAAAAGATATGGAAATCAACTTCAAAGGACCTGTAATGCCTATCGACCCATACTCGCAGCTGGCATTCGTGGAAATACTGAACATACTACTGACGGCGGGACACATCGTGGATGTGAACCGCTTCCTCATAAGCAGGAATGTCAATCCGCAGTTCGGCTCACTGTCAGGCTATTTCAGATGGTCGTTCGCCGGAGACCATTTTACCCTCTGGCAACGCACGGACTACAATTCAACGCTATGTTTTAACCACAGGATACTCGATCTGCCTTTCGGTGTCCTGGCAGCAAAAGACAGCGGGAAAGACAAGGAAACGGCAAACTGAAAATGAAACGATATGGAAACTACGATAAAAATACCCAACCGGGAAATCGCGCTCGCGGCATTTGACAGGCTCCGCCGGGAAAAAAGGAAGGATGCCGCACTGAGGCTGGCCGGGTGTATGCTCAGAGGGACATACATATCCCTCGGCATCGGTGATACCGACTGGGAAATAGACACCGCACTGCACAAATGCGGCGGTGAGCCTAAAACCGGATACGGTCATATGGCACATTTCCACTTCGACGGCGAGACGGAAATGGAAACAGAGAAATATGAAAGGCTCAAGGAAGAGAACGAATGACAAGGGAGCGACCGAAAGGTCGCTCTTCTCATTTATAAACGACATGTACGGGAAATAGAATCCTGCCGTACACAGGTAACAGAAATGGAAGAACAGGAAAGACTGACAATGGAATTCGTTAAATCGCTCATGGACAAGTCCTACACGCTGGTATGGGTGGACTACAACGACAATCTCGACAACTGTCGTGACACCATCCAGAAGTGTCTGGAAGAAAGGAGCTGTGAAAGTCTGTGGGAGAAAGTGGACGAATGGTACGGTGACGCCGAATGGGAAGCTGTCCGTGAAATCGTCTCAAAGCTGAAGGATGAATGTATCCGTTTCCATGATTTCGGGGAAGAGGAAGTGGACAAGTTCTTTCAAGAACACGAAGACGAAATCAGGGAAGAAATCTATGACAGAAACGACTCTGACACGCTGAAAGAACTTCTCAAAAACACGGATGACATCCCCGTGCGTGTCGAGATGCTGTCAAACTACGACTGCATCAATTCCAACTGGCTGGAATCGCAGGAAGGATACCGGTACAAGGAATCCTATTTCGGGGATATGATAGACGCGCTGAACCTCAATCCAGCCAAAGTGAAGAAAATGCTGGTGGAGAAAGGCTACACGGTATATGGCCGGTTCCCCGACAAAAAATACAGGGACGGCAAGGAACAGGTATCCTATGAACAGTTCTACCATGAACTCATCAACTCCTGCTGCGGTGCCAACCTGCTGACCTATATCGGCAAGGTAAGCCTGCAGGAACTTTATGATGCCGGATTCTCGCTTGGGGAAGTCATTATTCCCAAAGGCAACTGCTGCGGCATCTTCAGCTCCATGTACGGCGGTGGAAGTCTCCTGGAAATGGAACTCCTGAAAGATGTCAGACTGAAACTGGAAGTCAGGGACTATCACGGATTCCGCTTCCGTCTTGACAGCGAGAACTCAAAATATGAATGCTCCATCAAGCATGTGTACGGGGTATGCGATTCCTTCTTCGGAGAAAAGATAGGTCTTGTCGCTTCATAAATCAAGTATGGTCACTTAAAGATATCAAATCATGGAAAAGAAATATGCAATCATCCTATTCAAGGGAAAAGAATACCTGTGCGGACACGAAGACGGCTGCCATTACGATGTGTCCTGCCCGGTGAGGACATTCACTGAAGGAGAAGACGACTTCAAAATTCAGGAATCCGGGAAAAACCGGTCTGAAAGGACATTCCGGTACCATGAAAAGGAATTCAGGCTTGTCACCGGCTTCTACCCGAACGGATGGCCGGTTCTGAGTCTGGAATCACCGGACAACGGGGAACTATACACGGTACTTACCGTCAATCTGGAAGACTCCCCGGCATTCGGGATTCCCGACAAGGCATTCATTGACACCAACAACAATCCGGAAGCGATGGAATTCCTCATAAGGAACAGCCTTGCCGAAGACACGGGATACAGACGCAAAAGCGGATGGGTGGAATACCCGATGGCAAGGCTGAACCTGGCTGAACTGTACCGGTTGTCACCGGAATCGTTCGAGAACCAGGAATAAGAATCAACAACAGAAATCATTAACCAAATCATAGGAGTTATGGCAAAATACGATGTAAGAGTAAGGTACTCCTTCGAGGGTACCTACAAGGTCGTGGCGGAAGACCGCGACGAGGCGGAAAGAATGATAGCGGAAGACTGCGGCCTGGTACTGGGCGGCAACATACACACTACCCGCGATGACGACGAGGTGACAGACTGGAGATTCGGCTCTCACCCCGACATGCAGATCCTGTCTGTCAGGGAACGGGACGGTAAAGGCAAGGTCAGATACACATCCATGTGTTTCAGCGACAGGATTGAAGAACTGCGTAAGGACATAATCGAAGCCATCAAGCAACTGCTCGATGCGCACGGACTGAAAGAAATCTCATTCTGTGACAGCAATGACGATCCGGTATGGGTCATCTGGTTCGGGAAAAACGGAGATCCGTATGAATGCTGGGTAACGAAGCTTAAAGTTACGGAGGATAGTATGACAGTAATCGCATTGGAGAAGGAAAGCGGGGACGAAGTGGCCTGCTACACTCCCTACGACCTCGGAGCCAGCAACATTGATTGGCTTAATCAAATGTACGAAGCAGTAAGGCTTCGACTTGAAAATACAAAAGGAAACTCTTGAAACGAAAGACAATATGGCAACAAAAATCAATATGGACAGATACGTCTGGGAAGGATGGACTGTCGGAGCGTTCATCAGGGAACTGGCCCCGCAGGTGGAAATGATCATGAGCGGGCAAAGCTGGAGGGAACCTTTCAGGAACAAACAGGAACTGGCGGACTGGTGCAGAGACAACCAGCCCTATTACAAGAAAAGGATCCCTGAAGTGAACAGCTATTTTGCAAGGATGTATAACCTTAAATAAAAACAACATTATGAAATATCAAGCGGAAAATGCAGTCTCGAGCTTCTTCTACTATATGTGGAATGCCTGGTGCGAGGAAGAGTGCAGGACAGTATTCAAGGAAATGCACCCACACTTTTGGGAAAAATGGTCTCTGATGACGGACAAGGGAATATTCGGAGCCGCTGAACGGTTCTATGCGGAACTGACGGACCGTTACAGGGAAAAGCTGGTGGAACGGGCCGTCAGCCTGTATGACGGCAAAGCCAGACGCAAACACCCGGACGATTCCGAAATCAAGGTGTGCAATGATTGCGGTTCAACGGAGATTGAAATCCAGGCATGGGTGGATGTAAACACGAATGAATACCACAGTGACGTGGACGATGACATCTGGTGTTCCCGCTGTGAGGACAATGTGGAAACCTGCTCCAAACAATCCTTTCTGGAAAAGATGCAGGAATGGTGGAAATCCAACAGCACCGATAACCTTGAATACCTGACCGGATTCAAGACATCCGATTTCCCTTCAGCCAATTCCGGACAGACATTCGCCGAGGCCGCCGACGAATGGTGGAACGGCAAAAACTATGACGAGAAGAGGAACATATACCTGACAAACAATTAAAGACAACGGTTATGGCACGGAACATCATTGACCTGATCTGCAACTCATGCAGTTGCGGTAAGGAAGAGGCACAGGAATACCTGGACGACGAGATAAGAAACCTGCAGGAACTTCAGGAAGACAACGACCTGAGAAGCGAAGACTTCGAAATCGCGTGCAGCAACCTCGGACTCGACCAGGACTGGCAGATATATTTCATCAACCGTCTTGCGGGACTTTAATATCTACACTATGACTTATTTTCAGAACATACACTCACTGGCGGAGCTGAAAAAAGAATACCGCCGTCTGGCAATGCTTCACCACCCGGACAAGGGTGGTGACACTGCCCTCATGCAGCAGGTGAATACCGAATTCGGAAAGCTGTTCGAGGTCTGGAAAGACAAGCCTTGCATTTCCACAACCCCGACAGGCTACGAACACGACTTTCAGGATGCCACCGCAAAGGAATACACCGAATACGTGTACAATGAATACCGCTGGAAAGGGCGCAACTACAACGGGCAGTCCGCGCCGGAAATCACGGAACTGGTCAGGGCATGGCTCAAGGAGACCTATCCGAGATACACCTTCTCGGTCCGCAGGGACGGATACAACTCAATCCTTATCCGGCTGATGAAAGCGGACTTCGAGGCTTTCACCAGAGAGTCCGGAAAGGTACAGGGAGACATCAACCACTACAACATCCAGGCATCGGACAGTCTGACCGACCGGGCCAAGGAGGTGATGACAAACGTCAGGGACTTTGTCATGTCGTACAACTTTGATGAAAGCGACCCAATGACGGACTATTTCCACACCAACTTCTACCTCACGCTCGGAATCGGCAGCTACAGACAGCCGTACCGGATGGAACTGCCGAAGATTACGGGAAAAGACAGTCCTGAAGTGTTCAGGTTTCCCGAGGGACCTGCACACAAGGCTATGCGTCAGGCACTGGGCAAAGCCCGGTTCGGCTTCATCGAAAGCCGGAGACATATCGGGGAAATGATACTCGGAGAAGACTTTTACGGTTCACAGGGCGAACATTATTTCTGGCCCAAGGAGTATTCAAGCGCGAAGACGGCACAGAAACGCATCGGGAAACTGGAGGCAGCCGGAATGCGCTGCGAACTGACAGGCTGCAACAGCGGATACATACGCCTGCTCGGATATACTCCGGAGACGGAAAGCAGTCTGGAACGGGAAAGACAGGAATATGCCACAGCATACCGGAAGTGGGTGTCAGAACACGGCGTATCCCCAAATACGGGAACAATACACCAGAACATTTCAAATCCAATCAGACAGATACAATTATGACAAACAGGGAAATCATCAGAGAACTGAAACGCCACGGTTACAGCCGGGTGGACATTGATACGGACAGTAGAGCCGCAAAGACTTTCTACACATACCGTGGCGGGCTTCACATAAACGGTACGGGAAACCTGTCATTCCATATCGTACCGCCACAGGACAGTCTCGGACTGGGACGGTTTGCAATATGCGCCACCCGGAACGGGGAAAGCTCACAACTGGGGACAGACCATGCCCCGTTCTTTTTCCGGTGGCTGTTCGCCTTCCTCAAAGGTGAGAGAAAAGAGAAAGAGATAATAGAAGAAATATGTACCGACAGAAGAACTGAATAGAAATATGAAAGTAAAAGTATTGAAATACAAGTTTGACGGCAACACCATCGTTGCCCCATACATGGAACTTGAACCGTATGCGGAGAATGTATTCATCTCGCTGGCAAGAAAAAACGAATATGGAAACGAAAGTGAAGACAGTTTCCATGTAATCTGCAAGATAGGTGATATCCATTTTTCCTGTGGACAATATTCACGCAGAATCCTTGACAAGGAGGGGCACCGGAAAGAAGCAGCGACCTATTGCAGAAACTGGATTGAAAACACCCTGAAGGATGCAGAGGATGGAAAAATCATCCCACTCTTGTCTGTCCATGTATTCAATGCCCTCGGTCTTGACTCCACCCCTTTGGTACAGGCCCGTGAGACGTATGCAAAAAGGCAGGAAGAAAAGCGTCTGGAACGGAAAAGAAAAGAAGAACAGGAAAGAAAGGAAAAAGAATCCCGATGGCATCAACAACTCGACGAAAACAAACGGAAATTCCTGAACGGTGAGAAAATAACGGCAGAAATGTTTCTTGAAATCACAGGAAGGGACGGCTTTGACATCCATATCAGAACCAAAGGGACATTCAACCGACATGTAACAGCAATTGACCGGAACGGAACCGTCAGTTTCAGAAAATACAAAGGCCGCCGTACTCCCGACTTTACCGGATGTCATAAGGCTGTAACAGACTATCTTGCATTCCTTGCCGAAGATGAAATCAGCCAATAAAATCCAAAGCGGTAACAGCCATCCTATGCAACTGTTACCGCTATTATTAGGACATATCAGGATTTACAGCTTCCTGTTCAGTATCATCGCCAAGGGATAGATAAACTGGTTATAGGCCTTGAGCTTCTTCAGATCCAGCACATACCCTGCATAGGGATTGGTACAGTCCGAATAGAAAAATACGTCGGTAAAACCCGCATGTTCCTTTATGATTTCACCTTCCAGGGGAATCTCGTCCACATCAAACTCCTCCAGAGGCAGTTCCTCCAGGCGGGCATATTCCCCATTGCCCAACACATTGAGGTTACGGTTGAACAGCACGTATCCCCGCTTACTGTAATCCACACGCATACCATACGGACGCTCCACAAGGAAAGCATCCGCAGCTTTCTTTATATAATCTTCCATGATTTTTCAAATTAGGATTTGCAAAAATACACCATTCCTTTGTCAAAGACGAACAAATCAAAGGGTTTCTCACCGATATGCCTGCAAGAAAATACAACGACACATAACCTGTATATTTTATTTTCCTCCCTGCAAAGGTAGTCCCGTGTCCAACGTACCCGGACAAGGTCAGGCCCCTATGGGGTTGGCTGAAAGAAAATCATCCTCGCCGGTGGCTGCGGTATTTTCTTTCGCCAAACCTTGCGGGTACGGTCACGGGACAGTCAGGCAGGCGAAAAATAAAAAATACCGGCTCCCGGAGCCGGACGTGTTTAACAGATAAAATACAATGACTCATGAAAATCCTGAATGAAGAACATTTCCAGAATGTAAAGCGTTACGCCGAATCCATCGGTGACACATCACTCCAGAACTGTCTGGACAGACTGAAAAAATGGGAGGAAAATCCAGACCATCCAAGCGAAATCTCGCTCTATTATGACCATGCACCGTACTCGTTCGGCTTCACGCAACGCTATCCCGACGGAAGCATCGGCATCGTAGGCGGTCTGCTCTATCACGGAATACCGGACCAGTCTTTTGCCGTGACACTTGAACCGTTCCACGGATGGCAGATACATACCTGAAAAAAATAGACAATCATAGTATTAACTTTATAAAATTCAAGATTATGGAAGCAATGGCAGTATTGGAAAAACAACAGCAGTTTGATTTTCAGAACAACGGAATCGAAGTAATGAACTTCGAGACTCTCCAGCGTACCTACAAAGAAAATGACATCTACGGCAAGCCTGTCCAGGGCATCTATCACTACCAGGTCCTGCAGCGTATGATGGACATTTGCGAGAAGTACAACCTCGATTACGAGGTGGAAGAAATCTTCGCGGCACAGAACAGGAACAAGACACAGCCGGGAGTAAGCATTCTCCCGCAGGTGGAACAGACACTTGGTGAAAAAGCAGTGGAAGCCCACATCCTCCGACGCATCTTCGCTACCATCCGGATCAAGGACTGGGAAACGGACGAGCTGACAACAACGCTGGTCGTCGCCTACCATCAGGACGGCATACAGGCTGCCATAGGCCCGTGCGTGAAAGTATGCCATAACCAGTGTATCCTCTCGCCGGAAAGGAGCATCTGCAATTACGGAAAGAACAAGGTGACAACGGAAGGGGTATTCGAGACGGTGGACGGATGGCTGGCAAACTTCGAGGTGAACATGAACGAGGACATCGCAAGGATTCAGCGACTGAAACGCAGAATCGTCTCACTGGAGGAAGTATATATGTATATCGGACTGCTGACAGCGTTGCGTGTCTCCCATGACAGTTCGGACAGGAACCTGTCATCCTCCGTGGAAACCTACCCGCTGAACCAGAGCCAGATTTCCATCTTCACGGAAGAGGTGCTGAAACTGGTCCGCGAAAAGGGACAGGTTACCGCTTGGGACTTGTATAATGTAGCGACTGAGATATATAAGCCGGGCAGAACGGATTTCCCGGCACTGATTCCGCAGAACGGAGCCATGGCGGAACTCCTGCTTTCCCGTCTGCCCGCAGAGGTGGAAATACAGGATGCGGTTCTGGTAAGTTGAACGGCAACAGAATTGGATTTCATTCTATATATAAAAATTAGAGCTGAGTGACAAACTCGGCTCTAATTTAATGGTTGGATGAGGAACAACGTTAAACTGTTATCTATTTTTTGCTTTGTAACCTATTAAATTAATTTTAGAGACAATTGGTAAGTATATTTGATTATTCTTTCCTTTTTCTATCGAATGGATATTCTTCTTTCCATGAATTTTCTTTTATGGTATAGATGTAGTTTCTATCTTCAAAGACCTCATTGCTTATTTGACGAAAAGTAGCGGCGTCGATATCATTCAGTTGCTTCCTGTCAAAGAAGACATGATGTTTGTCGATTACAATGCGCCCGTAAAAATAGAATGTGGCATTATTTACGTCCAATGAGTCTTTGAGGAAAGGTTCTCCATTCAAGAAGAGCATATCATTAACTAAATACTTGCCGACACCGATTTCCTCAAAACGCCGAATATCTATATCCCGGACAATTACAGAATCACCATAAATGACATTCCTGCCATTACGGAAATAACTGTAACCCGCCTCGATAGGATATTGCAAGGAGTCTATGCGACATAAATCCCACGCTTGAGTTTTATTATTATACACGGTCAGATAGACATAGTTCTTGTCAATAAACCAGTCCTCCCCTATAATTCTAAAACTGTTTCTGTCAACATCCGTTCTCTTATCATAGTGATAAACGTAGTCTTTATCCCTAATCCATTCGTCCTGTCTGGAACCGAGACGATACACAAAGTATTCTGCTGTTTCGACGTCTATACCACTGTGAGAAGGGCTTATGTAGGAACTGTATGAACCGTTACCCGAATAGTCTCGGATATAAACATTGTCTTTATCCACAGCGACTCCACTGGCATTGATATGGAATGTTTTGACATCTACGTTTTCTATCAACTTGTCTCCAAACCAGACATGGGTTGCATCCTTTGCCCATTGGTTATCTAATACAGTAAATGTTGATTCGTCCACATCTTTGAGATAGCCCCAACTGCCGTGATTTATCAATTCAAGCGAGTGTTCAACCGAGATATAGTATATTCCTCTGATATTTTTATAGTAGGTATAATAATCACTATTAACTTTACTACCTCTGGGAATAGGAAAAACAAAATACAACGACACACAAACACACAGACCAATTACGGAAGCTATAATTACTATTTTGGAATACTTCTTTAATTCTTGTTTTTTCATCGCTTGCCTCCTTTCCGCCAAATTAAACATAGGCATCTCAAAATTGTGTGATTTTGATATTTAAGTACAAATATATGTATTTCAGTGGATTTTCAATCGTATGATAAGTCAGTATATAACAAATACAGAGAAAGACAGTCGGCTCGATGCCGAAAGATTCTCCATTTTCTTTTATTCTTCAAAAAGCAGCATATATTCCACCTTCCTTCTTCGTTCAATGCTCGGCACTACTTTGCCTTTGTAGCACCGGAAGGAGATATACTCTTTATAGATATTCCGGTCTCCGGTCTCCAGCTTCTTCAACAATTTGCTTTTGGGCATTTTGCCGTAACCTTTCAGACGGTATGCCCCCACATTATAGCTCAAAACAGCGGCGATCAATGAATCACGTCCCAGATAACTGAACATACGGCACAGCTTACGTAAATCCGCTCTCAGAATTGAATCCCCCTGTTCTTTAGTAATGTCATTGGTCAGCCTTTCCCCGGGAAGGACCTTATGCCCGTACCCGACATAAGGCCAGTGTCTTTTTTCTCCATGCCAACCCTCGAACCGCTTGATACACTCGACCGCAAGGCTGAACCTGTCCTGGTTCTCCTTTACCGGATTTTCCGCCCGCAACGGTATGCTACCGAAACAGGCTATGGCGAAAAACGCCGCAAACAATCTTGCTCTTATTCCCATAGGCAGGTCAGGTTCATTGTGATACGATGACGACAGGCTGTTCCTTACCGCCGGAGGTAACCACGGTATCCTCATCCTCCGTCTCATTGTTGAAATCGAAGGTCAGCTGGAAAAGCTGTGCCGGCTCGCTGTTGTCCTCAAAATAGATGTCGATGCTCTGCTGGTCCTCACACTCGGAGATGTAATAAAGGCGGAACACCTCCCTGTCCAGGGGATAACGGTCGTTGGGCAGCAGTACCATCCCGTCGTCCATGCGCAGCTTGCCTTCACCGTCCGGCTGGAAATAGCGGATGGTATAGCGGGCGTCGGAGAACCGTCCTTCCCGTTTCAGTTCACAGCGGATTTCCACAGTCTCGCCTTTCACGATACGCTTGGGAACCGGCATCGTCTCCACCTTAAAGGGATAGGACTGCTGCACGTCAAGGTCATCGCTGCACGAGGTCAATATACTGAAGGTCATGCCCATCAGGGCGCATACAAGGGCAAACAGCCCTTTCTTGTTCATAATCGGTTTCATATTCATTTCTTGTTTTAACGGTTTATAAAAAAAATTACTGTTCAGGCGGAAAATTGCTTTCCAGATATTCGTTCAAGTCCTTGCATCCGGCATACAGGTCGGAACAGTCGTCAATCCTGTCACCGTAGCGTTTCCGAAGGACGGCCAGTGTCCTTTTTCCGGCATCGTCATTGTCCAGGTAGCACCGGATCTTCCCGTAATGGTCCAGATAAGGGAACGAGCGTTCAAGCAGGGCCACCGAATTGAGGACCAGATAGTCCTCACCGCGGCTGATGCCGAGTACCTTCCACGAAAGGAAATCGATGAAACCCTCAAACAGGTTGCAGGTAAGCGAGCCATTGCGGATAACCGAAATATCCTTGGGCGGCAGACACCATTTCATGAACCTGCTCCGTAGCTCATAGCCTCCGCTCATATTCCTGAAGCCGACGGCAAAATACCGCTTGCCGTACAGCCGGAACCGTACTTCCTCGCACTCTGCACGGGCAATTTCGGCAGGAATGCCGCGTCCCTTCAGATAACCGAGCAGGACATTGCAGTACAAGGGACTCCGTACCACTTCCTCAAAGCGGGAAGCCTCTTTCCGCTTTTCTGCCCTGATACCTTTATTCCCTTTTTTCTGTCCGGCATATTCAGGTATTGTGCCTCCATATACTCCGGCGATAAACCTTGCCTGTGCCATGAAGCCGTCACTTCCTGAAAGTTCTCCCGCAAGGGTGAAGATGTCACCTCCATGCCCGGTACCGAAGTCGTGCCATACACCCTTGCGGGTGTTCACATGGAACGAAGGTGTCCTTTCCTCACGGCACGGGGAGAGATACCAGCATTCGTCGCCGTGCCGTCTGACCGGCTCATGTCCCAGACGGGACAGGAATTCCTCAATGGGAATGCCTCTGATCATCTCTATATCCATAGGCGTCTAATTGATGATGAAACGGACTCCAAGCCCGAACTGTGTCGTGAACTTTCCCAGAGAACTGCCCCAAAGCACACGTTCGCGCACATGGGCAAGCAGCACGATACGGTCAGTCACATAGCTTTCCAGTTCCAGCGTCAGGGCTCCGCCATAGACGAAGGCATCCCGGTAGGAAAGCATGGAACCGTCATACAGAACCTTTTCTCCCCAGTTCAATGTCTCATATCCCACCAGGGCGGAACCGCCGACAGAAAGGAAGAATATCTTCGCCGGGTCGGACAGGAACTTCAGGTAATAACCGCCCTCGGCCGTAAACTGGGCCCGTGGAACGGAAGTCCCGCGATAGCCGTAGTTCTTCAGCAGGTATTCCACGCCAGCCACCCAATGGTTGGCCCTTTTCGTATAGCCCGATACGGCAAACCCCGTGTACCAGTCAACCGGAGATTGCAGGCTTCCGGCAAAGCCTCCCCTGAGTTCCACACCCTTCATTCCGGGAAGGTAACGCTGGGCGTATGCCTGCCCCGATGACAGGGCAAGCGATACGCATACGGCAAAAAGAAACAGATACTTCTTCATGGTCATTTCACTTTAAGTTCATTGATCACCCTCGCTCTCACGATATCTTCACTCTCCACGGTGAAGCTCTGGTGACGGCCTCCGCTCTTCTCGTGCATCTCCACCACCAGCATCTTGTCGGCGGGAATGGTGAACTTGTCAAAGACAAAGACGGTACGCTCGTCCTTCTTTCCGGCAACAGCCGTGGCATAGTTGTAGGCACGCAGCGGAAATATCACCTGCTCCTGGATGGCCGTGCGCTTGAGTACCTTCTTGTCCACAATCTTGAACGTCACGAAATCCACCTCATAAGGTACGTTCGACGTGTTTTTCACCTGGGTGTGGAAATAGAGCAGCCCGTTGTGGGTATAGAGCCCGCGCAGCAGGTACTGGATGCCGAACGCCTTGCTCCCGATATGCTTGATGTGGCGTCTGTTATCCTTGTGGATGGCCTTGGATATAAGGTGTACCAGCTTGGGCGACTCGCTGCCGAGTTCCTTCAGGTAGATGTCAAGGGCATTGTTCGGGCGGTTCATCTCGCTGCCGTCATGAACAAAATCGGCCATCTCGATGTTGAGCAGCAGAGGCTCGTCGGCATACTTCACATTGAAGGTGTAGAAACTTCCGCTTTCGGTAATCACCGACATGTTGGTCTCCTCACGGAAATTCTTTCTAGTAGCCTTTACCCTGATTACATTCTCTGAACCGTCCGCCTTGCCCGCAATCAGATTCGGAGAACCGAGATCCACGTAACGGACAGCCGAGGGAAAGATGATATGGGTCGTCTTGTCATACGTCACTTCCAGACCGTAAGGCGGAATCATCCGGTCAAAGGTGAGCTTTCTGGACAGTCCGTGATAGAGGTCGCCGTCCTCCTGCTGCGGATAGATATCCGCCTTCAGAGTCAAATCATTTACGGCCGTGGTATCAGCCGACTGTGCATGTGCACTTGCAACGCCGCCTGCGAGGGCAAGCATCAAAAGAATCTTTTTCATGTCTTTACTGTTTTAATGGGTTATTGATTGTTGTTCTGATAAAGCATCAGTCCGTAGCCTGATTTGAGGTGTACCTTCTCCTCGCGCATCTTTTTGGAGATGTACTGCGACACGCCCTGTATGGCCCCTCGTCCAAGCTCGGAGAGAAGCTGGTCGCCTGCCGACTGGTTGGTGATGGAGATGGTCGTGCCGAGATTCTGTCCCATGTTGGCGGCCACTTCCCTTACCGCATTCGCTTCCGTCGAACCGGGAATGAATATCCCGGCCTGTCCGTCACTGTCCAGCACGGTCAGTTCCACGGGAATGACATTGCCGTCATATTCGACCTGCAGGATTTCAATGCCAAGCCGCTCGCCCTGGATACGTCCCTCACCGGTCAGCAGGGTATTGCGGGGAAGCACGTATCTTCCCACACGCATGGCCTCCAGCAGCCTGAGACGCACGCTTTGTCCGCTGATAACGGTCTGGTCGCCATGCACACAGGCCCGTATGGTATTCCTCGCCATCTGTGTCCCGGCACTGCCCACAGCCGTATGGAAGCCGATATCAGCACCGGAAAGCAGTCTCGCGAACTGTACCGAATCGGTAAGAGGCTGAGGAAGGGACGACACGACCGGAGAGGACACCAGCCCGACGGGAACGGCTTTCGCCTTCCTCTCCCTTGAGGGACTTTCCGTCTCCTGACTGTCCGCTGTTCCCGTGCTGCCGCCCGAAGGCATATATTTGGCGGCAAGTTCATAGGACTTCTCCAGCAGAGCCACCTGTTCCTCGTAGCTCGGTCCGGCCGTCTGCGCTGCGGCAGCCTGTCGGAGCTGTTCCACCTCTGCTTTCAGGGCTTCCTTTTCCGGGTCTTCCTCAGGACTCTCGTAAAAACTGCCGAGAGTGGCGTTGATGTCATTGTAAGCCGAGGCTGAAGAGGCGAAGGCTCCCGTCCTGCCGTTTCCTCCTGAATGGTACGCACGGCTTTCATTTTCACTTGCAATGTCCTGCGCCGGTTCTGTTTCCGGGACATTATCCTGTCTGTGTCCATCGGTCAGGGCGGAGAAGTCGGCCAGCGTACGCTTCTTCTCCTCCTGCCGGCGAATCATGTCCGCCTGCTCATAGGCAGCCATCTTGTCCGCCTCTATACCCGTACCTTTCGGATCTGGAAGTTCGGCATTGAAGCCCGTCTTCCTTTCCGCCTCCTGCCTGTCTTTCTCGGACGGGGCGAAAATTAGCCACATGCACCCGAGGAACAGCAGGAACATACCTGTGAAAACCAGATATTTCCTGATTTTCTGCTTCTGTTTCAATTTTTCTGCATCTGTACTCATAATCTTACTTGTTGAACTGGTTAAAAAACTCTTCCATCTCACGGACTTTCATATCGGAGAGGGTATCCGCAGGCACAAAGTCGGGAACCTCAAGCGGGGTTATCCTGATGATGTCCTGCCGGGCATCCTCCCGTCCGATGTCATAAATCGCACGGAAAATCATGTAGAAATTCACCAGCGCGAAAAGGGAAACCATCACGATGACGGCGATTGCCCTCTGACGGGGTGTGAGTCTGTCACAAAGGCCGCGCAGCCTGCCCCCGATACATTCCTTGAACTTTACATACATTTTTCTCATACATACATTGTTTTATCTGTCATACATTCTGATATCCCTGTTCTCCAGCACATGGAACCCTTCCAGGATGAACCCGTGCGGATTGTTGTCACTGCGGGTGGAATTCCGCAACCTGCCATGCGTGACAAGACTGCGTTCCGTCACGCTCTTCTCACGGATGATGAAAAGGCGTGCGTATGTCATGACATCATACGGATAGGTGTTGAAGTCGCATTTCACGCTGTCTATCTCGATACGCTGGCTGACATTGCCCGAAATTATTCTATTGTAGTAACCCTGTTCGGCCAGATCCCCGTAATGGGAATAGGCGGAACGGTCACTCAGGAACATGGCACGCTGCACATTCCCCTCGATGGCACTCTTGTCAGGGGCCAGCGTGAAGAACAGCTCATGGAAACGTCTGACATGTTCCCTTGCCTCCACGGGACGGTTCTGCTCCAGGTCCTGCGAGAGGGCGAGCATGAGCGACTTCCCCTCATCCAGCACATAGATCTTCTGGCGCTGGGCTTCGGCAAAACTGTATGCCTTCCACACGGAATAGCCCACAAGCAGGGTGCAGACACCCAGATAGACTATTCCGAACAGGCGCAGATGCCGGAAGCTGGTCTCGATATTTTTCAATGATTTGAATTCCATTCTTATTCGTTTTATGATTGTTACTTGATTAGTCTTCCGGCCACATTTCCTACAGTAGCACCTGCGGCACCGCCCACAATGGAGCCTGTCTTGGAAGCAGCCTGATTCACGTTCTTGCCGTAATTTCCCGCACCTCCACCGGCCTGAACAATCCAGTTGGCCACGGTCGGAATCGTGAAATACCCGATGATGCCGATAATCAGGAACGTGATGTACACGGCATTGGAACTGTCCGGAATGAAGTTGGGGTTGGACAGCTGCTCGATGTCCCTCTGAAGCATCAGGGTCTGTATGCGTGCCAGCACGCTGCTGAAAAGATCAGAGACGGGCAGCCACAGATAGATGCTGATATAGCGGACAAACCATTGGCTCAGCGAGGCCTGAAAGCCGTCCCAGCACGAAATGGCAAAGGAAATCGGTCCGAGAATGGAAAGGACAATCAGAAAGAATGTCCTTAGCGTGTCCACCACAAGCGCGGCCGCATTGAACATCAGTTCCAGCAGCTCACGGAAAAAATTCTGCACGGACTTCTTCATGTTGTACATGGCACGGTCCACATACATACCGCAAGCCTCGATAGCGTCCAGAGCTCCCAGTTCATCCAGTTTGTTGTCAAAAGCCTCCTTGTCCACCAGGTAGGCCGTCTCGGGATTCCTCCGCATCGCCTCAATCTCCAGCTTGTCCTTCTGCTGCCGATACTCATTCATGTCAAAGGTCTGCGTCTCCAGAATCCTGTGCGTTCCGGTCACGACGGGTGACAAAATGCTGTTGAGCGTACCCAGCACGATGGTCGGAAAAAACATGATGCAGATACCCAGAGCAAACGGACGCAGCAAAGGGAACACGTCAATAGGTTCGGCCCTGGCCAGTGACTGCCAGACACGATACGCCACATAAAAGAGGGCTCCCAATCCGGCAAGGCCCTTGGCCACGCCGGTCATCTGCGAACAGAGCGGCATCATGTCCGTGTACAGACTTTGCAGGATCTGGTGCAGATTGTCAAAATTCACAGCCAACAATACCATAAGCAATCCTCCTTGAAATTACCAGTAGCGTTCGTTGGGTGAACCGTACAGAGCCATCACACGGTCAAGATCATTCTGTTTCTTGGCACGCAGGTACGACACGCCGATGTTCTTGTTGGTATAGTACTGCACCAGACTGCGGTATTGCAGCATGTCGGTATAACAGCGGTCGATGATGTCCATACGTTCCTTGTCGTTCATCGAAAGGCCGTTCTCGTTGACCACCGTCTTCAGGTCCGTCAGCAGATTGGCACTCTCCTCCAGCAGCTTCGTGTAGCCGAGGGCGATGGCACTCAGTTCCTCAGGGGTGAAATAAGGGTCACTGAGCATACGCTCATAACTGGTCACATAAATTTCCGTGATGTCGCCGACCATCAGGATGGTCTGCTGCACCTTGCGGGCATCGCGTACCAGATTCTTCACTTTCCTAAGACCGTCATAATACTCCTTGCCCTGCTGGTAAATCTTTACCGTTTCTTGGAAATTCTTGACCATGTTGCTTGCCGTCGAGGACGTGTGGACGATGTTCTTGGCGGCATTGATGATGCCCTGGGCAAGATTCCCGGGGTCGGTCACTACCCATTGGGCGTGTGCCCTGCCTGCCGAAAGGAGGCAGATACAGCATAAGGCTGTCATAATTCTTTTCTTCATGTCGTTAATCTTTAATGGTTGATAAATCTTTTCCGTTAGTTCAGAGTCCCATCTTTCGACCTTTCGGCTTAGGACGGACGTTGATGTGCGGTTTTCTCCGCAGTGTTGTTTCCGAAGAGACCGTGCGGGCAGGCCTGATATTTCTGAAGAACTCATCCGCATAAGGACGTCTGCCGGTCATCCTGACAAATCGGGCATCCAGTTCCCGGTAAGCCTTCTCCGCCTGTTTCCGTATCACATCCTCCGGACTGCTCCTGTCAATGCCGTATTTCACGAGAAAATCCGGGCGGATATGTATCGGGTCATGTACGGAACCTGGCGAGGCGGCAATACTGCCCAGCCTCTCCAGTTCCCCGTTCAGCTTGTCAAGGTATTCAGCCGGAGGACGGGGACATACACTTTCAAAAATCTTCTCCACCGCGTGTGTCAGTCTTGCATCCACCTCCAGAATGTCGGGTACTTCCCCCGTCTGCCTCTTCCGCAGGTATTCGTCAGGAGCCATCCCTTCAAGCTGATGGAACAGACGGTAATCCTCCGTGAGCCCGTAATAGTCCTGTATGGAAAGAGGAATATTCCAGCCCTGCATCAGGGACCAGTAGAGAGATGACACGACCTCACGGCGTTTGCTTTCATTAGATTCCAGATCGCTATACATAAATTCAGAAGTTTAATGGGTTGATAAATGATTTCACTTTTTCCTCTTGCTCTCGGCCAGCTGCTTGATTGCCAGCTCGATATTGCCACCCAGCTTCCGGGTAAGCCGCATTACTTCAAGCTTTTCCGTCTCCTCGGTCGTGTAGGTGCAGTACTCTTCCGGCGAGACCTCGGTGGCATAGACCGCCGACTGTGTTCCGCCGAGACCTATCCACACTTCCTTGTACTTGCGGGACGGGCTGTTGGCCATGTTGATGGAGAGAATCTGAGCACGTTCCTTGTCGGTCAGGCCCAGCAGGGACTGGATTTCATCGAACTTGTTGACATACTTCCTCTGGTCCAACAAAATCTTGCAGTCGCTGTTGTTGATGATGGTTCCCTTGACGATGGGTGACGAAATGATGTCTTCCACCTCCTGGGTAACGACAACAGCCTCTCCGAAAAACTTTCGGACGGTCTTGAAAAGGTAGCGGATATAGTTGCTCATATTGGCGGATGCCAATGCCTTCCAACATTCCTCAATAAGTATCATCTTTCGGATACCTTTCAACTTTCGCATCTTGCTGATGAAAGTTTCCATGATGATGATGGTGACAATCGGAAGCAGCACCTTGTTGTCACGAATATTGTCCAGCTCGAAGACAATGAAGCGTTTGCCAAGCAAATCAAGCTGTCTGTCGGAATTCAACAGGAAGTCATACTCGCCACCCTTGTAATAAGGTTCCAGCACATTCAGGAATCCCCACACGTCAAAATCCTTCTCCCGTGTACGCTTGGTCTTCAGGATTTCCTGAAATTCGTCTCGGATGAACTCATAGAAGGTATTGAAGGACGGAACCACGGTACTGTCCGTGCGTATCTTCTCCAGAAAGAGATTGACCGCGTTGGAGAGTGCCACCTCCTCGGCACGTGTCGGCGGCTCGTCGTCACGTTTCCACAGGGTAAGGATAAGCGTCTTGATGGACTCCTTCTTTTCGATGTCAAACACACCGTCCTCCACGTAGAAAGGATTGAAGGCTATCGGATCGCTCTCCTCATAGGTGAAATAGATGCCGTCCTCGCCATGCGTGCGTGCATGGATAAGGCTGCACAGTCCCTGATAGGAATTTCCCGTGTCCACCAGCAGCACATGCGCTCCCTGTTCATAATACTGGCGCACCATGTGGTTGGTGAAAAAAGACTTTCCGCTGCCCGAAGGTCCGAGGATGAACTTGTTGCGGTTGGTAATCGTACCGTTCTTCATCGGAAGGTCGGAAATGTCCAGATGGACAGGCTTTCCGGTCAGACGGTCCACCATGCGGATGCCGAACGGCGAGAGTGAATCCTTGTAGGACGTTTCCCCGATGAACAGGCACAGGGCCTGCTCGATGAAGGTGTAGAAGCTTTCCTCTGACGGGAAATCACCGGCATTGCCGGGAATGGCCGCCCAGAAGAGTGTCGGCACATCGACCGTGTTCTGACGGGGCTTGGCCTCCATCAGGGCAATCTGACTGCCCACGTCGTTCTTGATACGCTTCAGCTTCTCCCGGTCGTCACTCCATGCAAAGACGTTGCAGTGCGCACGGATGGAAGTGAGCCCCTTGCTGTGCGCCTCGTTCAGGTACTCCTCAATCCATTCACGGTTGATCTGGTTGGAGCGGCTGTAACGGGACAGCGAGTGCATGTTGCGGGCGGTCTGCTCAAATTTCCTCAGGTTTTCCGCCGAATCGTCTATGAAGAGATACTGGTTCACGATATGGTTGCACGTGAGCAGTATCCCTATCGGTGCGGCAAAGGACAGGCGGCAGTCGCTGCGATCCGTGGACAGCCGTTCATAACGGCTGTCCGTACCCACGGATGACGGCAGGTCTTCCGTTTCGGAGAGGGTATGCAGGCAGAGCAGGTTGTCGCCGACCTTCATTTCCCCGGCTCCGAGAGTGATGTCCTGCAGGCTGGTCGTATTTTCCTGCGAAAGCGAAAAATACTTTTCGATAATGCCCGCGGAGGTTTCCGTACCGGTAATCTCTTCGTCCGTCAGCCTGACCATGCGGAGCAGACCGCTGTCGTTCACGATACGCTCGAACTGCCCGCAGCATTCCAGAAAGCGTGCGACGGTATCCTTGTCCTGCATCTCCTTGGGGATGATGAACCCGCGCGTGAGGGCATTGAAGCTGCTTGTCGTGCGGCTGTGTTCCTTCGTGGTCTTTGTCAGGAACAGATAGCAGGTATGGTTCAGGTACGGCCGCTCGTTGAAATGTCTTTCAAAGCTGCGGCTGAGGAAACTCAGGTCATCCCGGCAGATATCAGGTCTGTAGCTCTCCTCAATGAAGATGTCCTGCTTGTGGACGATGCTGTAGTTCGGCAGAACCCGGACAGCCTTCGCCCATGTGGAATGGAGGGTCTCGTACTCGGCGCGTGTCAACGTGAACACTTCCGGCAGCTCCACCCTGTAGGCCACGGTGATGTCGGCATCCTTGCTGATGATACACCCGTGCTCGACGGCCATCAGCGGAAACCGGCTTTCCAGCGTGGCGGCTTTCATTACATTTCTCATACGCTTCGTTTTTTGGGGATTAGACAAATCAACCGGAGGAAACCCTTCCGGCTGATGATGTAGCGGGGATGGCGGCGCAGCGCCTGCAATTTCATCAGTCCCCATTCACCGTATTTCGCGTTCAGGCGGAAAGTCACCCAGACAAGCACCGAGGCGCAGGTGACACCGAAACCGATACATACCCACTGGTCGATGCCTGCCATGTACATGATGACAAACAGGACGAACAGGGTGAGCAGTCCGCCGGCGAAGATGAACAGGTACTGGCTTTTCAGCCCCTTGAACTCAGGACTGCGGCCGATTCCCTTGTTGATAGGATACTCCGCCATAATCAGAGGAAGAATGAGCGTAAGATGGTGGCGGCCACGATTAAAAAGATGCAGGCGCCGAACCAGCTGGCTGCCGTCTTGGAAGTGTCGGGATCTCCCGAGGAAAACTTGGAATAGACCTTCACGCCCCCGATAAGGCCGACCACGGCTCCGATGGCATAAATCAGTTTGGTTCCCGGATCGAAATAGGAAGTGACCATGTTGGTGGCTTCAGTGATGCCGCCGATACCGTTACCCTGGGCGAAAGCCCCTGTCGTTGCAAGCAGCGCCATGGCTGCAAAAAAGAATCTTTTTTTCATGTGTCGAAACTTTTATTTGGTGAGACAAAAAATGATTTCGACCACGAATATATAACGCTTAATTCATTGATTTACAACGCTGACGATGCGTAACATCGGGTGTCATTACGTTACATCGTAAAGGGATTGCGACAAAGAAAAAACAGCGGAAAAACGGCATTTGATTCTTCCGGCAAAGGTAGCCCGTGCCTTTACGGAATCTGCAAGGCAGGCCGTTCCGGTTGCCCGGGAGAAAATCATCCTCGCTGCGCTTGCGGTATTTTCTCCCGACAAGCCTTGCAGTATCCAGGCACGGGACAGAAAAGCCTGCAAGAAATCAAACTCCGGCATATACCGGACACATGTAGAACAAAAAACAGAACATCATGAAACAGGAAGAAAAAAAGGTAGCGGCATTCACGGGACACCGGAAGCAAAGACTGATGCAGGAAAACAAGGACTACCGGAACCTCAGCGGACAAATCAGGGGAAAGGTCATAACTATGATAAAAAACCTCTATGAAGAAGGTTTCAGAGAATTTTATTCGGGCATGGCAGAAGGGTTCGACATGATAGCGGCTGAAGCTGTCCTGCAACTGAAAGAACAATATGAGGATATGACACTGGCGGCTGCTATCCCTTTCAGAGCCCAAGCCGAATGGTTTGACCCGCAAGACCAGCTGCTTTACAGGGAACTGCTTAAGAAGGCTGACCGGGTAGTGATGCTTTCAGAAAAATATTACAGGGGATGTTACCTGCGCCGTGACACCTATATGGTCAGCAGGGCTTCAATGGTAATAGCATATTGGGACAACGTGTGCAACGGAGGTACATACCATACCGTGAAAAAGGCCGTGGAAACTGGACGGGAAGTCATCAATCTGTTTACTGGAGAAGTGATAACGGACATAACTGCATTGCAAAACAATCATGAACCAAATAAACCGAATATAAAATGGACAGATTTAAAAATAGGAACTTATGAAATCAAAGAAACAGATTAAAATCCCTGACCATACAGGGAAAAGAGAAACACGATTACTCGCTTTTGTATGGAACTGCGGTTTTTTCAGCAGAGACGTTTCTGATGAGAAAATCATTGAGATGTGGAGGAAATCCCCCGCCAGAAGTCTGGATGATCCTGAAGACGAGACATTCTACGATGTGGAATGTCTGACACCCGATGAACTGGCTGGACGAATCAATGACGAGTCTTTCGCGCATACGGAGGATTATGTACGTTTCATCAATGTCAGTCCCGACCTTTTGTACCCGGATAGGAAATAGGATATCCACCGTCTCATATCGCATACCCCCACTTCCCCCTAAATATTAAAAAGGGAAAGCAGGGGTATGAAACTAAAGTTATCCTGTATGTATCACTCTTTCAGATTCAACCAGAATCTCCTTCATCTGACCGTTTCAGGATGGCCACGTTTGAACTTCCTGATCACGCATACTTGTCTATATCGAAAGGCTCATCTTCCTTACTGCCTTTTCTTCCTGATACACCCCTCCGGTTTCCCAGATACTTGTCAAGCAAACCGTTCACCTTCTCCAGATTGCTCAGCTTGTCGGTCAGGAAAGCCAGTATCTCCGTTTCACTCAGTTTGTAATGGATGGTTCTTGCGGCACGCAGGGCTTTCTGTTCGTCAACAATCCCGGAAGTAAGTACTTCCGCCACGTTGTTTATTTCCTCGATTGTCAATGCCGTGTTGAAATCCGGGTCGGGTTCGGCATCTACGGGAGCCATCAGTTCCTCACGCTCTTCTTCTGTCAGTCCTTTGTTTTCCTGCTCCACATCATCAGAACCGATATCCTCGTCTTCCTCCAATGGAATTTTCTCCATCGGCTCGGAACGGGTTGGAGTCATCCTTGCTACTTTCGGGTCTTCCAGATAGATGACCTTTGTCTTGCCTATCACATCATCGTCATCCGAAGAAGAGGACGGAACAGCCGTTTCGGTTTTTCCTTTGGACTTATCCGTTTCCGGCTTTCTGCGCCTTGCCTTTCTGCGGGCACGACGCTCCGCCTCTTCCTTGCGTTGTCTGCGGTATCTCCACACTCTGACACGGGCAATCCGCATCAGCCTTAAAATGCGGTCCCATATTCCGTACATACGTCTGTGGAAAATAAATGTCCACAAATGGCACAATATATAGACAGCACATACTGCCTTTACGGTAAAATAAAATATCGCAGTCATAATTATAAAGGTTTGGTGATACATTCCGTGTACAGCTTTGACATCTCATGCTCGTACTTCTTCAAATGTTCATCTATAATCCTGTTTACAAAACCGGAAATGGGCATCTCAGGAGCGGTAACTGCCAGAAAACGCTTGATGTAGGCATAACTCTCCCGGTTGATATATACTTGTATCCGGTTGCCTACAGGATAACTTACCAAATAGGAGGATTTATAAGAACCGGTTTCCGAAGATTTGAAAGCGGATGTGTTTTCCAGTACCTCAAATGTTATTTCGGAAGTATCATCATCCCCATTGTCATGTCTTGTGATGTCTGCCGTTTCTACAGAAACGTCGCGGACATCCTTTCCGCTTTTCCTGCCCTTGAACAGCCTACGGAAAATAAACAATGACAATCTGTAAACAGTGTAAATGCAGCAACAGGCAACAATGGCCTGAAAAATAATCTGTGTCATAATCAAAATGGTTTTAATGGTTTATAATACTCTTTGTTATACAATTCGTTGATTTCGTCCCAGTGTTTCTGTAGATGGTCCACAAGGATATTGCTGATAAAGCCGGATATGCTCATCTCCGGAGCGATGACAGGCAGTACCCGTTTGATGCACTCGGCCACTTCACGGTTGATATACACATGGGAACGGTTTGACGCGGGTATATTGACCAGAAACCTTTCCCGGTATCCGAAGGATTCATCCTTTTTCCTTTTGGGCTTCTCCACGGAGGGCTTTTCCGCTGGAGTATCTGCCGGTACGGTTGCGGCGGGGCTTTTCGCTTCCTGATGTTCCACGGACTTTTCTTTCGGGGCGGGGCTGTCCTTGCCGAAAACAGGTATGTCACCGACAATGATTTCCTTCAGGACATCTTCGTCCACCTCTACGATTTTCTTTTTCATGACTGTCCGAGTTTAAGTTTGACCATAAGTTCTTCCGCAAGTTCCACCAGTCCGCTGCCTTCCAGTTGTCTGGCCGGAGGCGGCAGCAGCGTGCAACGGAAAAAGGCACGCTTGGCATGGGTAATCTCCTTTTCATAACGGCACAGGTCAGGAAGTGTGCTGTCGAGGACTGTCAGATGCAGCTCCCTCATGACTTCCGAATATGACCTGAGAATCTCCACATTGGTACGTTTTTTCAACTTGTTCCAGAAAAAGAAGATGTCCTTGAGTAACGGGGTATTTTCCATCTTCTTGATATGGTCAAGTACAGTCGTGGCAAAGGACAGCGTACTCTGCATCACAATCAGGTCCGGAACGGTGGGAGTAAGCACGTAATCCATATTGACAATCGTACGGAATACCCCGGTGGACTCGACCGTTCCGGGAAGATCCACGAAAATAAGGTCGTAATCCCCGCTTGCCGCAATCGCATCAGCCGCCTCCCTTGCCTTTTCAGCGGTGGAGCCTACAATGGGATAGGCCTTTTTCTGCACTTGGTTCCACTGCTGTTTGATCAGTTGCCGGTAATAGGCACTGTTGGAAACAGCCTTTTTGTCACGCTCCCTCATACGTACGAGACTGTGTTGGGGAGAGTCACAGTCAACGATAGCCACGTTCAGTCCCTTCTCGAAATGGAAGTAACTGGCAAGCACTACGGACAGGGCCGATTTCCCGACCCCTCCTTTCTGGTTGCTAATCGCAACGAACAAAGTTTCTTTACTCATAAGTCTTTCTTTTTAATTGTTATTGAATAAATACCGGTGTCATCCACTAATCCGTGAATCCGCAGACGTTTCTTTCCAACCATCCAAATCCGCATCCATTAACGGTATCATCCAGTGTCATAACCTTTGATGCTACTGTTACCGCATCTTTCCGACATCGCTTCCATCCGCGGTCTGTCTGTTGGTCATGACAATCCGTCAACGGTCCCGTCCGATATTGCTTCCATCATCCCAACCGTTACCGGAATCATCGGATAATATGACCATTATTCCGCTATCAGAAGGCTGGTTGCAACCGTCCGCACTGCAAATAAAAAAGGATTTTCCCGAATAATCGCCATCATCCGGAGACGGTGACGACACTTGTCATCGTATGACATCTTGTTACATATAACATACTGTTTTATAGGTAGATATACCGCCGTAACTTTGCCACCGACAACGGAATGGATGCCGGATGGAGTTATCCCGAAGCCGAAGAATGAGGCTGAAGGTCAAAACTCAATTTGACTTCAGGCAAATTCATGTTCAAGCGAACATAGCAAGTTGTGTTTTGGGCAGCCCGAAATGATTCGGGCATCCCAAAACAAACTTGCCACTCGCCTGAAGGCTCGGGAGGGATTTCCTCCAAAGTCGGAAATCCATGACGTAAAATCAGAAACAGAAAATCTCAATGCGTATGGAAGAAAACAGTAAAAGAAGAACAAGAAGAAGCACGGGCAGAAAACCGAAGACCGACCCGGCAGTATTCCGCTACGGTATCAAACTGACTTCGGAAGAGAACGGAAATTTCGAGCTGCTGTTTGAAAAATCCGGGATGAAACAACGGGCAAGATTCATCAAGGCGATGATTTTCGGACGTGAAATGAAGGTCGTCAGAATCGACAAGGTTGCGATGGACTACTACATCAGACTTACAAATTTCTATCACCAGTTCCAGGCCATCGGCAACAACTACAACCAGACTGTGAAGGCAGTCAAGTCCAATTTCGGCGAGAAACGGGCGTTCGCCCTGCTCCGCAATCTGGAAAAGGCCACCATCGACCTGGTGGTGCTGAGCAAGCGGATCATCATGCTTACCCGGGAGTTCGAGGAGGAATACCTTATAAAAAGAAAAAAGGAGGAACAGCAGAATGGTGGCTAAGATCAACAGGGGTGTATCGCTCTACGGGGCGGTCATCTACAACCAGCGTAAAGTGGATGAGGCAACCGCCCGTATCATCGCGGGCAACCGCATGATTACCGACCTCACTGGAAATCCCCACAATGTCATGCAGCAGACGCTATGGGCTTTCGAGAGCTACCTCGCCGCCAACAGGAACACGGTGAAGCCGGTACTGCATATCTCTCTGAACCCATCGGTGGACGACCGCCTCACGGACGGGCAATTCGCGGAACTGGCACGTGAGTACATGCAGAAGATGGGCTACGGCGACCAGCCCTACATCGTCTATCTGCACGAGGACATCGACCGCAGGCATGTCCATATTGTCTCCACCTGCGTGAAGGAGAACGGCGAGAAAATCAGTGACGCATACGAATGGAATCGTTCGATGAAAGCCTGCCGGGAACTGGAAAACAGATTCGGACTCAAGCCTGTGGCTGACAAGCGGAACGAACTGCTGGAACCGTATCTCAAGAAGGCGGACTACCGGGACGGGGACGTGAAACGTCAGGTCGGCAATATCCTCAAAAGTGTGTTCACCGCCTACCGCTTCCAGACATTCGGGGAGTTCAGTGCCATGCTCTCATGCTTCAACATCGAGGCCAAACAGGTTCGGGGAGAATTTGAAGGCTCACCCTACAACGGTATCGTATATACCCTGACGGACGATGCGGGTAGGCCGGTATGCACGCCCATCAAGTCTTCGCTCATCGGCAAGCGCTTCGGCTACGAAGGGATAGAAAAAAGGATTGCCGTCAATGTCCGAGATTTCAGAAACCGGAAGTGGCAACCGAAAATCCATGATGCCGTCACGCTGGCCATGCACGGCTGCCGAGGAAACCGGGAAGATTTCATCCGGCTGCTCGGGGAAAAGGGCATTGACGTGGTGTTCAGGGAAAACGAGGAAGGCCGTATCTACGGCGTGACCTTCATAGACCACAGAAACCGTGAGGTATATAACGGTTCCCGTCTGGGCAAGGAGTTTTCCGCCAACGCCTTCGAACAGCTTTTTAACAGGCCGCAGGATTTTCCGGATCCGGAATCCACCGGACAATATGCCTCCACACGGGAGAGCCTTTCCGACAACATGGAAAGCGCCATCGAGCAGGCTTTCGGAATATTCAGTCCCGACATCAACGGACCGGACCCGCAGGAGGAGGCACTCGCCCGCAGACTGCAACGCAAGAAAAAGAAGAAACGCCGTTCACGCGGCATATCCTGATTGTCAATTACCAACCATCAAAATTTTTACAGTTATGCAACAAGAAGATGATTTAAGAGGACTGGCCAAGGTCATGGAGTTCATGCGTGCCATTTCCATCGTGTTTATTGTGATCCATGTCTACTGGTTCTGCTACAGCGCATTCGTGGATATGGGCATCAACATCGGAGTCGTGGACAGGATTCTACTGAACTTCCAGAGGACGGCAGGACTGTTCAGCAACCTACTCGTGACGAAAGTGTTCGCCTTCATATTCCTGGGACTTTCGTGTCTGGGTACGAAAGGTGTCAAGAACCAGAAGATGACGTGGCGGAAAATATACGCCGCCTTCCTCGGCGGCATCGTCCTGTTCTTCATGAACTGGTGGATGCTTGACCTGCCGTTCAGTACGACATTGAATGCTACCGTATATACGCTGACGCTTACCACGGGCTACATTCTCCTGCTTATGTCGGGAATATGGATCAGCCGTATGCTGAAACACAACCTCATGGAAGACGTATTCAACACCGCCAACGAAAGTTTCATGCAGGAAACAAGGCTTATGGAAAACGAGTATTCCGTCAACCTGCCCACGAAATTTGTCTATCAGGGCAAGGAATGGGACGGCTGGATCAACATCGTGAACCCGTTCAGAGCCTCTATCGTACTGGGAACACCCGGCTCCGGAAAGAGCTATGCCGTGGTGAACAACTACATCAAACAGCAGATTGAGAAATCCTTTGCCATGTATATCTATGACTACAAGTTTCCGGACCTTTCGGAGATAGCCTACAACCATCTGCTCAAGCACAGACAACATTACAAAGTCAAGCCGGAATTCTATGTCATCAATTTCGACGACCCCAGACGCAGCCACCGATGCAATCCAATCAATCCAAGATTCATGGCAGATATCAGCGATGCCTACGAAAGTGCCTATACCATAATGCTCAATTTGAACAAGACCTGGATACAGAAACAGGGTGATTTTTTCGTGGAGTCACCGATTATCCTGCTTGCCGCAATCATCTGGTATTTGCGGATTTACAAGGACGGAAAGTATTGCACGTTCCCTCATGCAATCGAATTTCTTAACAAGCCGTATGCCGATATCTTCACGATTCTTACCTCTTATCCGTCCCTCGAAAACTATCTTTCCCCCTTTATGGACGCATGGCAAGGTGGAGCTCAAGACCAGCTCCAGGGCCAGATAGCAAGTGCGAAAATCCCTCTTTCGCGAATGATCTCGCCACAGCTTTACTGGGTGATGACGGGAGACGATTTCACCCTTGACCTGAACAATCCCGAACACCCCAAAATCCTCTGCGTGGGCAATAATCCGGACAGGCAGAATATCTATTCGGCGGCTCTCGGCCTGTACAATTCGCGCATCGTCAAATTGGTGAACAAGAAAGGACAACTGAAAAGTTCCATCATCATCGACGAGCTTCCGACCATCTATTTCCGTGGTATCGACAACCTGATTGCGACCGCCCGAAGCAACAAGGTGGCCGTCTGTCTCGGCTTCCAGGACTTCTCGCAGCTTGCACGTGACTACGGCGACAAGGAGGCGAAGGTTATCCAGAACACGGTGGGCAATATCTTCAGCGGACAAGTGGTCGGAGAAACGGCAAAATCACTGTCGGAACGGTTCGGCAAGATTCTCCAGCAGCGGCAGTCCATATCCATCAACCGTCAGGACACTTCGACTTCCATCAACACGCAGCTTGATTCCCTGATACCCGCTTCCAAGATAGCCAATCTTTCGCAGGGTACATTCGTTGGCAGCGTGGCAGACAATTTCGGGGAAGAGATAGACCAGAAGATTTTCCATGCCCGCATCATCGTGGACAGCGCAAAGGTATCGGAAGAGATGAAAGCCTACAAGAAAATTCCTGTCATCAACGAGTTCAGGGACGCGGACGGAAACGATATCATGCAGCAGCAGATTGACCGCAACTACTCGCAGATAAAGGCGGATGTCTTGCAGATAATAGAAGAAGAGATGGAAAGAATAAAAAATGATCCGGAGCTGAGACACCTCATCCCGCAGCAGGAGGGAGAAGAAAACAATGACTGAAAATAGAGAAAAAGGGAGACCGCTGTTTTATTTCCGCCTGCAAAGGTCGTCCCGTGCCCGCTGGATTGTGCAAGGCCGGGCCCCTCCGTGGTTTGCTGAAAAAATCATCCTCGCACGAGTGCTCCGGTATTTTTTCGCAAAGCCTTGCACTATCCGGCACGGGACAGAAAGGCAGGCAAGAAATAAAATACCGGCTTGACAAGCCGCAGATGTCTAACTCAAAAAAATGAAAGATATGAGCAGAAGCAACTTCACCCCGATGGAAAGATTCCATGAGATTCTAAACGGACACGGACTACAGGCCATGAACGTAGGTATAAATCATATCCGCATCTTTAGGGACGGCCGGAAAATATTCGACTACTATCCGCTGAGGATGAAACTCTTCGATTACCACAACTGGTACCAGCTTACCTATCCATCCTTCGGCAATGGCGACGGGAAATGGGAACAGGAACTTCAGGAGATAATCGGCAGACTTTCCGCCGCATAAACGGTATGCTATGGCAGCGCACATGAAAAAGACGGGATGGGACAACATCCCCGAATGGGCCATATATGCCCTGGAATACGGAACGGAAGAGGACGGCAGTCTGAACGAAAAGGAACGGGCCATGATTGAAAAATTTGTCGGCACACATTTCCCGAAAGGATACACGATGAGCGTTAATTGGGACGCCTGCAACGAGTTTGACCGCTATCCCGCATTTGGAGAGCCTTGCAAGACCTGCAAGGTTCTTTTTGTTTCACCATAAATAGACAGAAAGATGAAAAGAATGACACTGAGCGAATATCTCGCAGTCCCGGAGGATTACCGGGGAGTATGGACTACCGAACGATGGGACATTCCCGATTGGGAGACCAGAAGAAAAAGCCACATGGGAAAACGTACCCTGATGGTATATGACAGAGGTACGTGCCTGCTTGTCGAGGGACTGAGCCTTGAAATTGTGGACGACAGTGCCTGGAAGAAGCCGGAGGAAATCAAAAAGGAAATCCGTGAAAAATATCAAGAGTACCTAACTGAAAAAGGACATGAACCGTATTTTCTCGAATGTGTCATACGCTGGAATGACACCTTGGAAATGCTGGAGGCAAGAATCGTCCTGAACATGGATTCCGACACGAAAATGGATGGTGAAGTCTTCTTCTACTGCGATACTTTGGACAGCCTGCTATCGCTGGCTGACAAAAGCGGGGAAGATTTTGTCATAGCAGGATGTTTCGGCTTCGGTGAATATGAAGAACTATACAGGCAAAATAAAAAGAGAGGGTGCATCAAATATATTGCAATTTGATACACTCTCAAAATTCAGAGGTTGAAAATGCGCTCTTATTGTTAACAATCAATTAGGAAAAAGAATTTTCCTCTTAATGCATATGGAATGATAACAGTTTTATAAAGTATAACATAAAAAAGTATCCCTCCAATTACACTTATCGGTAATATGCTATATATTACATAGTTATGTATTGTTCTATTGTATTTCGAATGTTTGTACTTTTCTAATACCTAAAATCCGCAAGCAATCTCAATGGCAATCTCAATTGCAGTAAAGAGCTTGAACAC
>NZ_QTMD01000017.1:0-108736 GCF_003602995.1 Bacteroides sp. AF25-38AC | reverse complement strand
ACACCCGCGTTTCTTTCTTTCCACAGCTGTGGTAAGAAAAGAACATTGCTGTGGAAAGATTAGTTTTTAGAGAAGAACAAGGTAGTACATCGCAGTTTTTTTCCTAACTCTTAGGTGTCATCTACGCATCATACAGCGACAATCAGTAGAAGCCTTTATCAAATCCACTTCTGTGCCCTACCCAAAGAACGCACAACGGCAGCAAACTCTTCCCGAGGAATGATAGCCTTATTACGTGTTTTCAAACGATTATTATAAACGGTCTGAGGTGAATAATGCAAGAATTCGGCAATCTTCACACTATCAGTGATACCTAAACGCACCAAAGCATAAATGCGCAATTCCGTATTCAGTAACTCACCATCTTTTAGCACAATCTGCTCGTCAGGATGGAGCAAGGCATTGAAGTCACTTACAAAATCCGGATAAATGTGCAAGAAGATAGCATCAAAGTTATGATAGAACTCTTTCAACTCATTCTGTGCCATAGAATGAGTATCGGTTAATGCTTTCACATCCTCCAACTGATTTGCCTTAAGCTTACGATTGATATTTTTCCGATACTCATCCAGCTTGCTGATATAATTGGAACAAATGGAAAAGACATAACCTATGTATTCCTCCTTCACATAGTTGGATTCACGAAGCTGATTATTGGTATCTCTCAACTGTTCATTCAAAGAAGTCAGCTGCACATTCGTTTCTGCCACTTGTCCGTGCATTTTCGAAAGTTCTTCCACATGCTTATTCAGGCGGTTGTTTGCCTCATTCAGCTGTTGGCGCGACTGCTTCAATCGCTTCATCTGCTTATATATATACAGGAAGGCAAACAAGGATATCAAGGACAAGACACTGACCAGTACCAAATACATACGTAACCGCGCTTCTTGCCTCTGATTACGTTCTTGATAGATCTGATGAATGGTGTCCTGCACCGCAGAGATGCCCACTACCCTCACCCGGTTCCGATATGCCAAGGCATTCTGTAAGCAGTAACTCATGTAGACATAGGCATGGTCAATATCACCCAAACTAAAAAGTACCCCCGCCAGCTCTTCCAACGAAGCAATATCTTTATTGGAGATACGTACATCGGCCATAGCAGAATATATCAGGTAAGTCAGATAATTTTCCTGCTCATCGGACTCGCGATAAAAACAGGCCAGCACGTAAGCATTCATGGCATCGCGCCGAGTGTCGAATGCAGAATTAAGAATTCCCTTCTGCAAACGTTCCTTAAAAACATACATACTGTCCGTACCTTGTACTACCTGCCCTTTATACCACAAGAACAAGGGGTCTTCAGGGGTAAGAACCATATTCAAAGAGTCCTTGTAAACACGCTCCAACTGTGCATAATGTTCATGCAAAGTACCCATTTCACTACCGGTATACTGATTGAAATGCGAATACAGGTACAGCATTTGCCCGTAATAGTCCACTAACAATTCTTTGGGGAGCGAACCGCCTGAAACTCCGCGCAATTCATCCTGAGCTTCTTTCAACAAACCGGTGGCAGCCAACAGAAAAGACTTTTTTATCTTCCACTCCATCTGCCGGTATTTATCATTCTGCTTATAAACTATATCCAAATTGTCTACCACATAATTCATTGCAGAATCGGCGTTATAGACGCAATACTCATCATAAAGATTTTTATTCAGCCAATATCTCTCTTCCAAAGTACGCACATCCTTTTGCAGCTTGTGCAACTGGGCAATCTTCGCCTCTTTAAGCATAGCAAACGTGTTTTTTTGCGCAATCAGAGAGTCAAGGCGCACCAGCAGTTCTTTTATCTTTTCACTGTAAGGTGCCGCATTCAGAAAGGTACACCCCATCAGTAAAAATAGTAAAGCTATGATTTTTCTTTTCATTTCTATTATTTATATAAAGCTGAGAGCACAAAGATAAATTAATCTATCTAAACATAAGCTACTTCTACCCTAAAAAGTACATGAAAGTTAAGAGGTATTTCGACCATTTACAGCGATAAAACAGCATATACAGACCTCCTTCCATAGTAGCTGACCTTTACTTTATACAGCAATCAGCAAGAATATAACTCGCTATATATATGACATTTACATTTTACTCCGACTTACTTCTACACATTACCCGCCTATCGGACGAATAAGGTTGTCCACTATCTTTGCAACAGAGAAAGAAAAGTGTACTATGGAAAACATCCAATCTCTATTAGAACATACTTTTCTAAAATAAATTAAATCTTTTAATTAAAGTACTATGAGAATGATTACAAGAAATCTTCTTACGCGGAGTTACAAGCTCCTTCTGACATTACTCGTACTGCTAATGTCAACAAATGCATTTGCCCAACGATTGACAGCTACGGGTAAAGTAGTAGATGCCGCAGGCCTGGAGGTCATTGGTGCATCTGTATTGGAAAAGGGAACAACCAACGGTGTTGTTACCAATCTGGATGGGGAGTTTTCCCTGAGTGTAGGACAGAATGCCACACTGGTAATATCCTTCATCGGCTACAAAACGATAGAGGTAAAAGCAGCCACCAACATGAATATCACATTGCAGGAAGACAACGAACTGCTGGACGAAGTGGTAGTTATCGGTTATGGAAGTGTGAAGCGTAAAGACGTAACCACTGCCGTATCTACGGTTTCTACAAAGGATTTGGACCAACGCCCCATTGTATCGGCAGCCCAAGCCCTACAAGGTAAAGCAGCCGGTGTGTCGGTTATGCAACCCAGCGGCGAACCGGGCGGAGGTATGAGTATCCGCGTACGTGGTACTACCTCGTTCAACGGTAGCAACGACCCGCTCTACGTAGTGGATGGTGTACCCGTGGATAACATTAACTTTCTCTCTCCCAACGACATTGAAAACCTCTCTATTCTGAAGGATGCCTCATCAGCAGCCATCTACGGTTCGCGCGCAGCCAACGGTGTGGTATTGATTACTACCAAGAGCGGCTCGGCAGGCAACGCCAAAGTAGCATTGAACGTACAATATGGCATGACAAAAGTAGGCAAGAGCATGGAAGCACTGAATACAGAACAGTACCGCGAATTGCAAGAAGAAATCGGGGCTGTAAATCCAACTGCTCTTGAAGGGCTGACCGACCAGACAGACTGGTTTGACGAGGTTTACAAGACCGGACAAACCCAGAATTACCAAGTGTCCGTATCAAACGGAAATGAAAAGATGAAATACTTCCTCTCTGCCGGTTATCTGGATGAAAAAGGTATTTTGGAAGGAACATACTTCAAGCGGTATAGCTTCCGCGCCAATATCGACAACCAAATACGCAGCTGGCTGAATGTAAGTGCCAATATCTCCTACTCCGACAATATCGGAAACACCGGCATCATTTCCGGTACGGGTGCCAACCGTGGCGGTGTAGTCCTCTCGGTTATCAACACACCGACCTATGCTCCTATTTGGGACCCTGAAAAGCCGAATCAATACAATAAGAACTTCTACGGGGTAAATATCATGAACCCGATGGAAAACCTGGCCCGCCAGAAAAACAACAAGAACAAGGAGAACCGCCTCATCGCATCCGGAGCCGCTACCATCAGCTTTCTGCCCAACCTGAAGTTGAAATCATCCGTAGCCCTGGACCGCCGTAACGGTGTAAGCACCACATTCCTCGATCCAATATCGACCACCGACGGACGCAACAGCTTCGGTACAGCCTCTGACAACCGGAATATGAATACCGTGTTGGTTTTCGATAATATATTGACTTACAATACCAATATCAAGAAGCACGGCATCGACGTAATGGCAGGTTCTTCCTATACCAAATCGGACTATACCAACAGCTGGATAAACGGCTCACATTTCCGGGACGATAAAATACAGACCCTGAACGCTGCCAATAAAATTTCATGGGACGGTACCGGAACAGGAGCTTCACAGTGGGCCATCTCTTCCTATTTCGCCCGTGTGTCCTACAACTATGACAGCAAGTACATGCTTACCATGAACATGCGTGCCGACGGTTCATCCAAGCTGCATCCCGACCATCGCTGGGGTATTTTCCCCTCCTTCTCGGCTGCATGGCGCATTTCGTCGGAAAAGTTCATGAAAGACATCGCTTGGATTGATGACTTGAAGCTCCGCGGTGGCTGGGGACAGACCGGTAACCAAAGCGGTATAGGCGATTACTCGTATCTGCAACGTTACAACATCAACCGCATACCCTGGTTTGAAGAAGGTAACGACCATGCAGTTCCCGGTATCAGCCAGGCCAACCTGAGAACAAGTGACCTGAAATGGGAAACTACCAACCAGACGAACATCGGTCTTGACCTGACTGTACTGAACAACAGACTGACCTTCAGCATGGACTACTATTACAAGAAAACTACAGACATGTTGATGAATGTAAGTCTGCCTGCTGGTGCGGCAGCAACCACCAGCATCACCCGTAACGAAGGCGAGATGACCAACAAGGGATTCGAGTTCGCCATCAACTCCCATAACCTGACCGGCGAGTTTTCTTGGGATACAGACTTCAACATTTCTTTCAATAAGAACAAGCTGACCAAGCTGTCATTGCAGAAAATCTATACAGCAGCAAGCAGCGCCGAGGTGGTGAAAGAAAATATCGTACGCAATGAGCCCGGACGTCCTTTGGGTGGTTTCTACGGCTACATCAGCGACGGTGTAGACCCCGAAACCGGTAACCTGATTTATCGCGACCTTAACGAAGACGGCAAGATTTCCACTTCTGACCGTACCTATATCGGCGACCCGAATCCCGACTTCATCTACGGATTGACAAACACCTTTACATGGAAAGACCTCAGCCTGAGCATCTTCATCCAAGGAAGCTACGGAAACGACATCTTCAATGTGTCCCGTATGGAAACCGAAGGTATGTATGACGGTAAAAACCAGTCAACGGAAGTATTGAAACGCTGGAGAATTCCCGGACAGATTACGAATGTCCCGAAAGCCAACTTCAACATCAAGAACTCCACTTACTTTGTAGAAGACGGCAGCTACCTGCGTGTCAAAGACATTTCACTCTCTTACAACATCCGTTGCCGCCAGTTCAAGAAATGGGGTATCAGCCGCGTACAGCCTTATTTTACCGCCAGCAATTTGCTGACCTGGACCAGCTATTCAGGTATGGATCCTGAAGTGAACCAATATGGCAACAGCGGTTCTGTACAGGGCATCGACTATGGAACTTACCCGCAGAGCAAATCATTCGTTTTCGGTATCAATGTTGAATTCTAAAAAAGGAAGAAATAACTTATGAAACTAAACCATATATATAAAAGTATAGCTTGCGGTGTATTGTTGGCAATGACCGCAACCTCATGTGACTTGGACTATAATCCGGTAGACACCTACTCGGATGTAACGGAAGGAGTGAACAAAACTGATGAAAAGCCTATTTTCAACAGTGTGCAAGACGTGGAAACTTCAATGGTAACCCTTCACAAAAAATTTCGTGACCAGCAGGAGCACTGGTATGTCGACAAACTGCTTATCGGTGACGCTCATTCCGATAATGCCTACGCCGGAACAACGGGGGCCGAAGTGGTGCCTTACGAAACCAACTCCATTGAAGGCTCTAATTCTGTACTAAAACGTGACTGGGACCGTTTCTTAGGCGACATTGCCGTTGCCAACCGCATCATCGTGGGCTGTGACCAGCTCAAGGCACTCAGTGAAAGTGAACGCGGCAAGTATCAGTCACAAGCCAAGATATTCCGTGCCATGGTCATGTTCGATATGGTACGCTTATGGGGTAACTTCCCGGTCATCACTACCGTGGGCGGTGACATTACCGAAGACAACGTAGAAGAAATGTACCCGACCTATTTTCCTCCACAGAATACGGCTGAAGAGGCTTACGCCCAAATAGAGAAAGACCTGACTGAAGCAGTGGAAAACCCCAACACACCGACAAACGACACATCAGACAAGAGCATACTTACCAAATCGGTGGCACGTGCCATGCTTGCCAAGGTCTATGCAGAAAAACCTCTGCGCGATTATGCAAAGGTTATCAAATATGCCGATGAACTTGCTGCCGACGGCTTCGACCTCGTGGAAGACTTCAGTGACCTTTGGGCGTATGATACGGAAAAAAAAGACTGCCGGGTGCGCAATACCAAGGAGGCAATTCTCGAAGCCCACTTTCCTCCCGGCTCCGGCAACTGGTGTACTTGGATGTTCGGCCGCAACTTGAGCAACTGGGATGAAAGTTTCACCTGGGCCAAATGGATTACCCCTTCCCGTGACCTTATCCGCCTCTATGAAGAGCAAGGAGACACGAAACGTTACAATGAATCTGTTGTATGGTATGACTGCGGATGGAGCAACTATTATCCGGCAGACCATTATGCCTTCATGTACAAATGCCGCTCTGCGTTCAACAGCATTATCTATCTGCGATATGCCGACATCCTGCTCCTCAAAGCCGAAGCAAAAATTATGGGAGAGACTCCCGACCTGAACGGTGCAGCCGACATCATCGACCGCATCCGCAACCGCGCCGGACTGGGCAAACTTCCACAAAGCACCCGCAGCAGTAAAGAAGCATTGCTCCAAGCTTATATGGACGAACGCCGCATGGAGCTTGCCTTTGAAGGACAGCGCTGGTACGACCTTTGCCGCCTCAATAAGGTAGAAGAAGTGATGAACGCCGTTTACGCCAAAGACAGCGGCCGCCATGCACAAGAAAATCTGTTCAATGAGAACTCCTATCTGCTGGCTATTCCCCAAGGAGCCATCGACCAGAACGAAAATCTGATACAGAACCCGGGCTATTAATACTAATGAGTAATATAAAAATCAATTGAATATGAATTTAAGAAATATATTCACTACCGCATTAGGCTGCTTCACCATACTGGCAGCCTGCGGCAATGACAATGACAGTAACATCACCCCTACACCGGAACCCAAGCCAGACCAACCCACGGAAGAGGCAAAGGATGTTACCCTCTATGTAACGAACACCAGTCGTACTTATGATTTGACAAAGTCCGGGCTGGCCTTCGGCACCGGAAGCAACATGTCACCTTCTACCGTGACACTTGACCCTGCCACCCGCTATCAGGAAATGGACGGTTTCGGTGCAGCCATCACCGGCTCTACCGGTTACAACCTGATGCAGATGACACAAGAGAACCGCACGAAGTTTCTGACTGAAACATTCTCGGACAAAGAAGGCTATGGCTTCAGCTATGTACGTATTGCCATCGGTTGTTCCGACTTCTCATTCAGTGAATTCACTTGCTGTGACGAAAAGGGGCTTGAGCACTTTGCCCTTCCGATGGAAGACACCAAATATGTGATTCCTATATTGAAGGAAATTCTGGCAATCAATCCTGCCGTCAAAATAATTGCCGCTCCCTGGACATGTCCGAAGTGGATGAAAGTGAAAAGCCTGGAGGAACGTGTACCCTTTGACTCATGGACCAGCGGACACTTGAACTCCGAATATTACAGAACGTATGGCGACTATTTCGTAAAATGGATACAAGCTTTCGAAAAGGAAGGCATCAAAATCCACGCTGTGACTCCGCAGAACGAACCGCTGAACCACGGTAACTCAGCATCCTTGTTCATGGGATGGGAAGAAGCCCGTGACTTCATCAAGACCGGCCTGGGCCCTGCCTTCAAAGAAGCCGGAGTTACTACAAAGATTTATGTTTTCGACCATAACTACAACTACGACAATCTGGCCGACCAAAAAAGTTACCCTACCAAGATTTATGATGATGCGGAAGCCTCACAATACATTGCGGGCGCTGCCTACCATAATTATGGCGGTAACCGTTCTGAGTTGCTGAATATCCACAAACTCTATCCCAACAAGGAACTGCTTTTTACGGAAACCTCCATCGGTACTTGGAACTCCGGTCGCGATTTGGAAGCACGCCTGCTTAACGATATGGAAGAAATAGCATTGGGAACAGCCAACAACTGGTGCCGCGGCACCATTGTGTGGAATCTGATGTTAGACAGTGACCTGGGACCGGTAAGCCCCTCAGATGGTTCTTGCAAGACCTGCTACGGTGCAGTGGATATTGACAATACAAACTATTCTAAAATTGTCCGTAATTCCCATTATTACCTTATCGGGCACATGTCTTCAGTCGTGAAACCGGGAGCTGTACGTATCGGAACGACCGGTTACACAGCCAACGGAATCACCTACTCCGCCTTCGAGAATACGGACGGTACCTATGCATTCGTATTGGCAAACAACAATGCAGATGCCAAGCGAATCACCGTAAGCGACGGCACACACTACTTTTCCTACGAAGTTCCGGCCAAAGCAGTCGTTTCTTACCGTTGGAAAAAATAAAACTAATAATTTAAACAGAAGATTATAATGAAAAGCTTAAAATACTATCTAATGGCATTGGCAGGCATAGCCATGCTGAATGCTTGCAGCGATGACGATCCGGTTCCCGGCAACCCGACAATGGACTTTCAGGCAGAACCTTCTTCAGCCTTGTTCGGAGACAGTCTGCCTTTTACAATCAAGGCATCGGACGCAGATGTACCCCTTTCCACGTTAAAAGCGCGGTTATACTTCAGCGACGAAATGGTGTCAGAGACTATAATCCGTACAAAAGTAAACGGTCAAGACTATACCGGGAAAATATATGTTCCCTATCTGGCAAATATTCCCAACGGAACAGCTACATTGAAGTTCATTCTGCAGAACATCAATTTCACAATTACAGAAAAAAGCTATGACGTGGCGCTGAGTCGTCCGGACTTCCCCTACCTAACTCTGATTTCCGGAGACCAAGAATACCGCATGGAAAAAGTCGCAGCCAATCAGTATAGCGTGACCGGTGAATTTGCACAAAAAGTGAAAGGTTACATCAAAGCTCCTAAAGTAGGCGCCAACGGGAATGAAATCAACTTCGGATGGAGCAACGGTGCCATTACACAAGGTACCTCCAGTGAAATTACCTTCTCCAATCTGTCAGCTGGAGAATATTCCATCTCCTTCAATACGTTGACTTATGCAGCCGCTCCTTTCGTGAAACTACTGCTGAACGGTTCTGAAATGGAGATGGTGGATGATGACCATTACAGCATCGACCTCAATCTGAAGCAAGGGGACAACATCACTGCAGACATTCCCAACTTCGACCAATATTGGATAGACCCCGACTTCTTCGAAAAGAATGAAGACGGTTCGCTGAAGTTCCTGCCCATCGATGGAACTTATCGCGTCATTGCCAACCTGGCCCTGAATTATCTGGAAGTATTGAAAATGAACGGAACAAGCACCGCCACTCTGAACGATGACGGAACCGGCGCCCTTTGGATTATCGGTGACGGTATCGGTAAACCTTCCGTAGCGACCAATGCCGTAGGTTGGACTACAGAAAAAGGTCTCTGCATGTCACAGATTGAAGCGAAGAAGTATCAGGTAACAGTAGTAGCGGGAGAGCAAATCAAATCTGATGACATCAACTTCAAGTTCTTCCACCAGCAAGGTTGGGGAGGTGAATATAAAAACGATGCCTTGTCTACCACCAGTGACTTAGTATTTATAGGTGACAGTACCAACGGACGTGATGCCGGCAACTTGGGCCTCGTAGAAGGCAAAAGCCTGGAAAACGGTGTCGCTTACCGGTTCACAGTTGACGTAACGGCAGGTGTCTCTTCGGCAGTTCTGACAGTAGAAAAGGTAGAAAGATAGACGGATAACGCAGAAGATTAACTAAATGAGAAAGGGGCTGGCTCTATAAAAGAGTTCAGCCCCTCTTGTTTATGCAGAATATATGTTCCGGATTTAGCTTAAACCTTCTTTCGCCTCCTCTTGTGGAATACGTACCGAAGTGTAAAGCTCAAGAATGGCGGCTATCGTCAGAGACACAATCCATTCATTGCCCCTTGTAAAGAGCATGAATGCCCCCGTAAGCACCAGCAAAAGCGCACCGAATATTTGCTGTCGGCGCAGGCGTTTGACAGTGGGACTTTTACATTTGGACGGAGAATTAATTTGGGCCAAAGCAACCATCGTAGCGCCGATAGTATATATATAAGGTGAAAGAGGCCAGCCCGTGATATAAACGGCAGCTCCTGCCAAGAGCATCACGGCCCCTACTGCGAAAAGGGCGGGTATCAGTTGTTTCATTCTTCTATATCTTCTTCAAATACATAAATATCCTCATTGGGCTTTTTCATCAGATACTTCTCACGGGCAATCCGTTCGATGGCACCGGAGTCGACGGCAAGCTCATTGAGCCGTTCGGTATTCTCCTCGTATTCCTTGCGGTACTTTTCTATTTCATCGCGCAGACGGCTTTCTTCCCGGGCGTAACCCAAACGGCGTACAACACTGTTCTCATCCAGGAACCCGATAATTACAGCAAACAACGCAAGCGTAATCAGATATTTATGCTTGCGGACAAAAGACCAAAGAGAAGCAAGTTTATCCATCTCGTTATCTACTATTTAGCAATTTATCATTCATGATGGAGCTTGTCCATCATATAACTTCACGTCACAAAGATAAGAGGAATAACCGAAAGATTTCTTTTTTTTGTGTACATTTGCACAAAAAGCAAAGAATATCCCAAATATGGAAAACTATATCGTATCTGCACGGAAATATCGTCCCTCGACCTTTGAGTCCGTAGTAGGCCAACGTGCACTGACCACTACCTTGAAGAATGCCATTGCCACCGGAAAACTGGCGCATGCCTATCTTTTTTGCGGTCCAAGAGGCGTGGGAAAAACAACTTGTGCCCGTATCTTTGCTAAAACAATCAACTGCATGAGCCCCACAGCAGACGGCGAGGCATGCAACCAATGTGAATCCTGTACTGCCTTCAATGAGCAGCGCTCCTACAATATCCATGAGCTGGATGCCGCCTCAAACAACTCTGTGGATGACATCCGCCAATTGGTGGAGCAGGTACGCATTCCACCTCAGATAGGCAAATACAAAGTATATATCATTGATGAGGTACATATGCTGTCCGCCTCGGCTTTCAATGCTTTCCTGAAAACACTGGAAGAGCCTCCACGCCATGCCATATTCATCCTTGCCACTACCGAGAAGCACAAGATATTGCCCACCATCCTTTCACGCTGCCAAATATATGATTTCAGCCGGATTGGTGTGGAAGATACCGTAGCACACCTCGCATATGTCGCCTCCAAAGAAGGTATCACTGCTGAACCGGAAGCGTTGAATGTCATTGCCCTCAAAGCAGACGGCGGTATGCGCGACGCACTATCCATCTTCGACCAGGTGGTAAGCTTCACCGGAGGACACATCACCTATAAGAGCGTGATTGAAAACCTCAATGTGCTGGACTATGAATACTACTTCAAACTAACCGGATTCTTTCTTGAGAACAAAATCAGTGACGCGTTGCTATTACTGAATGATGTGCTCAACAAAGGCTTCGACGGCAGCCACTTCATCACCGGACTTTCATCCCACCTGCGCGACTTGCTTGTCAGCAAAGACCCGGCGACACTGCCGTTGCTTGAAGTGGGCGCAAGCATCCGCGAACGTTACCAAGCACAAGCACAGCAATGCCCCCTCCCTTTTCTTTACCGTGCCATGAAGCTCTGCAACGATTGTGACCTGAACTACCGTGCCAGTAAAAACAAACGGCTACTGGTAGAGCTCACTCTGATACAAGTGGCACAACTGACCGCCGAGGAGGACGACGGTGCCAATGGGCGCAGCCCTAAACAAGCTATAAAACCCATATTCACGCAGCCTGCCGCCGCTCAGCAGCCACAGGCCACTGCTGCCATGCCCCAACAAACCGTACAGCCGGCAGTACAGACAAACAGCACTCCCCAACCTGCTGCCACGCAGCATAGTAATGCAACAACTCCACATGCCACACCTGCTGCCGTATTAATGGCGCAAGGGAGAGAAGAGAAAAAAATTCCGGTCATGAAAATGTCCGGATTAGGGGTCTCCATCAAACGCCCCCATATAGAAGAGGAACAAAGAAACCCTTCATCTAACCCTACTGCCGCCCACCAAGCAGCACAACCGGAAGAAGACTACATCTTCAATGAAAGGGATTTGAACTATTACTGGCAGGAGTATGCCGGACGTATGCCCAAGGAGCAAGTAGCCATAGCCAAGCGCATGCAGAACATGCGCATCACTTTAATAAATGACACAACTTTTGAGGCTGTGGTAGACAATGAAATCGTTGCCAAGGAATTTACCGGCATGATACCCACTCTGCAAAATTACCTACGTACCCGGCTAAAGAACCGCAAAGTCACCATGACTGTCCGGATTAGTGCTCCTACTGAAAAGGTACGTGCCTACGGACGCGTTGAAAAATTCCAGATGATGGCACAAAAGAACAGTGCCCTATTACAACTAAAAGAAGAGTTTGGTTTGGAACTGTATTAATCCCTTCCAATCGCCTGCATAAAGTTGCTAACAAATTGAGTATAAAGGATAAAAAAAGCATCTATTTAATTTTTTATTTATTCATTTATATTTATTTTTGCCAATAATAAACAAAAGAGGCAAACAAACATTTGAGAACAAAAATGATTATATGGATGCTATTGGGGCAGATACTGTATACTTCTGTCTTATCAGCACATACAATAGCCAATCAAGAAAAGCAGAGTATTCTGCAATCATTGGTCAAAAGACAAGTTCTCTATGATGACTCCATATCCATAGACAGTGTCATTGCGTGGAGCGAGCAACTTCTTCCCACCCAACAATCAAATGAAGATAGAACAACGTATTTTCTATTACAACTTCAATTGGCCAATGCCTATACATTGCGCGGCGATATCAGCTTAGCGACGAACCGGGCACAACTTATGTACGAAGAAGCTAAAGCAACAGACTACCAATTTGGTATGGTAGTGGCCAACCAAGCCATCGGAGACGCCTATAATACAATAGCCAACATGGGGGATAAAGCCCTGGAATCATACCAGGATGCTTTGACTGAACTATCCAACATTTCAGACCAGAATCCATATAGGGCACAGCTTCTTTTAAAAATGTCCAACGTTCTGCAACGGAAAGGACGTCTGGAAGAAGCGGAAAAAATCCTGGAAGAGCTGGAGAAAATATTATATCAGGAGCCTGACTACCCGACAGACTTCTTTTTCTGCATCGAAAAGACGAATTTTGCCATTTCCCATGGACACCTCTCACAAGACTATCTTGATGAAGCAAACATCTGGCTCCACAAAATGGACTCCATTTACCAACTGCACCCAGAGAAGTTCTATCGGTTTCACTTGGATTATACCACTGCCGCCTACTATAGAGCCATGGGAAATTGGGACAAACAATACTGGAAACAAGCTCTGGACATCTACTCCAAATTGCAAGCAGAATACTCCGGTAATAAGCGCTCCACGTATTACCGCTGGACTTCGCTGGAAAAAATCTATCTCTGTAAAATACAAGGCATGGCCATGGAAGCCTGCCGAATCTACCAGGAATTGTATCCTCCTATAGATACACTCGCTTCACAAAGCTATATCCGGCAAATCAATACGATAAAGGCAAAATACCAGGTAGATAAGGCAGAGACGGCCAGCAATAACGAATACAATAAAATCATAACCAGCATATTGGTAGGAACGATGGCATTAGTAACGTTATTTGTTCTACTTGCCATCCTACTCAAAAGGCAACGGGAAAAGGTGAAACTCTCCACCCAAAAACTGGCAACATCACGGATAAATGCCGAAAATGCCATGCGTGCAAAAAGCGTGTTCCTCTCGAACATGAGCCATGAAATCCGTACCCCACTCAATGCATTATCGGGCTTTTCATCCCTATTGACGGAAGAGGGACTGGACGATGAGACACGCCGTCAGTGCAATGAAGTTATCCAACAGAACTCAGAACTATTGCTGAAGCTTATTAACGACGTGATAGATCTATCGAGTCTTGAATTCGGCAAACTGCAATTCTGTATTGCACAACATGATGCCGTAAGCATCTGCAGAAACGTGATAGATACCGTGAACAAAGTGAAACAGACACAAGCTGAACTTACATTCACCACCGAGCTGGAAGAAATGCCCATCGAGACTGACGACTCACGCCTGCAGCAAGTCCTGATTAACCTACTGATAAATGCTACCAAATTTACCCCACAAGGCAGCATTGTCCTAAAGCTGGAAAAAGAAACGGACGACACCGTACTATTCACCGTAACAGATACCGGTTGCGGCATTCCCAAAGACAAGCAAGCCAACATTTTCCAACGTTTTGAAAAGCTGAATGAGAATGCTCAAGGCAGTGGGTTGGGGCTCTCCATATGCCAACTTATCATAGAGCATATCGGCGGACAAATATGGATTGATTCAGAGTATGCCGAAGGCTCACGCTTCTGCTTCACCCACCCCATAAGCCAGACAGGCAGAAAGGAGAATAAGAAATGAAACAGATATTTACATTGCTCATTGCCTTATGCTGGCTGTTACCGTCCGCACACGCAGATGTGCGACGGACAGAAGCCAAGGATAGCCTGCTACGTATATATCTTGCCTCCCCAGCCGATACCACCAGATTGGAAACCCTATATCAGATAGCACTGCTTGACCAACTGTCACCGACATTCATCTATTACGAGAACAAATTACTGGAAGAGGCCATCGCCCAGAAAAATATACCTTACCAGAGTGCGGCCATATATGCGCACATTATTTATTACTACAACCTACTGGACCAAAAACATGCAGAACAATGGCTGAAGAGGCTCGAACAGTTGTCTGAAGAGCACAACTACTACCGTCATTACTTCAGAGGCAAAAAGATGATGATAGAATTCTATGTCATCAGCCAGAAGATTGAATTAGCCCTCAAACAAGCACAAGACATGTACGACAAGGCTCAAAGTCTTGGCAACCATGACGGTATGCGCGAAGCATGCCTATGCCTGATGACTGGATATTTCAATACCTTACGTTACAAAGAAGGAATCACCTACCTAAACAAGGCTTTTGAACTGACAAGTCCGGATTCCTCCCTTGCCACTCAGATTGATTTATTGACAAAAGCGGTACTGGCTTACTCATATCTGCATGACAATGACAACATGTTCCGGTATCTGGAGGAACTCAACAATGCAAAAAACAGATTGCAGGAAGAAGGCACCACCGTACTGACAAACGGCTATACCAATTTGTATCTGCTCATAGATTTACAATACGCCCTTTACTATACCCGCCTTCAACGTCCTGCGGAAGCATGGGAATATTTGCAGAAAGCAGAGCGGCATCTCAGTACATCTTCATTTCTTCCTTATCGGTTGATACGTTTGGCAGCATATGCCGAATATTACCAACTGACAAAAGAATACGACAAAGCTTTGGTTTATTTAGAAGACGCCATTGAACTTGTAACCCCTATTTCACTGGATAATGCCATGATTTATGGACTTCAGAAAGCGGATATACTAGTAAAGATGGGGTTTCCGGACGACGCACTTCCTATCTATAAACAAATAACCAAGGCAAGAGATTCGTTATATACAGTATTCTCCACCTCACAGATAGAACAGATACAAAGCCTATATAATATGGACCAACTGCTTTTCCAGAAAGAACAGCGGCAAGCCACTTTTCACCGTATCTGTCTGGTCACTTCCATTATCATCATTATAGCCTTGTTACTTTTCAACCTACATATGTATAGAAGCAGGAAGCGGCTGCAACAAGATGAGAAGGAAATGCGTAAATTGGCAATTATTGCCGAAGAAGCCAACGAAGTAAAAAGCCGTTTCCTTGCCAATATGAGTTATAATATCCGTATTCCACTGAACAATGTAGTCGGTTTCTCCCAACTGCTTTCCACCGACAACGAACTGGATGAAGAAGAGCGAAAAGAGTATTCCGGTATTATCCAGACCAATTCGGGTGAGCTTATCCAACTGGTAAACGACGTATTGGACCTCTCACGCCTGGAAGCGAATATGATGAAATTTCAATTGCAGGATTGTAATGTAAAAGAATGGTGCAACGAACTAGGTTGTCTAATACAAATGCGTAGTGAAGGCCGTATCCTCCTGGAACTACAAGTAGAGGTGGGAGATGTGCGTATCCATACCGACGTCAACCGCCTTACACAAATAGTGACAAGTATGCTGCTTTATCCGAACGACTGCAAAGAAACGCGCAAAGTCAGCATGTTCTTGGTCAACCATCCGGACAAACACATCATCGCATGCCGGATAGAGAACAGTCCTATAGCCGATTCCAGGTTTGCCTCTCAAAAAGTATCAGTGCAACAGAAAATCAACCAGTTGTTCTTTGAACATTTCAAAGGTACCTATCAAACCGAGAATGTCGAAGAAGGAGAAATCGCAGTGATTACTTTTACCTATCCGACTCTTTCTTAAAAGTTGAAAATCGGCTTAAGCTCCAGCTAAAGCCAATAGTATCAGAGCAATTCGTTTACGAAATTCAAAAACGAACATTTTTCAGTCTCTGCGGTATGCTGTGTCGCTTTCTCGACTCCTTATTTAGACGACATACAAATTATACGTTTTTAATCAAGATTGATAGCAAGTAATAAAGAAAACCACTATTTTTGCCAAACGAATTAGTACTAATAATAATTTAAATCTAAAAGAAAATGGCTTACGTAATTAGTGACGATTGTATTGCTTGCGGAACTTGTATCGACGAGTGTCCGGTTGGCGCTATCTCTGAAGGTGATATCTATCATATCGACCCTGAGACTTGCACAGAGTGTGGTACTTGTGCAGATGTTTGTCCTTCTGAAGCAATTCATCCGGGAGAATAATACAATCCCAGTATCAAAAACAAAAGCGTGGGTAGATAAACTGCCTGCGCTTTTTTATATCCCCCACGTGAAATTCAGTACCTTCACCCCCCTCATTGTTATTTTCTATATACGGATAATACGTTAGTTCACAGACATGAACACTTTGTTCCATAAGTATAAAACAAAGTGTTCATATAGTAGAAAACAAAATGTTCGTATAATATAAAACAAAGTGTTTATACTGTATGGAACAGAGTGTTCGCTATAATGAAACAAAGTGTTCGTCATAACAAAACAAAGTGTTCGTCATAACAAAACGAACAGTCCGCTTTGATGAAACGAACTGTTCGTGACAGCATGACAGATGTCTTGCTAAAATAAGTTTGTAGAAGAAGTTAGAATCACTTCAGATTAGCCAGTGCTTCTTTTATACGACGGATAGCTTCAACTATATTTTCATCGCTGGTTGCATAACTCATACGAATGCATTCGGGAGCTCCGAAAGAAGCACCACCTACGCAAGCCACATGAGCCACTTCCAACAGATACATGGCCAAATCATCTGAATCATTGATTTTACGTTCTCCGGCAGATTTACCGAAGAATGAATCGCATTTAGGGAACAGATAGAAAGCACCTTCCGGTACATTCACCTCGAAACCCGGAACTTCCTTGGCCAACTTTACAATCAAATCACGACGACGCTCGAAAGCCTTGCGCATTTCCTCCACCGGAACTTGTGTACCCGTATAAGCAGCCTCAGCAGCCTTCTGAGATACAGAACAAGGACCGGAAGTATACTGTCCCTGCAATTTATTGCAAGCCTTCACAAGCCATTCCGGACCTGCAATGAAACCGATACGCCAACCAGTCATTGCATATGCTTTGGAAACACCATTCACAATGACCGTACGCTCTTTCATTTCGGGGAATTGTGCTATGCTCTGATGCTTGCCGATATAGTTGATATGTTCGTAAATCTCATCGGCAATCACAACAACCTGCGGATACTTTGCCAATACTGCGGCCAGGCCTGCCAACTCCTCCTTGCTGTACACCGAACCCGTAGGGTTAGAGGGAGAGCAAAGAATCAGCGCCTTTGTCTTCGGGGTGATGGCAGCCTCCAGCTGTGCAGGTGTTATCTTAAAGTCCTGGTCGATACCGGCAGGTACGATAACCGGCGTACCCTCAGCCAACTTTACCATTTCCGGATAACTGACCCAATAGGGAGCAGGTACAATTACTTCGTCACCCGGATTTACCAATACCAGGATTGCATTGCAAACCGACTGCTTGGCACCATTGGCGCAAGAAATTTGTGCGGCGGTATATTCCAGACCGTTTTCCTTCTTCAACTTCTCTACAATTGCATTACGTAAGGCAGGATAACCCGGCACTGGAGAATAGCGAGAAAAGTTATCGTCTATCGCCTTTTTCGCAGCCTCTTTAATGTGGTCGGGAGTATTGAAGTCCGGTTCTCCCACACTCAGGTTAATTACGTCTACGCCTTGAGCCTTCAGCTCTGCGCTCTTTTGAGACATAGCCAGTGTCGCAGAAGGCGACAAACTGTTTAAACGATCTGATAATTGGTTCATTTTGTTACTATTTAATGATTGTTACGCAAATCCGGTTGCAAAATAAGCGATTTTCTTTGATATAAGAAAACAAAAAGACAGTTACTTATTGAAATGAAGTGTATGTCCCATACGTTCTTTCTTGGTACGGAGATAACGCTCGTTGTATGGATTCGGAGTAGTCTCAATAGCTACGTTCTCCGTTATTTCCAAACCGTAAGCCTCCAAGCCCACACGTTTCACGGGATTATTGGTCATCAGCCGCATTTTGTGCACTCCTATCTCACGAAGAATCTGGGCACCCACACCATAATCACGCTCGTCTGCCAGATGTCCCAGGCAAATATTAGCATCCACAGTATCCATGCCTTCTTCCTGCAATTTATATGCTTTCATTTTTTCCATCAGGCCAATGCCGCGACCTTCCTGATTCAGATATACAACTACCCCCTTACCGGCTTTCTCTATCATCTCCATTGCCTTATGCAGCTGCTCGCCACAATCACAGCGTTTGGAATTGAATATATCACCAGTGGCACAAGAAGAATGTACACGCACCAGAATCGGTTCATCCAATTCCCAAGTACCCTTGAACAAAGCTACATGTTCCAAACCGTTCGACTTCTGGCGGAAAGGAATCAAACGGAAATGACCGTGGTCTGTAGGCATATCCACTTCCACTCCTTTTTCTACAATAGACTCCTGCTTCAAACGGTAGGCAATCAAGTCACGGATAGAAATCAATTTCAAGCCAAATTCATCTGCCATTCTGCGCAATTCGGGCAAACGGGCCATTGTACCATCCTCATTCATTATTTCCATAAGGGCTCCCGCCGGATAAAGTCCAGCCAAACGTGCCATATCAATAGTAGCCTCCGTATGTCCGGCACGGCGCAACACACCTTTCTCCTGAGCATACAATGGATTAATGTGGCCAGGACGCCCGAAAGTGGCCGGAGTAGAAGCCGGATCGGCCAACGCCTGGATAGTAGCAGCGCGGTCTGCCGCAGAAACCCCGGTACTACAGCCTTCCAATTTATCAATAGTAACAGTGAAGGGAGTACCCAATACAGAAGTATTATCCGATACCTGATGCGGCAAATCCAGTTCCTTGCAACGCGAAACTGTAATTGGAGCACAAAGCACACCACGGGCATGCTTCAACATAAAGTTTACTTTCTCCGGTGTAATCTTTTCAGCTGCAATTATCAAATCACCCTCATTCTCACGGTCCTCATCATCCACAACAATCACAAAGTTACCGGCTTTGAAGTCTTCAATGGCCTCTTCTATCGTATTCAACTTTACATTTTCCATAATCTATTTTGTTTTTATTTATTCTGATCCCTTTCTATAATTCCAATCACATCTTCATTTGTCTTGATAATCCGCTCCATATCCTTATTCAGACGGATACGGAATGCCCAGATACGGAAATAAAAGAACAAGCCTATCGGGAAAACAATACCGCAGAGCAAGTTTAACCAATAATTGCGGAACGGACGGACATGCGCATGGATGGGGATGACCGGATAGGTGTTCAGCGCTGTCAACAAAGTAACGGATCTTGTATTCGACATCTCATCTATCAGACTTTCCAAACGTTCGTTAATATCTTCCACTGCCTCATCCTGGCTATCAGTCATCCACAATTTAAAGTAATTGGGAGCACGTTTCAACCCCTTTCTATCAGCATATTCACGACAGTCTACGGACAAAGCCTTCAGCTCTTCCGGAATACGTGTATAATCAGGATCATGGATGATTACTTCCTTACGGAACAGATGGCGTACACTGCGAATACCCACAACCTTCTTGAACCAATTTATATAAGCATCAGCATTCAATACCACTGAATCATTGTTGGATTTATATGTCAAGAACGCACCCAATGGAGCCAAGACAGCAGTACTGGTCCACATACCCATCCAGACAACCCACTGTCCGTCACGGGCCATCTTATACCCCGTATTGTTGATGATGTAATAGATAATAAAAATCAATACAGAAACCACCACCGGCATTCCCAAGCCTCCTTTACGGATAATTCCTCCGAGTGGCGCACCAATAAAGAAGAAGATGAGACATGCCAGAGAAAGAGTCAGTTTCTCATGCCAGGAAGTCATGTGCCGTCGAAGGCTGCTTTCAGTCTGCGATATATTAAAGCTCTTAAAACTCCAGTCACTCCCCGCACTCTCTGCACGGCTGACGGCCGTGGATATAACCTTCTGTTTCTGCATCAGTGTAGCCACATTGTAGAGGCTGTCTACATTGTACTCACCTAAATAGGCCTTTTCAATCTTCAATGTATCCTCTTTAGACAAGCTGGCTGTCACCTTATAAGTTCCTGCCATAGCTTCTTTATAATAACCACGTCCCACACTGTCATTCTGCAATTTCATGGAATCAATATCCGCCTGCAGCATTCTCATATCCTTACTGTTGGACTGATTACTCATGATACCTGCATCCACCATATTAAAATCCGAATTGAACTCAATGATTGCATGCTTTTCGCGGAATGTCTCACGCCGGTAAGGCACATTCCTTTGGTTCATGTTCTGCGATTTCAAATTCTCAAACTGCTCACCACTGTATAAATGCAAATATAAATGCTGTTTGTCAGCCGTCATCTCCAGACGTCCCGAATCAGACTTGATAATTTGAGCATTCTCAAAACCTTTCTCAAAATTATATATCAGTACGTCATACAGCATACCAGTTTTGCGGTTCTTATGCTTCACATACAGATTATAACCATCTATTTCATCGTAGAACACACCTTCAGGAATATCCACTTCGGGAGATTTCTGCTTCATGGAAATAAGCAAAGTCCATAATTTTGTTTGGGCTTTTGGTCCTATGACATTTTGGAAATAGAAAGAGACACAACAGATGAAACAAATAAAGATAATCAGGGGCCGCATGATTTTCAATAAAGAAATACCGGCTGCCTTCATGGCAAGTAATTCAAAACGTTCTCCGAAATTTCCAAAGGTGATAAGGGCAGCCAGCAGAATAGCCAGCGGCAACGACGCAGGTACCAACGAAAGCGCAGAATAAAAGAAAAACTGTGCAAGGACAGTCATCTCCAATCCTTTTCCTACCATTTCGTCCACATACCTCCATAAAAACTGCATCATAAAGATGAAGAGGCAGATGAAGAAAGTACCCATAAAGAGCATGCAAAAGCTCTTCAAAACAAATATATCTAACTTTTTTATGCGCAGCATTTTACTCGTTTCATGCAATGAGAGCACAAAAGTAGTACAAAAAAGGGAGTACGGGAAATTTTTAATCTAAAGTTAACTAAAAACCACAAGTTCTTCGCAAAGTATCCACTTGCGATTCCCATAATTCACGCGAATCACCCACCTCGTCTATATCGGCAAAGTCTGTTATCTCCAATACGAAATCATTGGTCAACTCATTGTTTGTCATCTTCAGTTCAAAGTATTCTCGCTCGTTCTCATCGTCCAGCCAGCGGAAGCGGATGAATGAATACGCCCGCACGGCAATAATCTCGGCATCACGTTTTTCTGTTTTTCCCCAAAAAAAGGTTACTGTTTTATCGTCTGACTGAACCCTATCAGCAAACCAGCCCTCCAAACCAGTAGGGGTACTTATCGCTGCCCAAAGAATACTTTTAGAAGTCGCATTCAAGAGATATTCCAAATGTATTTTCTTTCTTTCCATAGTCTATTCTGCTTTTTATTGCGCCAGCCAAGATAAATACTTTTTTCTAATTACAGAAAATAAATCATCAAATTTATTTATACCTCCCTTTCCATACGCCCCTAATTCATTGATAATGTTATACAAAGACTTTTAATAAAAAGTACTGCAAACCACTTCAGCACCCTATCAGCAAAAGAAAAAGCAGAAAATATCCATAAAAGTTTTGGCAATTTAAATAAAAGCTATATCTTTGCACCCGCAATCGAGAAATGATGGCGGGATAGCTCAGCTGGTTAGAGCGCATGATTCATAATCATGAGGTCCCCGGTTCAATCCCGGGTCCCGCTACAAAGAAGATTTAGACTGTTAGGAGGCTTCCACTCTTGGCGGTCTTTTTTGTTTTTAATACTCGTTTTTTACTATGGTTTGTTTTCAAATTATAGTAAAAAGGAAAATATGAATACAAACAGTTGATATATGGATAGTCCTCTTGCATTTTAAGCCACTAACTTTGTGTGCAAATATCAAGTGACTATTATGAAAAGACAACTGTTCACATTTTCCTTTCTGTGTCTGCTTGCACTAGGTACAAGAGCACAAGATACCCTAACCTTGGAGGACTGCCTCAAAATAGGTATCGAAAACAATTTGTCCTTACAAAGCAAACGGAAGGAAATACAAAAAGGGAAATACGGCATCTCTGAGAATCGAGCCAAACTACTGCCCCAAATCAATGGTTTTGCCAACTATAACGACAATATCGATCCACCCGTATCCGTTACCGATGGTTCAGCGTATGGCAATCCCTATAATGTAACCCAAACTTTGCAATACAACGCCAACTTCGGATTACAGCTGCAGATACCACTTTATAACCAAACACTCTACACCACTCTGTCCATAGCTAAAACCATGGATGAGATGAATCGCCTTTCTTATGAAAAGGCAAGAGAAGACCTCATCCTTCAAATTAGTCAAATGTACTACCTAGGACAGGTTACAGCTGAACAGATTATTTTGATAAAAGCCAACATCACTCGCCTAGAAGAGTTGAGAGATATCACTCAGGCCTTCTATGACAACGGTATGGCTATGGAAGTAGATGTGAAACGCGTCAACATCAACCTGGAGAACCTCAAGGTGCAACACGACAACGCACAAGCCATGATGGAACAGCAACTGAACCTACTGAAATACATCATCGACTATCCGGCAGAAGAAAATATAGCACTGGTACCGGTGAATACAGAAATGATTACGCCCGCAGCACTCACCGGGCTATCTGAAACACTATATGAACTACAGCTGCTGCAATCACAGAAACAACTCGCAGAGCAACAAAAAACAATAGTCAGCAACGGTTACATCCCCTCCTTGAGCTTGACGGGAAGCTGGATGTTCTCTGCCTATACGGACAAAGCTTACCATTGGTTCCATTCCGGCCCTTCCAACCATTGGTATCGCTCCTATGGAGTGGGACTCTCCTTGCGCATTCCCATTTTCGACGGACTGGACAAACGCTACAAGATGCGTAAGGCAACCATTGACATAGAGAACATCAAACTCGCTCAAGAGAATACCCGAAAAAATCTTCAGACACAATATCTGAATGCTACCAATGACCTGATGAACAGCCAGCGTAACTTTAAGAAGCAGAAGGACAATTATCTGCTTGCTGAAGATGTATATACCGTTACCATGGACCGTTATCGGGAAGGAATCGCCTCAATGACCGAAGTGTTGCAGGACGAAATGCGGATGAGCGAAGCCCAAAACAACTATATCAGTGCCCACTACAATTACCGGATAACCAATCTGACTTTGCTGAAGCTGACGGGACAGCTGGAGACGTTGAGCCCCTCAATTCATTAAAGAGGAAGATGAATAGAGCCCGTATTCAAGGACGGATGTATATATAATAATAAGTAAACAATATAATATAGAAAATATGGAAACAAAAGAGAACAATAACACCGCAAGTACCCACCAAGAAAAAGCACGGAAATTGAAGAAGCTTCGCCGTTGGCAAATCGTTGTCAGCCTATTAGGAATAGTTATCCTTATCTGGGGAATTATTCAAGTGGTCTGCCTCTTTTTGAACTACAAACGGACGGAAACCAGTAATGATGCACAGATTGAACAATACATATCTCCCGTCAATCTGCGCGCATCAGGATATATCAAGAAAATTTGTTTCACAGAACACCAAGAAGTACACAAAGGAGATACCTTACTTATATTGGACGACCGGGAATATAAAATCAGAGTCATGGAAGCTGAAGCTGCACTCAAGGATGCACAAGCCGGTGCCACAGTCATTGGTGCCACACTACAAACCACGCAAACTACAGCCTCTGTCTACGACGCCTCCATAGCAGAGATAGAAATCCGCCTTACCAAGCTGGAGAAAGACCGCCAACGATACCAGAATCTGGTGAAGAGAAACGCTGCCACCCCCATTCAATTGGAACAGATAGAAACCGAATATGCAGCTACCCACAAGAAGTTGGAAGCCGTGAAACGACAACAGAAAGCTGCCTTGTCGGGTGTGAACGAAGTGTCACATCGCCGTGAAAATACCGAAGCTGCCATACAACGGGCAACAGCCGCACTCGAAATGGCACGACTGAATCTCTCCTACACCGTAGTAGTAGCTCCTTGTGATGGGAAATTGGGGCGGCGTACTCTTGAAGAAGGACAATTCATCACTGCCGGACAAACCATCACCTACATTCTGCCTGACACACAAAAGTGGATTATAGCCAACTACAAGGAAACCCAGATTGAGAATCTGCACTTGGGACAAGAAGTAGTCATTACCGTCGATGCCATCAGCGACAAAGAATTCAAAGGAAAAATCACTGCCATCTCCGGAGCCACCGGCTCCAAATATTCCCTAGTGCCCACGGATAATTCTGCCGGCAACTTCGTGAAGATACAGCAACGCATCCCAGTCCGCATCGACTTTACCGATTTGTCCAAAGAAGACAACAGCAGCCTTGCCGCCGGTATGATGGTAATAGTCAAAGCGAAAACAAAAAAATAGGGATTAAGGATTAGAGGTTAGGGATTAAGGCAACCAACTCCTTAATCCTTACCCCCTAATCCTTAATCTTTAACCCTTAATCCCTAACCCCTTAACCCTTATCCCCATGCCCTCATACCCCAAGAACTATCCTTTCTACAACTGGGTACCCAAACCGGTAGGTATCATCATCCTATTCGTATTCTTTTTGCCGATACTGACTGTGGGCGGTACCTACTCGGTGGCAAGCACCGAAATGATGAGCGAACTCGGCATCATTTCCGAGCATATCCAGTTTGCCAACTTCGCCACTTCCATTGGCATGGCAGCATTCTGCCCTTTTCTGTATAGGCTGGTAGTCATACGCCGGCAGAAAATGATGTGCCTGGCAGGATTCTCCCTGATGTACATCTTCAGCTATATCTGTGCCAAGACAGACAGCGTTTTCCTGCTGGCACTATGCAGCATCTTTATGGGATTCCTACGAATGGTGCTGATGATGGTCAACCTCTTCACCCTCATAAAGTATGCAGGGCATATCGAGGCGTACGACAAAATTACACCCGGCAACGAGCCCACAACTGACGAAGGCTGGGACAAGCTGGACATCGAACGGAGTGCGGCACAACCCGCCATCTATCTATTCTTCATGGTACTGGGGCAATTGGGAACCTCGCTCACCGCCTGGCTCGCTTTTGAATATGAATGGCAGTACATACACTACTTTATGATGGGGCTACTATTACTTTGCATCCTCATCACCTTCATTACTATGCCTTATCATAAATATACCACCCGCCGTTTCCCCATCAACTTCAAGCAGTTCGGCAATGCCTCCATCTTCTGCATCACACTAGCCTGCATTACCTACGTGCTTACTTATGGCAAAGTGCTCGACTGGTACGATGACCCAACCATACAATGGGCCACAGTCTGCGCCATCATTGCTGGCGGCATATTTCTCTATATCGAGTCTACCCAGCGCAATCCTTACTATCAGCTCGATGTATTCAAACTGCGTACCATCCGTATGGGTTTCCTATTCTATTTTCTGTTAATGGTACTGAATTCCAGCGCCATGTTTGTCAATGTATTCACGGGCATAGGCATGAAACTGGACAACTTTCAGAATGCCACCCTGGGCAACTGGTCCATGCTGGGCTACCTCATCGGCGGTATAGCCACTATCTGGCTCAGCGTAAAAGGCGTACACTTCAAATATCTCTTTGCCGCCGGTTTCCTTCTATTGGGGCTTTCCGCCATGTTCATGTATTTCGAGGTACAAGGTGCAGGACTGTACGAACGGATGAAGTATCCGGTCATCATCCGCTCCACCGGCATGATGTTCCTCTACTCGCTGATTCCAACCTACGCCACCCAACGCATGCCTTACAAATATCTTTCTTCCTGGATATGTACCATGATTACCGTACGCATGGTATTGGCTCCCTGCATCGGAGCCGCACTCTATACGAATGTGCTGCAAGAACGCCAGCAGCACTACGTCACCCGCTATGCACAGAATGTAGACATGTTGCACCCCGAAGCGTCCGCCTCGTTTACCCAAACCGTACAAGGCATGCAATATCAGGGAAAAAGCAAACAAGAAGCAATCAACATGGCTGCCATATCCACCAAAGGACGCATCCAGGTGCAGGCCACCCTCTCTGCTGTAAAGGAAATGGCAGGATGGACACTCTATGCCTGCCTGATTTGCATGATATTTGTGCTTGTCGTGCGGTATCCTAAACGAAAATTACTAACTTAGCAGACAATTTTCGGTACAACCTGTAATTTTGTCTGTTATGGATACTCAACAAGAACGTTTATCCCACTTGGACCGCGCATTGTCCAACGGAGAAAACATTTGTAGTTCAGAAGGTATGCTCTGCTCCTTCCCTGCCTCCTTGAAGAAACCTTTCATGATTAATGGAGCAGGACTGATGGTCTGCCGCCAGGGCAACTTCACCTTTTCGCTCAACATGAAGGTATTCTCGGCCCAGGCAGGCGAAACAGTTTTCATTCCGGAAGATTCCCTCTTCCAAGTGCTGAGCGAATCGGAAGACCTGCAACTATTCATATTCATTTACCAGATAGAACCGATAAGGGACATCATAGGCAATTCAGTGGCAACCATGTACCTATACATGCAGCTCCGGACCGAACCATGCTACGTATGGAACACCGGAGACGAAGAAGAAGTCCTGAAATACATGTCCTTACTGGACAATACCCTGCACTTAGACAACAACACCTTCAACGACAACGAACAAAGGCTGCTTCTGCTGGGACTCACATACCGCATCTGTTCCATTTACAACCGTAAACTGATGAACCTTAAAACAACGGTTGGCCACAAACATGAAATTTTTATCCGGCTGATTCAGTTGATAGATGCGCACTACACGGAAGAACGCGGTGTAGAGTTTTATGCAGACAAACTCTGCTTATCACCCAAATACCTCTCTGCACTATCCAAGTCCGTCTGCGGATTCACCGTGCAGGAACTGATATTCAAATCCATCATCCGCAAAAGCATCTCACTACTCAAGAACACCCAGAAAAATATCCAGGAAATCGCCGATTTCTTCAATTTTCCCAATGCTTCTTATTTTGGTACATTTTTCAAGAAACAAACAGGCATGTCTCCGCAACAGTACCGCAAAAAATAGAAAACGTTACGCTTTCAACCGGATAACGAAGCGGCTCCCCTTACCCAGCTCACTCTGAACAGTCAGTGTACCGCCATGCGCTTCCACAAAGTCTTTCGAAATGGAAAGTCCTAAGCCACTACCTTGCACTTTAGTGCCCGGCACTCGGAAATAACGGTCAAAAATGCTCTGGTGATAACGCGGGTCGATACCTTTTCCAAAATCCTGCACATACATTTCCACAAAATCCTCGTCATGCTTGGCGCCGATAACCACCCTCCCGTTCTCTTTGGAATAGCGGATAGCATTACTCAACAAATTGGTGAGTACCCAAGCAATCTTTTCGCTATCGACAAACAATTTAGGCATTTTTTCTTCCGGATACTCCACTTCTATCTGAATGCCGAATTTATCAGCCTGTACCTGATTAGCCTTGATGGCATACTCTATCAGTTCAATGGGCTTTGTTATTTTAGGCATCATCTGCAGTTTACCGGCTTCTACCTGCGTCATGTTCAGTAGTTCTCCGGTAATCCCAAGAAGGCGATCAGCATTTTCCTTAATGCTGTTCGATAATTGCTCCTGCTCGTCGTTCAACACCCCTACCCGTTTGTCCTCCAACAACTGCAGACTCATCAGAATAGCGGATATAGGCGTTTTCAGTTCATGAGAAATAGTCGAGATAAAAGTAGTCTTGGCACTATCCAATTCTTTGAATTCTGTAATATTTTTCAGTAAAATCACATCGCCAAGATTATGAGGTTCGTCATCATCAGCCTCTGCATTTATAATGGTAATGTAAGAAGCTTTAAAGTAACTCTCCTTATTGTCTGCATAAATCTTCAACGGTTCTTTCTTTTCACCCGGATTTACCAATTCACGAACTAAACGGCGGAGCAAATCATTCTTCAAAGAAAGCTCCTCAGCCGAACGGCGAATTACCTCTTCCCGTTTTAAATTCAGCACAGTTAAAGCCTCATTATTGATAAAGAGAATTTCCCTATTACGGTTCAAACCAATAATAGGTTCATCAATACTATTCACAATAGCCTCAAGAAATTTCTTAGCAGAAAGTATGTCGTTCAGCGTACTGGCGCGATACTCCGTCAGTCGTTCCGCCATCCGATTAAAACTATCAGCCACTTCACGAAATTCCTCGCGTCCACTCATATCCAGACGTTTCTCATAATTATGGTTCGCTATTTCAAGAATCCCACGCGTCAGTTCTTGAATAGGTTTGCTGATGGAACGGGGAAGCCATACCAACAATATGATACTGGCAAAAATACATACCCCACCTATCACAGAAATCCAGAGCAATGCACGTTGCAATCCCGGTACAGCAGCAGGACTATCCGGCTCTGTAGCCGTCAGTATCTGTAGATTCACCACAGAAAGAGCAACCAACAAAATAATCATTCCAGCCAATACCCCTACACTGAGTATCAATTTTGTACGAATATTCATAATGTTCCTAAGAATTAATATTATGCAAGTATAATCAAATCTATGTTTACTTGTGCCAAATCACGCACAAATTTTCGGTATTTCAATATCATGAACAATGATTTCGGAAAAGAAAGTGACGGACTTCCCATGCAGACAGTTGTTATCTGTTTCTCCCTACAAGTATCAACAATGCTTCCCAGCACATCCGGCGATTGCACCTGAACGACCTCCCCTCCCAGTTCGGTCACCAATTTGAAGTGGTTCAATAAATACCTTTGATTTGCCAGACCGATGCGGTCAGTACTTTCTCTGGGAGTCTGCACATAAAGGGCAACAAACGAAGTATTGTAGCGGGTTGCCAGACGTGCAGCTTTACGAATGATGCGTCGTGGTGTTTTCTCGTTGCTGCTGATACATGCCAGAAATCTCTCATGACGGACTCCCACACTGGTAACCACTTCATTCTCCACTTTCTTTTCCACCCGTAAAGCCACCTCTTTTAAAGCCAGTTCACGTAATTGGAGAATATTTTCCGTTTTAAAGAAATTGTTCAAGGCAGTAGAGACCTTTTCCGGCTTGTAAATTTTTCCAGCTTTCAGACGGGCTATCAATTCTTCCGCAGTCAAGTCAATATTCACCACCTCATCTGCCTCTTGCAAAACGCTATCGGGAATACGTTCCTTCACCTCAATACCCGAGATGCCTTGTACTTCTTCATTGACACTCTCAATGTGCTGGATGTTAACGGCAGAAATCACATTGATACCCTCATCAAGCAAATCCATCACATCCTGCCAGCGTTTCTCATTCCGGCTACCTTCCACATTGGTATGTGCCAGTTCATCCACCACTACTATCTCAGGGTGTATCTGGATAATGGCATCCAAATCCATTTCTTCCAGCTCTTTCCCTTTATAGAATATCTTACGACGAGGAACAACGGGCAATCCTTCCAACATAGCATCCGTACCGGCACGCCCGTGTGTCTCTATATAGCCTATCTTCACATCTACTCCGTTGTCAAGTAACTCGTGTGCTTCCTGAAGCATACGATAAGATTTACCTACACCAGCAATCATGCCGATGTAGACTTTGAACTTGCCACGCCGCGACTTTTTAATCAAATCAAGAAAATGCTGTACGCTTTCTTCCCTACTCATTTCTTCTGTTTTTTTACTTGTCTTATATATGCCATATAACCCGTAACGATCATCACGACCGCCACGGGCATCCAACACTAATTCATGAGTTCTAAAGTTATATCTAAATAAATCATGGCCTTAAAGTAAAGCCGAATACCAGATGTGCATCTTCCATACGAGGGTTCCAAATGGCTTGTGCAAATACAGGTATTGAGAAATTGTCAGTAATCTTGATTTCCGTAATACCTTTCAGTGCCACATTGGTTACGGCAAACCCGCTGTTAGGAACGCCATATACTCCTACCCCAGCTTCATAAGGCAGAAATCCGCAAGTCAGGTTCAAATCTACAGACTTAACACTGAACGGATAGTTGAGTTCAACATACGAAGAATAATTCTGCCTGCCTTTATCATCTTTGTCAGCTCCGGCAAACATAGTGTACCAAGCGATTGACAAAGGAAACTTTTCAACCGGCAATGTATAGGCTAATCCCGCTTCAAAGTGATGAGCTGTTTCGTGGCTCTTAAAATTAAAATACTTTCTTGCTCCTTGTCCGCCCCACCACAAGCTGGCAACAGAAAAAGTTAGACCTGATTCTCCCAAAGCATAGGCAGCCGTCAAATCAATCTCCTTAGCCGCAGCCCCTTCCCCTGAAGAAACTCCGTCAAAATCGGTAGAGCCCCATGCCGTCAAAGAAAAATCACCGACCCCAAAACCCAAAGTGGGCTGAAAACTGACTCCCGTCTGGTAAAAGCCGCGCCAAACATAAGAACTGACTAAATCACCTTGTATTGTAAATTCCTGAGCTTGCACTTTGCCGGTTCCCATAAAACAAGCAGCTACCATACTCGCAAAAACTAGAATTGATATTTTTAAACTTTTCATATCCAACTATTTATTTACCATTACTAATCAATCGTTGAAAGGCAGGAAGGAAGTTTCGGCTCCCCCTGTAAAATGACAGTCTTTCGCTGCCTGAACAGAAATACTTCCGCTCCTGCCCATAACACATGACAAACACAACTAAAAAATTATTTATTCTGATCGGCTTCTTCTAATGCAATGTTCAGTTCCAGCACATTGACAGTTTCCGTACCAAACACCCCCAAAAAGGGTTTGCTGATGTTCTTGTCTACAATGGCTTTCACTTCAGCCTCGTTCATGCCACGTGCCTGAGCCACACGCTTCACTTGTACATAAGCACAAGCAGGTGTGATATGTGGGTCTAGACCGGAACCACTGGCGGTTACCATTTCAGCAGGCACATCCTTGCGGCTCAGATAAGGATGATGTACCAGAAAAGTATCGATACGGGCTTCCACTTCTGCCAGGTATTCATCGTTCGTAGGTCCCTTGTTACTACCACCCGAAGCATCGGCTGTATAATTACCCGCAGATGGGCGTCCCCAGAAATAAATATCTTGCGTAAACATCTGGCCTACATTGGCTGCACCTACCACTTTACCATTGAGTGTTGCCACCTCTGCATTTCCCTTGTTGGGACCGGCGAACTGTGCAAATATCCACAAAACAAGGATATAGAACAGAGAGAAAAATATGCAAAATGCAATTGTTATTTTAAATGATTTCCAAAGAGTTTTCATTTTATCCAAGTTTTAAAAAAACAGACTAACTATCATATCTATCAGTTTGATGCCGACAAACGGAGCAATGACGCCACCCACACCATAAATCAACAGATTGCGACGAAGTAGAGCACTGGCACCGATCGGCTTATACTGAACACCTTTCAAAGCCAACGGAATCAAGATAGGAATAATGATAGCGTTGAATATGACAGCCGAGAGAATGGCCGTTTCAGGGCTATGCAGTCCCATAATGTTCAGAGGAGCCAACTGAGGGATGGCTACCATAAACAAAGCAGGGATAATAGCAAAGTACTTGGCAACGTCGTTCGCAATGGAGAAGGTAGTCAACGTACCGCGTGTCATTAACAACTGTTTGCCAATCTCCACAATTTCAATCAGCTTCGTCGGATCGTTGTCAAGGTCCACCATGTTACCAGCTTCTTTGGCTGCCTGCGTACCGCTGTTCATTGCCACACCCACATTAGCTTGTGCAAGGGCGGGAGCGTCGTTTGTACCGTCACCCATCATAGCCACCAGCTTACCGGCCTGCTGTTCTTTTTTGATATATTCCATCTTGTCTTCCGGCTTGGCTTCAGCAATGAAATCATCTACTCCAGCTTTCTCTGCAATATATTTGGCTGTCAAAGGGTTGTCACCGGTCACCATCACAGTTTTCACACCCATCCTGCGAAGACGCTCAAAACGTTCCTGAATGCCCGGTTTGATAATATCCTGCAACTCAATTACCCCAGTAACTTTCTGATTGACACATACCACCAGCGGAGTTCCACCGTTGCTGGTAATTACAGCAATCACCTCTTCAATCTCTTTCGGGAACTTATTTCCGGCATTTTCCACAATCTTGCGAATAGCGTCGAATGCGCCTTTACGTATCTGAGTACCATCCTGCAAATCCACACCCGAACATTTTGTTTCGGCTGTAAACTTAATCATATGAGCACCGGTAGTATTCAAATCACGCATACGATGACCGTTTTCACGTCCCAGTTCAATGATAGACTTACCTTCCGGAGTCTCGTCAGAAAGTGAGGACAACAAGCAAGCCTCTACGAACAAATTCTCGTCAACACCCGAAGCCGAATGAAACTTAGTAGCTTTACGGTTACCGATTGTAATGGTGCCAGTCTTGTCTAGCAACAAGGTATCAATGTCACCGGCTGTTTCTACCGCCTTACCGGATTTGGTGATTACATTAGCGCGCAAAGCACGGTCCATCCCAGCAATGCCGATGGCAGAAAGCAGTCCGCCGATAGTAGTCGGTATCAAGCAGACAAACAAAGAAATGATGGCTGCAATGGAGATATAAGTTCCCGGATGGTCAATATTCGTATAGTCAGCCATAGGAATCAACGTCACACATACAATGACGAATACCAAGGTGAAACCGGCCAGAAGAATAGTCAATGCTATCTCGTTCGGAGTCTTCTGGCGAGTAGCGCCTTCTACCAAAGCAATCATCTTGTCAAGAAAGCTCTCACCCGGTTGCTGCGTCACCAATACCTTGATTTTATCAGAAAGAACTTTTGTACCACCAGTTACGGAACTCTTGTCACCACCGGCCTCACGGATAACCGGAGCAGATTCACCGGTAATGGCACTTTCGTCAATGGAGGCCAAACCTTCCACAATCTCACCGTCGGCAGGAATCGTATCTCCTGCTTCACAAATAAAATAGTCGCCTTTCTTCAAACGTGAACTGCTAACGGTATGGATTTTACCGTCAACCAGCACTTTAGCCGGAGTCTCTTCACGGGTTTTACGCAAGCTGTCAGCTTGGGCCTTACCACGCGCTTCAGCGATGGCTTCAGCAAAATTAGCAAACAGCAACGTCACAAACAAGATGACGAATACCAAGAAATTATATCCGAATGCTCCATATTCCGAAGTACCCAATGAAAGGAAACAGACAATCAGCATGACGACTGTTACGACTTCCACCGTAAACATAATCGGATTCTTTATCATCACCCGTGGATTCAGCTTCACGAATGATTGCTTCAAACTTTCCATTACTTGCTCCTTCTGAAACAAAGAAGCTGATTTATTATCTTCCATACCTATGAAATTACTTTTTACAAACTACTATTACAAACTGAAATGTTCAGCAATCGTACTCAATGCATGTGCCGGGAAGAATGACAAGGCAGCCACAATAAAGATAACGGCAAAAGTCATCACACCGAAAGTTACTGTATCCGTCTTCAGCGTACCGGCACTCTCCGGAACATATTTCTTTCCGGCCAACAGACCAGCAATGGCTACCTGACCTACGATAGGCAGGAAACGTCCCAAAATCAACGTCCAGCCGGTAGTGTAGTTCCAGAAGTAAGTATTGTCGCCCAATCCTTCGAAGCCGGAACCATTATTGGCCGCAGCCGAAGTATATTCATAAAGCTGCTCACTCAGTCCGTGGAAACTGGGATTATTCAACCAGCCGCCTTCACCTGCCACAAATTCAGGATAATGAGCGAACAAAAAGCAAGAAAGTGCCACACCGCCCAAGATGATAAGCGGATGAAGCAGTGCCACAATGGTAGCAATCTTCATTTCACGCGCCTCTACCTTCTTACCGAGAAATTCCGGAGTACGTCCCACCATCAGTCCACTGATGAATACGGCGATAATGATGAATGTATAATAGTTCATGAAACCTACACCCACACCTCCAAACCACGTATTAATCTGCATGTTCAGCATTTCCATCATACCGGAAAGAGGCATCGTTGAATCATGCATACCATTCACAGAGCCATTGGAAGTAACTGTAGTCACAATACTCCAAAGAGCAGTAGCAGCAGACCCTAAACGGACTTCTTTACCTTCCATTGCTCCATTGTCTTGGGCAATTCCCATCTCATCAATGCGCGGATTACCTCCCATCTCCTGCGAAACATTGATGCAAACACCGACAAGAAAAGCAAAAAGCATTACGCTATAGATAGAGTAAGCCATCTTCTTACGTTTGATGTAAAAGCCGAGTGCAATCACCATAGACATTGGTATAATTAGGATAGACCAACATTCTGCAATATCTGTCAAGTAAGTAGGATTTTCCAACGGATGTGAAGAGTTACATCCAAAGTAACCGCCACCGTTCGTACCCAATTGCTTGATAGGAACAATCGCTGCCGTAGGACCTTGTGAAACCAACTGGGTTTGTCCTTCCATCGTCTGAACTTCCAGCTTACCATCAAATCCCATCGGAGTACCTTGTAGAATGAGGATGAAGCCCACAATCAACGAAAGCGGTAATAATACACGGGTACAGCTCAAAACCAAGAACTTCCAGAAGTTACCGATAGTCTTCGTCGATTTAGCAGCCATACCCTTCATGATACCTGCCATAGCTGCCATACCGGTAGCGGCGGTAATGAATTGGAACAACATAATGACGAACAACTGTGTAAAATATGTCAGTCCGCTTTCACCGGAATAATGCTGCAAATTACAGTTCACCATAAAACTGATACATGTATTGAATGCCAGATCCGGTGTCTGGTTAGCGTTTCCATCCGGATTTAACGGCAACCACTGCTGTGTACAGAGTAGCACCATGCCCCATACAAACCAAAAGGCATTCAGAATCAGCAGGGCTTTCAAGAACTGTTTCCAGTTCATCTCTTCCTCCGGATTGACTCCGGCCACTTTATAAATCAATCTCTCGACCGGCTTCATGAAATCCGACCATGTCTTTTCGCCTTTGTAAACCTTGGCAATATACTTTCCCAGAGGATAGGATATCACAATCAGCAGAACAATCTGCAAGGCTACACCTAAAATTTCAGTGTTCATTTCTCCACTCTCCATTCATTAAAACTTTTCGGGTCTTATCAGCACATAAGTCAGATACCCGAACATTACAATACCTAATACAAATAAAGCTGTGTACATAATTCTCTCTTTTAAATCTTCTCAAACCAATCTACGCATTTCCAGAAAAGCCAAAAGGCGAACAAACCGCTCAATAGGCAAAAAATAAATGATACTGTTATTCCCATGTTTTTACCTTTTAAAATGTTACTACATATTTTTGTCTGCCAGGAATGTGCCAAATATGTACCAAAAAGAGCGCATATACCATACACCATTAATTATCAACAGAATACATACTAAACAAGTATAAAAAGAAACAGGTTGCACCCTTTCAAAATGAAAAGGTGCAACCTGTTTTGATATGTTTTAGCCCATAGGCACTTTCTGCTTCTAAGCCTGTTTCAAGAATAATCTTGCCACGGTCCTATATCGAAGGTACCTCAGTCGTATACTGAGCCCCCTATTATAGATCTGAGATCTTGTATTCCTCAATCTTCCGATACAACGTCGTCAAACCTATTTTCAATAACCGGGCTGCTTCTGTCTTATTCCCCTTTGTATACTCCAGTACACGGGCAATGTGCCGGCGTTCCATAGCTGAAAGTTCAAAACTGCCGGGACTTGAATCATTGGAGTGTTCATAATGGGCATTCTGAATATCAAACGGCAAATCAGCAATGTCCAGATATCCGCTCTCGCAAACAATCATACTGCGTTCTATCACGTTACGTAATTCACGAATATTTCCCTTCCACGGTTGGGAGTCCAATGCTTCAAGAAATGCGGGAGCTATTTCAACCACCGGACGCGCCAGCTGTTCCGCAAAACTCTTTATAAAAGCCTTCGCCAACAGCCGGATATCACCTGCACGTTCGCGCAATGGCGGCAGATGTATCTGAAATACGCTTAATCTATAAAACAAATCCTCGCGGAAACGTCCGGCAACAATCTCCTGGGACAAGTTGCGGTTCGTAGCGGCAATGATGCGGACATTGACACGGGTAGGTTTCGTATCACCTATCTTAATATACTCACCGGTTTCAAGAATACGCAGCAACTTGGCTTGCAGTTCAAACGCCATCTCACCGATTTCATCCAAAAAAATAGTCCCATTATTCGCTTCCTCGAACAGTCCCTTCTTATCCTTCAATGCGCCGGTAAACGAACCGGCTTTATGACCGAACATTTCACTTTCCAGCAACTCCTTGCTGAACGAAGAACAGTTAACCGCTACAAAATTCTGCCGTGCACGCTTACTACTGTAGTGGATGGCCTGGGCAAATACCTCCTTACCCGTGCCCGTTTCTCCAGTCAACAGTACAGGAACATCAGTCCCTGACACCTTCTGAGCTAATGAAACAGCATCCTTCAGGACTTTGGATTCTCCCAGGATAGAATCAAAAGAGTACGTCTGTCCCACCTTCTTCTCCAGTTTTTCCAACCGCACATTCATACGCGCTTTCTCTACAGCACGGCTTATCAGAGGAATAATCTTGTTATTATCGTCTCCCTTGGTGATGTAGTCGAAAGCACCGTTCTTGATGGCCTGCACCCCATCGGGAATATTGCCGTGCGCTGTCAGCAGAATAACTTCCACATTGGGTGCCGCCTTCTTGATAGCCAACACCAGGTCTACCCCATTTCCATCGGGCAGAAACACATCACACAAAACTACATCGGGATTTTGGAGTTCCAGTTGCTTCAGGGCAGCCCTGCAATCACCAGCCTGACAGACGTCATATCCCTCCAACTCCATCATCCGTGTCAGAAGGGTACGGATTTGTACCTCATCATCAATGATTAGAATCTTACTCATATCTATTCGATAAGTTTTTAAACTGATAACGGTAAAAAACAGGGTGTGCAAATATAGGCTTTTCCCAAATACCAACGGCATATCTTTTGAACTTTTATAGGTGAAGGGGCAAGAGCCTGCCACCAACCGGGATATGAATATCCCACCACAGCAATGCCACAGCGGCATTATGCAGGCCTAGTCCCAGTGAAAGCCCCTCATGCCTCCCCCTTCCATTTTGGAAAGAGGCCACCTGAAATGAAAAGCCGGAAGGAAGAACATCCGGATGAATGCAATTATGAAACTGTTAAAAAAGAAACAAGAAATGAAAGTTTGTAAATTCGGCGGAACTTCCGTCGGCACCGTAGAGAGAATGAAACATGTAGCAACACTCATTAAAGATGCAACACCCAAGATTGTGGTACTGTCTGCCACTGCAGGCACCACCAACCATCTGGAGGAGATTGCCGCCAACTTGTTCAACCGTGAAATAGAACAAGCTCACGACCGTATCACCCGGCTGGAATTCCAATTCATCGAATTTGCCAATGGGTTGCTGACCGACGAGAAACAGAAACGGGAAGCAATAGATTATATCCTCGACCGCTTCCAGCAACTTTGGAAATTTACCAAAGATTCCTTCACCTCTGTCGAAGAGAAGGAAGTGCTGGCACAAGGCGAACTTATCAGTACCGCCCTAATGCACTTCTACCTGCGCGAGCTGAAAGTTCCCAATGTACTGCTTTGTGCATTCGACTTCATGCGTATCGGCCCCGACAACGAACCCGACTTGGAATATATAGAACAGAAACTCCGAGAACAGCTTGCCTGCCATCCCGGCATCAATCTCTTCATCACTCAGGGTTTCATCTGCAAGAATGCCTATAACGAAACAGATAACCTGAAACGCGGCGGCAGTGATTACACTGCTTCCCTCATTGGCACCGCCCTCCAAGCAGACGAGATACAAATATGGACGGACATAGATGGCATGCACAACAATGATCTGCGCGAGGTGTCAGGTACCCGCCCCGTGAAACGCCTCAGCTTCAACGAAGCCGAACAACTGGCCTTCTATGGTGCCAAGATACTGCATCCCTTCTGTATCGCCCCGGCACGCCTAAGGAATATTCCCGTCCGGTTGCTTAACTCTATGGAACCGTCGGCAGAAGGCACGCTAATTTCCAACCTGCAGGACGACAATATCATCAAGGCCATAGCCGCCAAGGACCACATCATATACATAAAGTTCGAATCGAACCATAATCTGTGTCCCTATCTGTTCATCAGCAAGATTTTCGACATTTTTGCCAAGTACCGTACCCCCCTCTGCCTGCTGGTATCTTCCAATCTGGACGTATCTGTGGCTATAGACGACTGCACTCGTTTATCGAACATCATCTCCGAACTACGCCAATATGCCCATGTATTGGTAGAAGACCGCATGACCATCGTCTCCGTGGTGGGCAACATGCAATGGGAATATGCCGGGTTTGAGGCAAAGATTATGGAGGCGCTAAAGGACATCCCCCTACGGATGATTTCATATGGCAGCAGCAATAATGACGTGGCATTCGTCATTAAGAATACAGACAAAAAAAGGGCTTTACAAGCCCTAAATGATAAGTTATTCCAACCGGAATATGCTGAACGGAACTAAAAGAAATGGTTCCGTATCTCCTTCGCGATGTAACGGCCCATCAGCTCCTGCCCCGGTTTGTCGGGATGCAACCCGTCGCGCAGATAGCGCCCGCTACCGGAAGGCTGCTCAAACTTTTCGGTGATACCACAGTTGGAGTAACAGTCTATCAGCTGCACGGAAAGCGCCCGGCACAACTCACGCAAGATGGCAATCTTCTGCAGATTCAGTGCATTGTGTTCGGGGTTGCCGGTCTGAATCGGCGTGCACACGAATACGCGGCATTGGGGATAATGCTCCAGAATGGTCTGAATGGACCAACGGGCACCGCCCGCCATGGTGTTGACATCTACTTCATCGAGCGTCTTCCCTTTAAGGGCCTCTTCGGCACTACCCAAGTTACGGTCATTCGTTCCCATAGAGAACACAAAGACATCGGGCGCAGGGTAAGCGCCACTTTCCACTTCGGCTATGAACTTCTGGATATGCACCTTTGACACGTTGTTGTGCCGCATCTGTAACTCATGCTTATCCTCCGTAACCTGCCAACCGCCGGAGATGCCGGCAAAAGCTTCGCTGCCATAATCCTGAGTATCGGGATGGCATGCCCATGTGGCAGAACCGACCGCCACGTTGTGATGTGTAGCGAATCCGAGTTTATCCACTACAGTCTTAGACCATTGTTCGCCTGCGGTAATGCTGTTTCCATCGCACCCGAAGTTCAGCTTGCTGAAGTCCGGATAAAGAGATTGCGCATGCAGCGCAATCCCCATCCAGACAAGAATCCCCAAAACCATCAATCTATTCATCTTCTTATGATAGAAAACCTATGAAAAACGTTCAATAATTTCCATGCACATACGTCCGTTGTGATACGGACATTTCCAGAATCCCGCCTTGTCATCATCGGTGTTCACCGTGCCGTCGGCACGCACGCTCCAATGCCATTCTCCGTACTTGTAGTCTACCAGATGCAGCTTGATGAAGTCCCAACATCGGAGAGCCTTCTGCATGGCCACTTCGTCATCAAAGTGCTGGTAGAGGTTGGCATGTCCCACTACGTTCTCGGCCTGCACCCACCAGTGGCGGTCAGTATCGGTCTTTCCTTTATCCAGAAAAGTCTCGTATATCATGCTGCCGTCGGGCGTCAATCCTTCATCGGCAGCGGCAGCGATGTATTCTACAAGTGGTTCCACTTTCTCCAGGAGGTCCTTATCGCCCAGAACAAGGGCAGCCTCGTGTATCAACCAGGAGGCTTCGATGTCGTGTCCATAGGAGACAATGCGGTATTTACTAACCCAATCATCATTGAAGAACAATTCCAGATGACCGGTCTTGATATTCAGAATCCGTTCCGTGAAAAGGCCTATCAAATTGCGCAGTTGCCTCTCCAGACGGGTATCCTTCCACACGCGGAAAAGATTGGTATAAGGTTCCAGAATATGCAGATGGGTATTCATCGTCTTGCGCTCGTTCTCATCCTTGGCGCTGAGGCGCATGTCGGCTATTTCTCCCCATTCGCGGGTCAAGGCTTCGCAATAACCGTTTTTCACGGGGTCGAAGCTATGCTCTTCGACGGTCTCGAACAAGCGGATGGCATATGCCAGCGCTTCATCATCGCCCGTGGCACGAGCATATTCACTCAGCCCGTAGATGGCGAACCCCAAAGCATAAATCTGCTTCTTGGTATCGAGCGGATTGCCTTTATAGTCGAGAGACCAGTAAACTCCACCAAATTCATTGTCATAGAAACGGTCGATAAGAGTACGTTTGGCACGCGTAGCCGTTTCCAGATACTCCGGCCTCTTCAGCAAGCGGTATGCAGCCGAGAAGGTCCACAAGATGCGGGCGTTCAGGATTGCCCCCTTTTCTGCTTCGGGCTTCACCTCCTCCCGGCCCGTGATACGGCCGTAGAAACCGCCGTTCACTTCATCCGTCATTCTATTTATCCAGAAGGGGAGGATATTGGAAACCAGCTCCTCCTCCATCTCCTGTTTCATCTTCTTGATATCCACAAGTTTTTGAGTTATGAGTTATAAGTTATGAGTTATTCTGCTAAAGGTTCTCACGGCGCTCTTTCAGGTCTGCATTGATGGCTGCCATACGCGTCTTATTCAATGGATAGATGAATACGACAACGATGGAAAGTGCGGCTATCGCAGCAGGAATAAAGCTCATCAGATACTTCAAGCCATCCAGCGCCTCGGGAGTCTGCACGGCATTCTCTGCGGTATTGTAACCGAAGAATGCCAACAGTGCCATTACTGCCCAGCCTGCAAATGCACCGCCAAACTTCTGCGCCATAGAACCGGAAGAGAATATCAGCCCCGTAGAGGATGTGCCATCCTTTTGCTCGGCATAGTCCGCCACATCCGCATACATGCTCCAAATCAACGGAGATACGATACCGGTGCAGATGGAGATAAGCACCTGGAAAATCATCATCAGCCACCATCCCAGCCCGTCATTCGGCACAAAGAAGAAGAGCACGCTGAGCACTACCAGGCACACGAGCGAAATGATATAAGTGGACTTCTTTCCAAACTTCATGGACAGAGGCACAGCCAGCGCCACACCAATCATATTACACACTTCACCCACCATCAGGAACAAGCCGGCATACAATACCAGATTGAACACCCCGAAATCGAGGAATGCATTGGCACTGATATAGTCCTTGAAGAAGTAGGCGGCAGTAGCTCCGCGTACCGTATTGAAGAAATTCGACAACAACGCCGCACCATTCAATATCCACCAAGGCGAATTGCGCACCAGTGACTTCACATCCTTACCGATGGATTCGGACGCCACACTCTTGACATGCTCGCGCGTCATGCTAAAGCAAAACAGAAAACCCAAAAAGCAGAGCGTGGCAATGCATACCATGGCATATTGCCAACTGGAAGCATTGCTATAGTCCATTGATTTAAACCAATTACACAATGGCTCCCATGCTCCCAAAGCGATAAAACTACCTCCGTATGCAAAAAACATACGGTAAGAAGAGAAAACCGTTTTTGTGTTCGAATCATCAGTCATTACTCCCAACATAGCCCCGTATGGTACATTGATTGCCGTATATACCGTCATCATCAAGATGTAAGTGACATAAGCCCATACCAGCTTACCCGTTGTCCCCATGTCGGGCGTTGTAAAAAGTAAAATCCCGGCAATGGCAAAAGGAGCTGCAATCCACAACAAATAAGGACGGTATTTACCCCAACGCGTATGAGTACGGTCTGCAATGACTCCCATCATCGGATCGGACACTGCATCCCAAATACGTGTCACCAGCATCAGCAATCCTGCATCAGCCAAGCTCAAGCCAAAAATATTCGAATAGAAGAACGGTAAGTAATAGGAGAATATTTTCCAGAACATAGAGGAAGACATATCCCCGAAACCATAACCGATTTTCTCTTTTAGTGTTGCCATAGTATGTTGTATTTTTATTATTTCATTATCTGCAAATTCTTGTCTATCAGTTTCTTCAACGTTTCTACCGAAGCTGATGAAGACAAGCCGTCAGCAGGCGTATTCATGCAATAGTCCACCAGCTTATCAATGGTAGAGGTAGCCACATGCATCCGCGTGTCGGAAGAAGCGTAGTAGATGAATACTGTTCCGTCTTCGTCGGCAATCCAGCCGTTGGTGAAAAGTACATTGCTTACGTCACCTATACGCTCCTCACCCTCGGGTACCATAAAGGCCCCACCGGGAGTGGCAATCAGTTTCGTCGGGTCTTCCAGGGAAGTCATGTACATATAGAGCACATAACGCAATCCGGCGGCACAACCGCGGACACCATGAGCCAGATGCAACCATCCTTTCGGAGTCTTGATGGGATGCGGACCTTCACCATTCTTCACCTCCTTGATGGTGTGATAGTAGCGCTGGTCGATAATCTTCTCTTCCTTCACCTCAGCATGGGTTATGTCGTCCACCAGCGCCCAGCCGATACCACCACCGCTGCCGGCATCAATAAAGCCATCCTGCGGACGGGTATAGAGGGCATATTTGCCATCTACAAACTCCGGGTGCAGCACTACGTTGCGTTGCTGGCTCTTGGTCTTCAGGTCGGGCAGGCGTTCCCAGTTCTTTAAATCCTTGGTGCGGGCAATGGCAGCTGTAGCCGTAGCCGAGGACAAATCACCGGCAGGCGCATTGTCGTCGTGGCGTTCGGCGCAGAAGATACCGTAAATCCAGCCGTCCTCATGAGCCGTGAGGCGCATGTCGTATACATTCGTTGCCGGAATCGCGTCTTCGGGCATGGTGATGGGATAATCCCAGAACCGGAAATTATCAATGCCGTTGGGACTCTCGGCTACGGCAAAGAACGACTTACGGTCAGCGCCCTCTACACGTACCACCATCAGATACTTGCCATTCCACTTAATGGCCCCCGAATTCATGGTCGCATTCATACCGATACGTTCCATCAGGTACGGGTTGGACTTCTCATCCAAATCATACCGCCAGAATACAGGTGTATGAGCAGCCGTCACTACCGGATATTTATAGCGGGTGAATATGCCATTGCCGTCTTCCACGGCCACATTCTTTCTCGTAATCAACTCTTCGTGTCTCTGAAAGAGCCTCTCTACCTTTTCTTTAAAAGCTTCCATGTCTGTTATATTGATTGTTTGTTTATTGATACAGATTTACATCAGCTGCAAACAGCGTCTTGGGATTGTTATAGAACTCCACAAAATCCTCCGCAGATGTCTGTCCCGGATAGGGGGCATAGTAATGGGTCACCTTTTCACGGGCATTGCGCCACACCAGCACATAGGCAAGCGGATATTTCTCCAACGCAGGCAGCAGAGTACCAGTCCACCATTTGGCATCGGGAATTCCTTCGTAACCGGTTTCGGTCACAGCAATCACCTTATTGTGTGCTTTCCCTACACTGTCGATAATGGAAAGTGCCCTATCCATCCCGGCAAGATAGGCATCCCGATCGAACTGATAGGTATCGAAACCGATAACGTCTATCAACTCATCGCCCGGATACTTCTTCAAATATTCCGTCGTGTCCTTGGGTTCCGTGCCCGGAGAGTAAGCATAAAGTGCATTGTCCACTCCTTTGGCCTGCAGAGTATCCACTGTCATGTGCCACAATGCCTTATACTCTTCAGGGGTACACAGTTTTTCGCCCCACCAGAACCAGCTGCCGCTGTGTTCGTGCCAGGGACGGAAAAGTACGGGTATCTTCACGCCGTCCGCCGTCTTCAACGAATGAAGGAAATCGGCCACTCCTCCCAACCAGCCGGCAAATTTCTGGTGATTCTCGCCACCAGGCAAGATGGACTTCACCACCGTCGTATCCGATACATCCCAGGCATCACCGCCCGTCTTGGGATTGCGCGCATGCCAACTGAGCGAAACCATGCCGCCCCGCTGATACTGATTGATTATCTCTTTCCTGATTTTATCGAAGGGAACCTTATCCAGATTGGCGGCATTCCCAAGTTCCAGCTCTCCCAAATCAAAGCTGATAACAGCCGGATAGTCGCCACACACGCTTTTCACATCCGAACGGCCTTCCTCACCTTCCCAGCCGATACCATATACCGTATCGTCATGATGGCCGAGCATGATACCTTTGGAAGGGATTTTTTTCAAGTTAGCCAGTAAGTTCTCCGTTTCCTGCGTACGCGCAGCAGCCGTCTCTTCATTCACACTCTGTTCTTTCTTGGAAGAACCGCAGGCGGTCAACAGACTTGCCGCCAGAATCATCATAGCAAATTTTACTTTTCTCATATCCATGTTTTTCAATCTGGTATTGTTATTGGTAACACTAATTCCTGGCACAAAGATAGCGGATTGCACCAAGAGAAAATGATACAATTTTATCCCTTTACTGTATTAAAAAGCAGAATATAAAAAACGTATCATCTAACTTTCACCGGAACGCGCTTCCGCGAGACAATTCCCCGTTCCACTTTCCGGCGTTCCAGCTTCACCGGTTCGCTTGTAAAATCGGGAACATTGTACGAGTAGACCAGACGGTCGTAATACTCCCAAGGATTTTCCTGAGGAAGCAGGAAAGGCTTGCCCACCACCCCATTCTCATCCATACTTGCCAGATACAGACGGGTATAAAGCCCATCTCCCCTGCGGCTACTGAACACAAACCATCGGGAGTTGCTGCTCCAGTTATGGAAACTTTCCGTATCATCGCTGTTCACCTCCTTTATGGGACGCATACCGCCATCCTTCAAATCCAACAGCCATAAATCGGCTTCTTTATGCCAAATTGAGAAATTCCCGTAATCCGACAAAGTAAACATGATATACTCGCCATCGTACGAGGGCCTCGGGAAGGAGATGCTTTTCTTCATAGCTGCCGCATTGACCAGCGTATCTATCTTTTCGCCAAATGTCCCGTCTTCCGGATTGAAATCTATACTACACAAGCTATAACGTATTTCCTTATATTCCGCCGGTATCGGCTTGGCCTCCGCAGTACAGAAATACAGTTTGCGTCCGTCCGGTGAAAATACTGGAAAGGTTTCGAAGACTTCCTTCTTCTGAAGCAAGGGAGAGAGCAGTAATTCATGTGTCTCGGGATGATAGACCAGTACATCCGATTCCAAGTCGAGCACTTCCACACGCTCATCCTTCACCGCATGGAAAGACTGGCGCGTATTGTTGACAGAATAGGCAATATATTTGCCGTTTGGATGCCAATAAGGGTACACCCCCGCAGAGAGAGTGGAATCCGTTTTCGTATCCAGCATTTCGCGCTTCCCGTCTATCTGCATCAAGGTCCCTCCGTTCTTTCCACGGATATGCAGGCTCAGATGGTCCGGATTTGTTTTGTTGAAAGCATGACAATTCAGGCACATGCCCGGCACCATGGTATTCTCCAGCAAGGGACGCTCCTCGAACGAAGCAAGGTCACGCTCATAAATGCCCATCTTGCTATAAACTTCATATCCGGGAGCCAGCTTGCGGTATACCACCCCATAATCTATAGGATACGGACTGACATACATGGGAAAAGAGCGGTACTGTTTCCACTCGCCGTCTTTCCGGATACATACCGTAAACAGAAGGCTATCACCCTTGTTCTCCTCCAAAAGCTCTTGCCATGCATCTTGCGGAAATGATACTATTTTATCATTTACGTGCATCTCTCCGGACTTTCCTCCGGTCACGGTCACATCCACACGTTCGTACGCTCCACCAATACAATTGAAATTCATAGGAGCAATGGTTGCAGGAATAGTCACACCGATATAGTCGGGATAGATATCCGGCCATTCATCCACCCTTTCCGGGGAAGTCACCGGATTGCCGCAAGCGGCAAACCACCATGCAGCCATTATGCAAACAGCTATATTCTTCATCTTTTTCATTTTACTTTCTTAGTAGCAAATAATTCCAGTATGTACTGCCGAAACGCGCCTCCAACATCTGCCGGGCATTCTGCTGCGAGGTATATATCCGCGCAAATTCCGTTACATCCCGCACCACTTGGGGCGAAATGCTCCACGGCATACCCTGGAAGTTCTTGTGCGTCTGTGTCCATACATATATCAACGCCTCTTGATAGCTGCGGGGAATATGGTCGTAGCCGGCATGCTTACCCAGCGGATAGTACTTCATGAAACGTTCCAAATCACGTTGCTGCAGGACATAGGCCAGCATATACTCAAATGCCATCCGGTTCCGGTGGTTGTGCTGGTAAAGCAGCCCCAGCATGATGTCCGTTTCCTGGCTGCTGAACAAGAAGTCTTCCGTATAGCGTATCTGCCTTAACCAACCCCACTCCTTGTGGGCATTGATTTTTTCCTCATTATACAGATAGGTCATGGCATCCTCTGCCCAATCCCTGTAGAAGATTGTCTTCCTCAACAAACGCAGGTACTTGGCTGCCACTTCGTATTGCCCGTTTATCAGGTTCGTCTCTGCCAGACGCTTGAAGCAACGGCCACTCTTGTTGAAGTTAGGTATGGCCTCCATCGCCTCAAAAGTGAAACGCTGTGCCGTATTGACCATACCCAAATGATAGTATGCCTCACTGGTGGGCAACGGAGAAGTAAAATCACGCTGAAACTCCGGCAGCAGCCCTTCCGTCCCGTTCTGGTAAAACTCGAACATACGGTCGCCCATCTGTCCCGTCTTTCCCAAAGCAAGATTCAGGCAGGTCACGCCGAAAGGTGAAACCGGTGACTTCTCTTCTGCCTTTTCTATAATCTCCTGCCATTGTTTATTACGTACCAGCTGGTCATACTCCATCGCTTCCTCTTTATCCATATCGCAACCGGCCGCCACGTAGTAATAGCCGAACAATGTTACCGCCACCACTTGCAGAACTCCATAAAATACCGGCTTCTTCTTCAAAGCGGGCAAAGCGGACAGCAGGAAGGGGAGAACAACCAGTAATACGGCAAGCCCTATCTCTATCCAGGGAATCACTGCCGGGAAACGGTAATATCCTATACCACCCATCAGACGGTAAATGGGGAATTGTACCCACATGCTTGCCAATAGCGGACAACCGATACCCCACAATCCTACACCCCAGAACACTCCGACACCACCCCAGAAATTCTTACCTTTAAGATTCAACCGGAACTCGCGTACAATCACCCAGCCCATAAAGATGAAGTGTGCCGCACCCGCTGTCCAGTAAAGCAGCGGAAGGACTATCAGAATGTATGCCACACGCTGCCACTTCCCTTTCAAATCCGCATACCAGCAGGATGCAGACAATGCTAACAGCAGAGCCACCACCAATGACAGCATCGCATTTTCATCACCCATGAAATGCCACAAGACAATGATGGGCAGAAAACTCAGCGGATAATACACATCAGCCGCACCCTGCTCCTTCGCCAGTTTCCAAACCAACCGTTGCAACAACACGTACAAAAAAGCCAGAATACAAGCTCCCGCCCACACGTGATAATAGAACTGCGTCAGATACTCAGCGATATAATCGGCCAACCCACCGGGAACCACTATCCGTTCCCACCAGTAGTCGGCATCGAACAAGAAAAGCTGGAACTGCTCCTGATAGGAAATATGGGCCGGATATACGCTTCCCCAAAAGAGAAGCACCGCTACGCCAAAAAGTATCGACAACCCTATCTTCCAAGTCTTTTTCAGAAATAAGAACATTTACTATTTACAATTTATTATTTACAATTTGGTACTCTCTGTATGTCTTGTCATTTGAATTCCTCAGCCTTCAGTTGCCGGTTTATCCGCTTGATGGAAGAAGCATCAAAAGGAACGGGAGTAGCCGACAAATCGGGAATATTGTAGGATTTCAATGTCAAATCGTCTTTTTCAGGGTCCGACTGGGGTAGCACAAAAGGCTTATGCGCCTTCCCTTCAGCATCCAGATAGGCAAAATAAACCCGCCCGTACTGCCCGTCACCCCGCTTGCTGGCAAAGGCAAACCAACGGCTGCCTGACGACCAACTGTGATAAGTGTCCGAACGGCTGGAGTTGACCATTGGCAGGGAGTCGATGGCGCCCGTCTGCAAATCCATCAGCTGCAATTCCGTCTCCCGGTGCCAAATGGGGAATGTTCCATAATCAGCAACGGTATAAAGCAGGTAGCGTCCGTCCGGTGAGGCTTTCGGATGACACACGGAGCCTTTCTCCAGCCGGGCATTCCAAAGGGTATCCACGCGGTCACCCCATGCGCCGTGATTGGCATCGAACGCAATGCGGCAAAGCGAATAGCGTAATTGCTGTACGCTGTCCGGCAATGGCACAGTCGGAGCTGAGCAGTAATATATCCATTTCCCATCGGCAGAGAATGTGGGAAAAGTTTCTAATACGGTGGAATCCGCCGTAAGCGGAGATAGAATCATCCGGTTTCCGTCAAAATCGGCGACAGCCAAATCGGAGACGGTATCGTAAACTTCCAGACGGCGGTTACTTTCCGTATGGAACATGGGAATAATCACATTAGACGAGAACACACCATACCGCCCGTCAGGATGGAAATCCCCGTAGACAGCCGCAGATATCATCTGTTCATTCTTCAAGGCAAGCTTACGGAGCTTGCCGTCACGGTTCAGGACAGTCCCCCCTCCCTCACCCCGAAGATGGAACATCGAAAAGTTGCCACTATTTCCTCCGTGCACATGACAGTTCATGCACTTGCCGTCTGTCTGACTGTTATCCGCCAAAATACGCTCTTCGAAATTCTCAATACAACGTTCACGTATCTGCAAGGCATTCCATACCTCATAACCGGGCTCTATCAGACGGTAACTGACATAGGCGTCAAGCTTGTCCGCCACTACCTGCCATGCAAAGGAAGGATAGCGCAGCCAGCGGCCGTCGGTACGGGCAGTAACAACTACTTCCAAAGTATGTTCCTTCTCCGTTTCAAGCAATGCACGCCAAGCTTTCAAGGGGAATATCGCCTTGTTCCCGCGCGCATTTATCTCCAAGCTGTCCGATGCTCCCTTTACACTCACGCATACCGCATCCACCCCTTCATTCCGCACAAGGAAATTCAAAGGAGCCACATTGTAGGGAATGGTTACATCCTGATATTCCGGATAGAGCACCAATAACCGGTCTGCAGGCTGTACAGACTCCGGACGGGGACTGCAAGCATATAGGCAGTAGCACAGTAACAGCCCCACAACAACTTGTATATATTTCATATCTATGTTCATCATAAATCACTTCCCCTTTTTCATCGTAGCATAGTGGAAATAAAACCAATATGTTTTTCCGTATTTGGCTTGCAAAGGGGCACCATTACCACCATTCGCCTCGTACAGTCGGGTATAATCGCCAAATTCATCTAATACTTGAGGCGGTATATTCCATTTTTCCACTTCATCCAACGAAGCCTTTTTCCCGGCAAGATAGATAAGTAAACCTTCGGCATACAATCTGGAAGGAAACTTCTTTGCAGCAAACTCCCGATAATCTCCGGCGAAAGCCCCAATATCCTTATTCAGCAAATCAAAGCAGAGAAGGTAATCGCATGCCAACGTATTATCAGGATTATTACGTAACAGATGACGAAGTGAAAGCGGAATGTCGGCAGAAGAACGCAAAGTATCCGTTGCAGGCAACAACAACCGCTTCCGTTCCAGCCATTGGCAGACTTCGGCCGTCTGTTTTCCGGGAATACGTCGTTCTGCCCAATCACGGTAACACATTGTCTTTTGCAGGAGACGAAGATATTTCATAGCCGCCGCCTCATCACCGTTCACCAGGTTGATTTCCGCCAAACGCTTGACAGCTCTTGCTCCGGTATGATGCGGAGAAAAAATCATTCCCAGAATGGCAGCATGTTCAGCCATCGTCATATCTCCCAACGCAAACCAGACTTCATTGGCTGCATAAATAGTGAGGTAGGTAGAATGGGGAGCCACGGGCAGAAACAGCCCTTGCGAAGCCGGTTGATAACCATCCATCAGCCGGTCGGGAAGCCGGTTCTGCTGTGCATTCAGCAAATTATAATAATAGGCAGTGAACGGAGAGCGGTATTCACCCTCCACCAACAGTTTCCGTACTTTTTCCGAACGGCCGAAATACATTTCCGAATCCAACGCCAAAAGATATTCCCGCCCTAAATCGGGCATATTGTACCATCGTGACGACCAATCGCCACAGCCAAACAGCCAATAGCCGGACAATACCGCCAATATGCTTACCGGTAAGCCCGACTTCCACGAACGTCGCATGCAGCTACGACACAACAACAAAACACCTCCGATACCGGTTAAAGCGATTGTGCCGGAAAGCGGATAACTCAATCCGCATTGCCTTCCTGCCTCCCAAGCCACCGCCAACACCGTAGGAACCCACGCCCAACGTCCCATGTACGGAACCAACAAACGAAACACCACCACTCCCCAAAGCAACAGCACGACAGCCATTATGGCCGGACCACCCCCTTCGTAATAAAAGAATTGAGTGAGGAAATCTCCTGACAGACGTGCCAGAGCCGCCGGATGCCGCAGATACCCGGCCAATGGTTCGGTGGCAAGCAAAAAGAGTTGTGTCTGCTCCCGATGGAACAGATGATAGGGCAATATCCGGAAGAAAAAAAGGAACAACGCCAAAGCGCCGATTCCTGTCGCTCCCCATTCAATGTATTTCCTTCTGCAAGCTTTCATCCAACAGTTTTTGTTGTTCTTCCGTCAAGGAGCCACGCACCATCTTCCGCATGAATGTTCCCAACGTATTGTTTCCCTGCTCTTTCAGGAAAAGAAAGTTCGTTTCCTGCTCCTGCATCCTCAGACTTTCACGTATCTGTGTCAGATGCAGTGAATCTTTTCCGGTGGCATTCCGTAGTCCCGTCCGGATGAAATGGTAAGCCTCTTGCATCTTTTCCCTCCCCTCTTTCCATTTCTGAAGGGCATCATTTTGTGGAGTGCCCGTTACCGAGCCGACAGAGTCGGCCTTCACATGTATGGTTCCCGGCTCCGTCACCACCAGCAGTTCCTGGATGTAGATACGCAGCAGATGGCGCAGACGCAACACCCTCATCTCCTCCCCTTGTCCGGAAAAAGAAAAAGAGGCATTGGTTATCTTTACAGAATCCACCCGCCCCGGCGCATTCTCCATCGGCACGAGGTATATCCATTCCCCGTCGTATTTCACCGACGGCAACGTTCCTTCAATCACATAATTCTGTCTGGAATTTTCACAACTTGCCCAAAGAAGGCAACTGATACAGAAAAACAAGATACGTGTTTTCATCCTTATACATTAGAATTTCAACAAAGGTAGGCGTTTACCAACTGTCAGCCTAATATTCAATTAACCAAAGATAATATTTTTAATCAGAGATTTTCTTCACCGCCATACACTCCATTTCCACCAGCCACCCCGGACGACAGACGGGAGCCAACGTGACAACTCTCGGAATATCGGGAAAACGCTTGTCAAACATCTCTTTCACTACAGCATAGTCCGCAATATCACGCAGATAGACAATGATATGCCCCACATCTCCAAAGCCGCAGTCAGCCTCCTTCAGCAGAGCTTCCACATTCTCCCACATCCGTTCTGTCTGACGACGTACATCTCCGGCATACAGCACTTCCCCCCGGTTGTTGATACTCGCCGTACCGGAAATGAGTACTTGCCGGCGGTCGTCGTAATCCACCGCCGTTCCCCGTTCGAAACTGACTCCATACTCATAAGTGGGATTCAAGTGTGTGCGGGCATAGAGATATTTGATTTGTCCGGGCTTTAATCCCGCTACGGCAAAAGCGTCAAGCATCACCAATGCCTTCGGGTCGGCATGACGCCCACCGATACCGGTACTGGCAATATAGTGCGTGTTCTCCGTCAGGTTCTGGGTGACGAACATCTCATTACGTGCCTTGACTACACCGGCATAATTGCAATCCACATTCTGCACAAATATCCAGGTACGCAGGCAATTGTCGGCCAGAGTACACCCTTCCTCCATCAGTTGCATGGCATAGTCGTTGAGCAAAAGACGCATCTGGTATTCCGAATTGGCGGCACGATTGAAGCTGCCTCCCATCCAGAGCTGGCGGTAAGCACCGTGTTTCACTTCATACAGTCCGTTCGGCAGCACTCGTGTCTGCACATCGGTCTGCAGATAGGCCCACAAAGCAATCTTGGTGCCATCCAGCGGAGGCTGTTCCACCACAGACAGCGCGCAATCGGAGCTTTCCGCCGTAGCGGCAAGCAACAGTTCCGCTTGGTTGGCGGCATCACTCAGGAAGTATCTTTTAAAAACCGCCACGGCTCCGGACAGTTCTTTTTTCAGTAAAGCGGCATACGCATCCAACACGACATTCATCTGTTCACGATAGGTCTGTTTCGGGTCAGTGGCATGTATCATCACATGGTATTCCGTCACTCCGCCGGTCACAACAAATGCAGCCACTTCCGCCCTGCCTGAAGGATAAGAGTATGATGTGTATTTCATATCATTAACAAGAGATTGTTTCAATCGCAAAGATAAGTTTTTTATCCGACAAGGAGTAGTGAAAATCGCAACTTTCGCTTGTTTTGTTCTTATAAAAAAGTTACTTTTATAGAAATCTATAAAATATACAGTTATTATGAGCGAAAATATTTATCCCATCGGCATCTACAACCTGAATTAATAGGAATCTATGTCAATCCGTAATGAGACTATAAACCGGCTTTCTCTTCCTTCACCCCTTCACCTTTCGCATTATTTCCCTATCGTTCAACCCTTTCCGGTGAAACTTCTTTCTTCCTTCTCACCACCTCATATACATTGCCGTACTTCGTATGCCGGCGTTTCAGTCCCACCCGCAGCAGCACCGAACCGAACTGCATGGGATTGCTGCCACGCATCAAGGCGGGATGCGTTTTTTGTAACTCATCAAAGATGTCGGCGGCAGTCAGGTCGAAGCTCTTCTCTGCCGGAAGCGGGGTACGAAACAAGCTGTGAACCGCCTCCTCCACAAGGCTGACACGATAGAAAGCCTCGTTATGCCATTGCAGTTCCTCCTCCTCCGGCTTGGTGAACCAGTTGCGCCGCCCGGCAATGAGTTCCGCTTTCAGTTGGGCAAAAATCTGGTCGTGCTCTATGCCTATGCAGTCAATATTGTGCTTCACCTCGATGCAGAGGAAGCGCCGGCTCCCGGTGGGGTCGGTCAGCAGGTCGAACCGGTTGCTGGTGCCGATGAACGAGGCGATACGGGGCAGTTGCCTGAAGTTCTGCTGATAGGCCTTGCGGATGTTGAGCACCGACATCTGCATCAGATTTTTCAGTAAGGGCATTTTGTTGTCGGCATACTTGTCGAACTCGTCCATATTGAGCAGCCCCATTTCCGCCAGCATTCTCTCAGCTTGTCCCTGCGAGGTCAGTTTCAGGTTGTCGGCGTAGTAACGCGTCAGCACGTCAGGCATCAAGGCGCGACAAAAGCTGGATTTCCGTCGTCCCTGCTCGCGGCTGACGAGAACGGGAGCCACGCTGTTGGCATGCAGTCCGGACACGCCCATCCATTGCGAGGCAAGTCCCAGCATCCAGGTATGGAATCCCCGCACCCAGTGAGGCCGAGAAGAGACGCGGCAGGCAAGCGCAGTCAGCCGGTCCTTGCCGTCCCAATCGGGCAGTTCGTCCATGTAGAGCAGGAAGGGATGGTAGGCAGGGATGTAAGTGGAATAGACGTATCGGTTCAAGTCCTTGTCCCAGCAAGGAATACCTTCGGCATGGGCTTCGATGCAGAAAGTGTTCAACTCGCGCTTGCCCACGGGGGTGAAGGCGGCAGAGCGTTGTCCGGCGGGGCGGAACTCGGTTTCATCCGTCAGCAGATTATAGCGAAAGTCGTAGCGCGAAGTGAGGAACTCCTCGATGTCGCCGCTCAGTGCAGTCACGGTGCTTGCGGCTTTCGCGCTCCGGCGGCGCTGCTCTTCCCGCTCCTTCCAGTTTCGGTCGGTCGTTTCTTTTTGTGCGTGTTTCAGCCTTTCGGAAAAGGCTATCAGTTGTCCCGCTTCCTTCAAGAGCCGGTGTTGCTGCAAAGTCATCAGTTTTTTCTTCATAAATATTTTTTATTAAAATGATTATTGGGAGGTTTCGAGGAAGGGAATCATCCTTTCTTTCCTCTCGCCTCTTCGCCAAAGTTACTGCCTGCCGAGGGCGTTTTGCAAACCATTCTCCGCTTATTCTTCAAAAATCATTCCTGCCGACAAACATACTTATTTATGCTTCGGAACCCTTTATTTTCAGTACCTTTGCACGGTTCTTTATAAGTGAACGCCCCGGGTCGTCCAATCGACTGACTTAGGTCGTTCAATCGAACGACCCGGGTTATTCGTTCGGCCGACCGGAGTCGTTCACTTACAGGAAGACACTTCCGAGGGAAGAAACAAGTATGTTGAACGCACTAAAACCTATTGATATGGCAATACTATATGACTGGTACGAGAATCCGGGCACTAATGAGGAAGCCCCTGAAGAGAGAGGCCTCCATCCCCGCCCGTTGCTCAACGGGAAAGTAACCATGCGGCAGCTCTACAACCGCGTGCATGCCCGCAGCTCGCTCACGGTGGGCGACGTGATGAACGCGATAGACTGCCTGGCGCAAATTTGCGGCGAAGAACTGCGCGACGGCCACGAGGTGCACATCGAAGGGCTGGGCTACTTCGCCCCCACCCTGGAAGCCACACAGAAAGTGACCCGCAGCACCCCGAACAAGCACCTGAAACTCCGGCTGAAAAGCATCAGCTTCCGTCCCGACGTCAGGCTGAAACAAGCGATGACGGGAGTCAATGCCATCCGCAGTAAATACACCCGCCACTCCCTGAAGCTTTCGGAAGTGGAGATAGACATGAAGCTGAAAGAATACTTTGCCGACCACGACGTGCTGATTCGCAGTGACTTCCAAGCGCTCTGCGGCATGGCGCGCACCACCGCGAACGTCCACCTGAAACGGTTGCAGCAAGAGGGCAAGCTGAAGAATGTGGGGAAGCCCACGCAACCCATCTACCGGGCCATGCCGGGATACTACGGCGTGTCGCGCGATGCAAAGGCGGGGCGATGAGGGTGGAAAGCGGTTTCACCGGGAAAGCCAATGAACAGGAGGATGGGAGAAGGAGGTGAAGGAGATGCAGGGATAAAAAGAAACATTCTGCGCCCTGAAATCAGGGGTAATACAAAAAGGAATGTGAATTGCATCCGGAAAGGCAATAGAGAATGAATGCGAAAAGGCGAATCTCACGACTCGCCTTTTCCTGATTTAACCATTAAACAATTGTACTATTCGGTTAATGCATTTACAATTATCCGATGTTACGGGCGACTAATAAAGTCGGGGGGGTAACGACAACTGCTTTGAGTTGAATAATTCATTTATAGATTATTCTTAAAGTGCCTTTTTAGAAAACACAATGGAGAAGAATGACGCAGGAACTGTGAAAGTCCTACCAGCAGAAAGCGGTTGTCTAACATTTCCATACTCCAAATAAATATAATTTCCATTGGTAGCACTCAAAGATTTTATAGTGTATGTGCCTGGCTTAATGTAAAAGTAATGAGCACCGCCTATATGTCCGGTATAATTAAAGATACCATATTCTTTTTTGTCAGAATCAACCAACACCCCACCGCCGTTTGTCTCTATTCCATACACTTTCATTATATTGTAACCTACTTTGGAAGGAGGAACATTATCATCAGTACCCGATGCTTGAACAATACTTGGAGTAGAGATTGTTCCTATATAATTTAAAGAAATATAGCCACCTCCTGTCACTTCGAAAATTGTACCAACCGTAAGTGCGCCCCAATTAGATTGTGCTGTACAATCCTCTAAAGCGACCACGCGGTAAACGCCATAAGCCAAGAAATAACAATATGGAGCAGCATTTGGGGTAGTAGTTCTCAAAACATACTGTTGACCACTTTCGTCACAAACAGTTATGCTTACGGCTACCGAAGCGTCAGCACCTCCTATCGGAAGTACAACCCGAGCATATCCGGTTGGTGTGGGAGGTACATTACTATCCATTGTATACGGTCCCAAAACATCCGCTTTAACAAAAAGAGCACAGAAGAACAGTAATATCAAAAAGAAAGTTCGTTTCATTGTTGCATTTTTTTAATTAGTAATAAAAGTATACGAGTGGTCGTTACCCACCCGTACCTTTCAATATTAACTATTTTTTCTTGAAGTTCCAGAACCATGCCGTACCCCAAGCGCCAGCACCGGGTTCAGGAGCACAAAGACGAAGTTCATCTTCTGTAATCTTCAAAATATGATACTCATACTGACGTGCATTTCCTTGATTCGGCTGTATACCTAACAATGGAATAGTACCAGAGAACTCCATAGTACCTACATCCCAACCGGATTGCACCACATCTTCTGACACCTTGACAGAACCACTTTCACCACGACTTGTCTGAACACCAGTCAAACTAAGTGAGAACCAACCATTTAATCCATCATCAGGCAATCCTTTTCCTACAGCTTGTTCATCAATTTGCCCTCTACCGTTTCCGACATCTCCCACAGCATCACAAATCCACCAACCGGGGCCGGTATTGCCGAGATAACCTCCATTACCCCAACAACCGTCTGCAGCTTCTGTATTCCAGACCCAAGTGGTTGTTCCATAACCACCGTCCGGAGTTGTGCCGAATACATCAGCATAAATAGCGGGAAGATCTGTATACTCCGTTACTGCTATTGATTTGGAAGCCGATTTTGTTATGGAGCCGTCCGAATTAATGGTTGTTACATATACTTGCAATTCTTTATTAGGAGGAGCTACTTGAACCGACGGAGCCGTACCTTCTGCCAACTTGATATCAGACGTAGCATCATAAACCTTCACATAACGTGACGGAGTAGGAACAATCTGAATGTTGTTGTTTCCCTGGTTCTTGGCCACAAGTTCAAAAGTAAGATTTTCCGGTGTGACATTGGGATCCGGACTGATTTCATCCACTATCGGATCGCAAGCCACCAGCAGCATTGCAAACAAAGGTATTGCGAATAATATCTTTTTCATATCTTTTTTCATTTTAAATTCATATTCTATTCTTGCCAACCATTATACTCAGCACTTGCATCCGTATAACCCTCATTTTGTTCTACCTTTCCTTCATTCAGGAGGACTTGGTTTTCGGGAATCTTCTGGAAACCTGCCGTAGCCTTATAACGTGCGGCATAACCACCGTTCTGCGCCACATTACGGCTTTCAGCCCCATTTGTATAAACCTTTGCTCCCGTCTGTCTTTCAAGGGCATCGGCAGCAATATGCCAACGGCGAATATCGTTCCAGCGAGTACCTTCAAAACATAATTCCCAACGGCGTTCATTCTGCAATGCAGCCAACGAATATGTACCAATAGGTTCAAGTCCGGCACGACTACGCACTCTGTTTATACCGGAAACATCTTCCTTCAATTCAGACTGCATCAACAATACATCCGCAAAACGAATCAAAACCAAATCATGAATAGAACCGGTTTGCATCAGATTATCATTAATCCAGCCGTCGGCACCATACATTATCTTCTCAAATACCGGCTCAATCGTTTTATTTCCAGCCGCATCCGTACTATAAGCCATGATAGAACCTATTTTCATCTGATAATAATCCGTTTCTTGGATAAAGCCGTCACCACCACCTTTATTATAACTCGGCATATCCTCCGTCTTGAATACGGAGGCCGGACGACGGGCATCATCTTGTTCTGCCACACTCCAATCATTATAAAAATTGGGAGCTACAGGACCGGCACCCCATCCTTGTCCGAAGGGGAAAGAATTGGCCTGATCATTGCCACGTACACCAAAATGCAGAGCATAACCGTTACCATAACCGATAGTAGTGCTCCAAGATGCAAGTTTATTATATTTAATGGCAAACATGGATTCGGGATTTACCGCTGCATCATCTTCTACCCACTTCAATCCCTGACCGGCAGTAAACGGAAAATCTTCTACCGTACATTTATTGGTATATGCCCACAAATTACGAAACTCAGGAACAAGACTATAACCAGAATTATTCACACAATCATCAATATACCCAACCACATCCTGCTTGGTCAAAGTTGTCCCATCAGGCAAATCAACTGAAGTCAACGGACTATAGTTCGTACTAACCAAATCGTTCAGAGTTTCACCATTGCCATACATACCAGTATAATACAACCAAGCACGTCCTAACATAGCTTCAGCCGTATATTTATCAACATGCCCATCCGACTTGCGAACAGCCGGCATATTTGCAGCCGCATCGCGAAGATCCTGCAGAATCTGCCCCCAGATAACAGCGGCAGTCGGAGGAGTAGTATCTTCGGGCAACAAAGCAGTAATCACCAAAGGTACGCGCCCATACATGGAAGCCAACTCGTAGTAATAAAAAGCACGAAGGAACTTGGCTTCGCCCTCAGCCTGCGCTCTTACTTCCGGATCCATTTCAATACCAGCAAGAGCCTCCAACAACGTATTGGCACGGTTGATTCCTTGATAGCGAGCCACCCAGTAGTCCTGCGTAGCATTTGTACCCGTATTACAAATAAGGTCCAAAGATTGCATCAACTTATCATTGGGACCACCACCACCCAACATATCATCGCAAGCCAGCAGAGAATTATACAAGAAAGACTGCTGTGGAAAAGCATTGACATTATTCAGGTTCTGATATATGGCAGCTAAAGCCTGATTGGCATCTTCAGCCGTTTTAGGAAAATTGGTCGTATCTTTTTCCGTCAGACTCATCGAGTCCAAGCTACAAGAAGCAAACATTCCTGCTATCATCAAAGCTGCACCTATTAAATATGCTATTTTTTTCATCGTGTATCAATTTTAGAATTTAACATTAACACCTACCATATAAGTACGAGGTTGAGGATAGTTACCTACATCAACACCGGTTACCCACGGTTCTTTGTCATTGAGGGCTCTACCATTCTCCGGATCCATCCCTTTATAACCGGTAAAAGTAAATAGATTCTGTGCAGCAGCATACACACGAAGTTGCTGGAACGGACAGTTCTTCCAAATTCTCTTGAAATCGTATCCTATAGTCAGATTTTGAATGCGAACATAGTCGGCATCATCAATATAAATATCTGAAATGGCCTGGAAATTCTGTCCACTATTTCCCGGCGCAAGCAGCGGATATCTGTTTGAGGTTCCTTCGCCATGCCAGTAATCGTAAACTTCTGTCGTATAGTTTTCATACTGTCCATCTGAGAACTTTCGCCAAGAGCGAGCTACCTGTGCACCAAAAGCGCCATAGGTTGTTACAGAGAAATCAAATCCTTTATATTCCGCACTTAACGTAAGACCCATTGTCACGTCAGGATGAGGATTACCCAAATCAGTCTTATCGTCATCATTAATCACCCCATTTCCATCAACATCCACAAACTTCAAATCACCCGGTTTAATACTTGCACCTTGCTTAGAGTTTGCCGCATTTCCTTTACAATTCTGGTCAAGATATGCCTGCAAGTCATTCTGGTTCTGAATGACACCATCCGTCTTATAACCATAAAAATAGCCAATAGGATGTCCTTCTTCCATACGGACAAACCGACCCGTACTTTGAGCCAACAAATCATTACCGCCTTCAATAAAATGATTGGCGTTATTAACCTCCGTTACTTCATTCTTATTATAGGCCATATTGACATTCACCCCATACTTGAACTCCTTACCAATCTGATCTCTCCAGCCCATTGAAAGTTCAAGGCCAGTATTCTTTACCGTACCAGCATTTTGATATTGAGTAGCGAAACCGGAAGCCGCATTGGTACCCACTTCCACTAACAAGTCTTTCGTCTGCTTGCTATACCAGTCCATGGTAAAACTCAGACGGTTATCCAAGAAACGGGCATCAATACCGATATTGGTCTGTTCTGAAGTTTCCCATGTCAAATCGGGGTTAGCCAAACGATTCGGGTAAGCTCCGGTTGTACCTCCATTCTTATCCGAGCCAAATGTATAAAGACCATAATCGCCAAACTCGTAACCGGCACGCCAATTTGAATTAGGGATATTGTCATTACCATTCTGTCCCCAACCAGCACGGACTTTCAAGAAACCAAGCCAAGAAGCAGTATTCTTCATAAAAGCCTCGTTTGAAATAACCCAACCAGCAGAGAATGATGGGAAATATCCCCATTGATTGCCTTTCGCAAACTTAGACGAGCCATCGGCACGAATGATAGCAGAAAACATATAAGTTTCCTTAAAGTCATAATTCAAACGTCCAAAATAAGACATCTTAGAACCATAATCCGAGGGATAACCATTTACTGTAGCAGTAGCTTTACGTTCTGTATTATGCAAATAAGCATGTGTAAAGTCACCAAAAGCACTATTATAACCGGTTGCCTCTACTGATTCGCCATAAGTTGGTCTTGATTTAGAATACTCTGTACCAGCCAAAACATCAAAATGATGTAAGTCTGTAATATCAAACCGATAACTCAACGTATTAGTCAAACTCCAGTTCCAACCCAAAGACACGTTATTTATCGTTTGGTCTTTATCACGGCTATCTCCCTGATTATTAATTTGGTAAACGGGAAGATATGAACGCCATGAACTTGACCATTGTTTGTAACTAACCTGACCTTTATAAATAAGATTCTTAAGTGGTTGTACTTCCAGATATGCCGCTGTGTTCAGATTAAAATTCTTATTCTTATTATTCCCAGCCTGATTATATACCATGTGAGCCATCGGATTAGAAGCATATGCAGTATAATCAAGTATACCATTAGCACTCGTTCCAAAATTCTTCAAATCATCATACATGAAGAAATCACCATTTTCATTATATACAGGAATCAGAGGAATAGCACGCAAAGCATTAGAAAGGTCATTCGAATATTGATTACCTAACTGCACACCTTGATTCTGTTTGTGCTGATAATATATATTCTCACCAAACTTTATCACATCCACATCTCCCTTACGATATATCACATGCTCAGAATTAATGCGGAAAGTAAAACGACGATAGTCAGTCTTCACCGGACCACCGAATGCACCATCCTGATACTGATAGCCTATACCTGTCGAAAATTTGGAGAATTCAGAACCACCTGTTACATTCAACGCATGATTAGTAACCACAGCATTTTTATTCCGGAATTCTTTTACCCAATCTGTACCAGGATTGGTACCATTCTGATAAGCAGTCAGCAAATCAGCATCTACGAATTTTGACCAATCATACGGTTGGCCTCCATTATTATAGGCCACTTGATCCATTACCGCCATATATTCTTTGGCATTCAACATATCAGGCATCTTATATATATTTGCCCAACCTATGTTTCCATCATAAGATACAGAAACCTTTCCTACCTTACCCTGCTTCGTAGTAATAAGGATAACACCGTTGGCACCGCTCGAACCGTAAATTGCACAAGATGCAGCATCTTTCAACACGTCAATACGTTCAATATCGGCAGGATTCAAGGCGTTAATATCGCCACCGGCTACACCATCAATAACGTAAACTGGAGCTGTATTTCCGTTAGTACCAGCACCACGAATATTAATTTTAAACCCATCACCCGGCTGACCGGAAACGGCCTGAATATTTACACCCGGAGACTGGCTTTGTAAAGCGCCCAATGCCTGCGTAGTATTTAATTTTGCGATGTCTTCGCCTTTTACCTCAACCGTAGCACCTGTCACCAGTTTCTTCTTCTGTACACCGTAACCCACTACGACTACTTCATCCAACAATTCCGTATCTTCCTTTAGCTGAATCTTGAAACTAGTCTGGTTACCTACCACTATTTCTTGCGGCTGATAACCGATAAAAGACACAACAATCGTTGCTCCCGGCTGAACATTCAATGTGAAATTACCGTCAATGTCGGTAATGACACCATTTGTGGTTCCTTTCTCCAATACATTGGCACCGATGACCGGTCCCATTGCATCTGTTACAGTACCTGTGATTTTTTTTGCTTGCTGCACAGCATCTATTGCATCGACCGATGCGGCGAAAAGTTGCGGAGTATAAGTCAGGCTGACAGCCGAACAGATACCCACGAGCAGCGCGGTTCCTCTGAAATTTAAATTCATACTTGTATTTTTCTTAGATTAATGAATTGGTATTGCCTGGCGGCATCTACCGTTTAATATAAGGTTAAACTTCTCTTTTTGAGGAAAAATTAGATATACCTTATTCTATAAAGTGGTTGGTATACATATCACTCCTTTCTCATAGGCATTTTTCATTTCATTAGCGGTTAAACATTATATGATTATTATCAAATTTTAATTAGGCTTGACAAAAGTAGACTTTTAGCAGCAAACCTTATAATACTATTTTATCAAATAACGACACTCATTTAACATCCATTACTATTTTTCCTAAAAAGTATAAAGCATGAATTCTATAACCAACAACTAAAAGCTATAAAAGACAGAAAGGGTTGCCCCGATACTAACCAGAGACAACCCTTTCTATTTTATTATTAAAAATTGCTATTCCATAGAAGGAAGCTCTTCACGGGAAACAACAAATTCCTGGCTCATAGCATCCTTCCACCATGCTTCATCAGCATGGACTACCGGGCTACCATCCTCATTTGTCCCGTCATACCACGGCATGAACCAACTCCAACGTGCACCAGATGCCCATTGTTCGGAAATAAGTCCGACCGTACCACATTCACTCAGCGAAACAATCTTGTTTCCATAATTTTCGGCAATGGAAGTATATTCTGAAACACAATCTGCAGTTTCCTTATTATAAACATCACGTCCCACGATGTCTACATATTGATCTCCCGGATACCAATCGGCATCATTGCCCTCGGTAGTCCAAACCCAGATAAGATTATCCAATCCTTCAGTCTTGAAGTAATTGAACATAGCAATCCACAGAGATTTAAAGCTGGCAGCATCCTTACCCCACCAGAACCAGCCACCGGCTGCCTCGTGGAATGGACGCCACAATACCGGAATATCCGCATCTCTCAATAGCTTCAAGTAAGCGGCAGCATTTTTCAAATCTTCGGTAAACACCTTGTTTTCCCAAGTGCCTTCCACTGTGGCATTGGTAGCATCAAACTCCGTATCTGCCTTATAAAAGGCATAATCCTTATTCGGGTCGAGAGCTGTACCGTTATTTTCAAGATAAACAGCAACTGCTGTATAATCATGTCCACCAATGATGAGACCACCTTCTTGCAGGGATTTCAAAACATCTTCGGTAATCACCAATGTATAGTCCCCGGATATGTCAAAATAATCAGTTCCTGAAGCAATCTCGCTCCAACCACTGTTTTTGAACGAACCTTGTGCACCCGCTGCCACATCCTTCACAGCCACGCGTATCACCTGACCCACTTGTGCATCAGCAAAGACAACTTTTGCAGCATCATCCGTCATCTGTACATTTCCACTCCAATCACCCGGCATTACTGTCTCTCCTTCCCATATTTGGGTAGAAGAAGCTTCGCCTACAGCTTTCTTGGGTACATTCCAATGCCACATGGCAGCTACGATGCCACCTTTGTCAGACCAATCCTTAACAGGAGTAATGTCACCGTAATTAATCCAGTCTGCTCCAGCTACAGATGCCGGCAGATGAACATAGTCGAAACAGTTGATAGCCGGATATTTTCCGGTCCATCCATACACCTTTTCGGACATTTCCGTATTCCAGGCAACATTGGCCATCATAGCTGAAAGTGTCTTCGTCTCAAAATTATCCAGTAGATAATTGTACAGTTTCACAGCTTTGGCCGAAGTGGCAGCAACCAGCGTCTTGTCCAAAGCAACAGTAGAGAACTGAACCGATACAGCCGGAGCAGGCATCTGGTTCGGTCCGGTTACTATTCCCTCGGGGATAGAGAGAGAACAAGCCGTCTCTCTCCCGGGAACATTCACTTTTACAGTCAGTATATTGCTTGCGCCAAGTACATCGGCACTTATCAGTTCACCACCGGTAAACTTGATTTCGCTCAGATTGTCTGTTGCAAAGAATATATTCTTGTCATATTTCACCTCAATAGTGATTTCTCCCGTTTTCACTTTGGCTGCTCCACTTTCAGGAGTAGTAGACACCAATACCGGTGCATCCACTGCTGGGATATCATGATCGACATCAGTATCGCAGGAGGCAAAAGTAAAAGCTGCTATCAACGAAAGCATCCATTTTATATTCAGTTTCTTCATCTTAATTATGATTTTATTTCATTCTTAATCAGGGCATCCATAGTCACATTCTTCAAGCCACAATTCATCAATTTACAATCGTTATTTTTGTAAACGTCAAATCACTGCCCTGAATAATGATACCTACATTTATCTGGTCTTCACAATCTCCTTGTTTAGCTTGAATATTATCAAGTATCTCCTGAGTCAACGTCAACTCCATCACACGGCTCTCGAAACTCCAGCCGTAAATGTCTGTCGGTACCATAGTCGTATCAAACAAAGAGAAAGCTATGCCACTCCAATCGCCATAGTTAAACTGAGCCTGTGCCCAAGTCTGGTCTTTCTGATCGAAATAGACTTTCATGACAGTGCCTGCCGTTACCTTGGCAAAAGATACAGCCGGTACCAACACACGTCCTCCATCACCCCAACTAATATCGAGCGGACCAGCCCAAACTGTTTCTTCATTAGCAACCACAAGAACATCATAAGCAATTTCACCATTTGAAGAAATCAGTTTTAGGCTATAAGTTCCATCCAGCTCAGCCGGTACATTCAACATCAATACCCCTTTAGCTGCATCATTGATATACTGAACAGCAGCCTCATTCAGCAATACATTTGTCAGCTTATCAGCATTAACAATCTCAAGTTCCACAATTCGTCCCCGAACCAATTTGTCAGGCAATGCCGGCAAATAGGCACATACCGGTTTCTCTATTGTCAAAGACGGTGCTTCCACAGATTCACCATTGGCCATCTTCAAGAGTAAGGCCCCGGTTTCAGCAGTTGTGGGTACAGTCAAGGAAATGGCAGTAGCGGTGGCATCGGATACGGTAACCTCCACATTACCACTGAATACAACAGCCGAAACTACATCCATATTTACTCCTTTGACAGTCAAAGCCTCTCCTGCCGGGACCGTCGCCGCACTATAAGAAATGTTTTCCGGCTTTGCCGTTGCAATAGATACGGCAGTTGCTTTTCCACTATTTGTATTCAATTGCAAATCACCACTAATAGCCGCAGCCGGCATCAAGACCTTTATTTCAGTCGAGTTTTGTGATTCCAATCTTACTGCTTCTTCTACACCAGGGAACGTTACATCAGTCACCAAATCCATATTGGTACCTTTCAAGGTAATCATATCTCCACCACGCAAGTTTACAGCAGGAACAGCCACTACGTTCGAAGGCGTAGCTACTACAACAGTAGCAACCACAACTTTTACATCCGAAGCAGGAAGTACCATAACTTCTCCGTCCGAGACATTATCCGGCAATGTAAAAGTAAGTTCATCTCCTTCGGAAGAGGCAGTCATCGTAAATTCAACTTCATCCCCATTCGGCATCTGCACTTTCTTCACCAAATCAAAGTTTTCACCAGAAACTCGAATGACATCCCCCGGCTTCTTATCTACCAGGTCGAGTGGAGCCTCTACCGATGGCAAAGTAACCTCCAGTTCCCCTTCAGAATAAATCCAATTGGGGATTTCAGCTCCATCAGACAAGATGAACTTACCGGTCTGAGCAGAATCAGGAACAATAACTTTAATCTCCTGACGGCTTTGACTGACAAACTCATCAGCAGGCACTGTTACCTCGTCAGCAAATATCACTTCTTTAATCAAATTCAAATATTCACCAGTAATGGTCAATTCACTACCAGGCTTTACTTCTGCCGGTGCAAAAGCCTCCAAAGCAATCGGCTCCGTAAATGTCAACTCGGTTTTTGTTGTAATATCCCCTTTCGGAGTCTTCAAGACAACCAACCCCGGCTGGGCTGTCTGAGGTACAGTGACACGGATTTCCGTATCACTGACTACTTCGATGTCTGTTATATCGTCGCAACCGGAAATAGCGACCGCAGTCACTTTATCCATGCCACTGCCTAGGAAACGGAGTACACCGCCGCGGGATACGGGACTCGGTCCGAATACATTCAGACTGATTCCCCCTTTATATTGGTTGGTATCTTCATCATCCCCATTGTCGCAGGCCGTAAACGTCAAGCAACTGAAGAGCATCAGGCACATCATCCACAGTGCCGGAAATTTATATGTTTTATTCATATCAGTATTCTATTTAAAAGGTTATTCAATAGGTACCACACGGATGTTGTCAATCATAATCACCGGATTGCAATCCTTACCTTCCACACCACCTGCCCAGACAAAGAATGTCAATCCGGTCAGCATAGTCTTGTCAAAAGTTCTATCACACTTATTACCTTCATGCGTCTTGTTGAACTCGGACAGATTCATGGAAACGGTTGTCCATTTACCACCCGTATCATACGAACCCGTATTCTTCCAAGGCAACCACAAACCGCGCGGCACATTCGTATCACTAAAATAAGCATTAGTTCCCGTCGCATAAGTCACCACATCATTACCCGTAAACATCACTTGTAGAGCGCAAGACTGCCACGGATTGGAAGAAGGAATATTCACCTCGAATTTCAGTTGCAAGCCATTGACGCCATACTCCTCGAGCAGTTCTGCAAACTCAGGACGTGCAGAAAGTTCGGGATAACCGGCAGACGGTTCCGGCCAATAGTTGAACGAGAACTCATCTTCTGCCCAAGTAGCTCCGATAGCACCGTCAAGTGCTCCGGTGAGACAGATATAAGCACCGTCAATACTGTTTTCATCGGCTTCTCTCAACACCTTGCTACCATCACGCCAACCGTGGGCAATAGCCATACCGCCATGAGAACCGTCCCAGTCAAAGAGAATGTTACGTGTATCATAATAGCGGAACTTGGAACGTCCGGTACCATAAATGGACTTCACGTTGATATAGCCTGCAGGAGCATTGTCCGGAAGAATAAAGCTGACCGCAGTCTTGGTTATGTTCGTAATATTAGTCACTTCCACATTACCGGCCATCGTAATGGTCAGCGGCACATTCGGGTCATCAATGAAATAGTCACCAATCAGTGTCACCTCACTACCCGGCTTTGCAAACTCACAAGAAATGGAGTTCACGGTAGGAGCCGGAACCAACACCTTGAAATCATAATCTATGGTATCCTTTGCTTTGGTCACCATATAAATCTTATCGGTCACTACCGAAGGAATCTCTTTCGGAACATCTACCATAAGTGTATGGTCAGTGATGTAACTGGTATTAAGTATCGCCTTCTGGTCATTGAAATAGAGCTCGTAAACACTCCGCAGATTCTCACCGACCAGACAAATCGTATTCGCCATATAAGCCCCCGTCAGCAAAGAGTCTGCCGCTGCCGGATCAGGGACACGAACATATTTCAAGGTAGGCTTTCCCCCTGCCACTTCATATTTATCCGGTTCATCCTCACAAGCCGCCATGGAAAAGCCTGCTACAACAACAGCTGCCGCGAAGAACCAATTCGTATATCTATTATTTTTCATCTTTTCAAGCATTAAATTAATAACTGAATTCAGAACGTACATCTACGTGTACCGGGTCTTTCATCAAATTAGGATTGAACACCACGTCTTCTGTCGGAAACGGCAATGTAAAGCTGGAAACTGTCACATTCGGCGCCTTTGCATCCGGATTGTAACGGGTCTCATCCGGATTCACCGTCCAACTGCCGTTTTCATAATAAGCCTTATAAGTAGTACCCAGACTATAATAAACATCACGGCGCTGTGCCTTCAGCTCATTGATAGCACGCTGGGAATCATAATATGCCAAACGTACATAATCATACCAACGGTCGCCTTCGCAAGCCAGTTCCAGCCGGCGTTCCTTCCAGACGTCCTCCCAAGTAATGGAGGTTTTCGGAGTAACTCCCGGAATGGCACGGCCACGTACTGCATTGAAAGCATCCAGTGCACTCTGGTCTGTAGTAGAGGTAGCCAGTCCCATTTTCGCCTCGGCATATACCAGATAGATATCGGACAGGCGCAGGATATGGGTTGCCAGGCCGCTGTACATATTACCAGCCGATACGCCCAGGCCCAATACATGGTCATTATTGTTACCATAGAGATGCTTCACGTGATTGGCACCGGTAGGAGACTGGTAATCGCCATTAGGTCCTCCCTTACCATATTCGGCATCATAAATAAACCGCAGATAATCAAATCCGCCCTTGTCCTGCCAGAAATAATCGTATACATCACCTGCCATCATCATAGTAGCCTTACGACGGGTATCCGTATCCGAACGCGTCTCAGGACTTTCCAAAGCGGAAATTCCAAATGCATCCTGCAAATCAACCGACGGACCTGCATAGCCGCCCCAGCAATCACCAAATTCATCGAATCCCACCATTGCCAAGTCCGACTGCAACGTATTCTGCTGTGTCCAGGGGTCACGTCCTGCCGACCAGTGCCAGGAGAAGAGACACTCTTCATTCTTGTTGTTTGCCAAACGGAAAACATCGGAATAGTTAGCCAGCAAGTTACGGCCGGAATTATTAATTACATCCTTGGAATATTCTGCCGCTTTCGCCAAATCATCCGCATTGCGGGTACCGGAAAGGCCACTCTTAGTTAGATACACCTTAGCCAAAAGACCTTCGGCACAATAGCGGTCAATACGTCCCGTTTCACCTCTGGCCGGAAGCAACTCCATAGCTTTCTCCAGAGTCATAATGATATATTCGTACACATCTGCTGCCTCCACTTTGAATTTGGAGTTATAATTACCGGAATTCAATTCGTCCGTATTATCATGGATAATGGGTACTGCGCCAAAACTACGTACCAAATAGAAGTAAGCCATGGCTTTCCATGCCAGACACTCGCCCATACACTGATTTTTCACTGCTTCTGACGCATTTGCCGTCTTCAAACGAGTATATACAGTATTGGCATGGCCAATCACTGCCCATAGAGAATAGGACATGTTCACAAGGTTTTCATCCGTACCATTCACCGTAAAATTCAAGTAAGGGCTGTTTCCCTCGTATACGTTTCCGGACAAGATTTCACCGACTTTAATAAAACCGCGCTGAAAGTCATACCAAGGTGAGTTATAAAGATAATTAACCCCCTGCACACATTGTTCGTCATTCTGATAGAAGTTCGATTCGTTATAATTGTCTTCGGTAGGACGGTTCAGGAAATCCTCGCATGAAACTGTTCCCATACCGAGTACAGCTGCAAACGCCCAATATTTAATATATCTGATTTTCATGTTTTCTTCAATTTAAAGTGTTAGAATGAAACATTCAAGCCGAATGAATAAACTGTAGGAGACGGATAACGTCCGTTGTCCAAACCATAGACATTGACGCTTGAAGTGCTGGCACCAATTTCAGGGTCATAGCCGTCATAACCGGTAATGGTCAGCAGGTTCTGGATATTGGCATAGATACGCAAGTTGCTCAGTCCCAGTTTATCAATCGTCTTTTTCGGGAAAGTATATCCCAAAGAGATGTTCTTCAGACGGATATAAGAACCATCTTCAATATAACGGTCACTGATACGGTCGTTGTCATTCGGGTCATTGATAGTGGCGCGTGGAATGGAAGCTCCCGGGTTTGCCACCATGACGTTAGACACATCATTATACCACATCGTTCCATCTTCGTAGACCTTGTTCGGATTGATAGGAACAAGCTGTGCACGTCCGTTTACAGCATTCAGCTGGTTAGTCCAGGGAGAGTTCATATGTGTCAGCTTCATGGAAAGGTAGTTGTACACCTTGTTGCCATAGGAACCGTTGATGAAAACAGACAAGTCGAAGTTCTTGTAACGGAAAGTATTAGTCCAGCCAAAAGTAAACTTAGGCATCGGAGAACCGATATTGGTCTTGTCATAGTCGTCGATAACGCCATCGGGCACACCGTCAGGACCACTGATATCCTTATATTTCACATCACCCACCCATACGGTATTGGTACGGTCGAATACACCGTTTGCCGGATACTTGGCAGGTTTCGGAGAAGTCTGAAGATCCTCCAGGTCCTTGTAAACACCATCACAAACAAATCCATAGAAGTTATAAAGTGATTCGCCTACACTGGATACACTGACTACATCGGTCCACTGTCCGTAACCCACAATCTGCGCATTGGCTGTACCAGCCAATCCTTTCAGTTTGTTCTTGTTGAAAGAAATCTGGAAGTCAGAATCCCATTCAAACTTACCCGTAATAGGATGTGTGTTCAGAGAGATTTCAAAACCGGTATTCTCTATGTCACCATAGTTACCTTTCGGAGCAGCCAATGCAGAAGAGGCATTACCGGAAGTACCCATATAAGAAGGCAACTGCAACGGCATCAACATATCACTGGAAGTTTTCTTGTACCACTCTACCGTCAGGTTGATACGGTCGTGCAGGAATCCCAAATCCACACCGACGTTCCATTGCTCCTGGGACTCCCATTTGATGGAAGTATTCGGTATATTGGAGGGGCGATACCCCATACCCAGACCGGAAGGCATACGACTCATGGATGTACCCCAAGCATAACCACCGATGTTGGCATTACCAGTTTGTCCCCATCCCAGACGCAACTTACCGTTACTGATGACCTTCTTCAACGGTTCAAAGAACGTTTCGTTGGAAAAGCGCCAGGAAGTAGCCAATGAATGGAAGCCTGCCCAACGGTTCTCGGGACCGAAGTTTGAAGAGCCGTCATAACGATAGGTATAAGTACCCAGATAACGGTCGGCATAGTTATAAGTCAGACGTGTAAAGAAAGATGCCATAGACGAGCTTCCAAAACCTGCATTGATAGTCGGGGTTCCCGTACCCAAGGCAGGATTGTGCACTTCATCCGAAGGCAGACCGCTATTGAACACACTCGTGAAGTCATAGCTGGACTCCCAGCACTCCTGACCCACCATGGCTGTATAATGATGCTTGTCGCCTATGTTTCCGGAATAGGTCACATAGTTCTTCAATTGCCAGAATGTACTGCTGTTTTTCTGGATATTGCTTTCATTACTGGAACGTACCCATCCACCCAAATCAACCATCGGCTTGTAGCGCTCACCTTTGCTGGAACTGATGTCATAACCCAATTCGGCATGCCATACCAGATTTTTAATCGGAGTAACCTCAAAGAAAATATTACCCGTCAGTTTCTGACGGTCCAGCAGAATGTCATCCATCATGGCAAGGGCAATCGGGTTAGGATTCGTGTAGCCTTCGCGAACAACGGTGGCATAGCTGCCATCCAGATTATAGATAGGTATATCAGGAAGAGTGGTCAACGAGTAGTTAATCAAACCTTCATCACTGTCTGCCAGTTTCAGGTCATCACCCGTTGCTGTATAGGTGGCGGTCAAACCGAGTTTCAACCACTTCTTCAGTTGGGCATCCAAGTTGGCACGGAAGCTGTAACGGTTAAAGTTTGAACCGATGATGGTACCGTCCTGATCCATATAGGAAGCTGATACGTAGTATTGTATCTTCTCTGTACCACCTTGTGCCGAAATCTGGTGCTGATGCTGCAAAGCAGTCTGGAAGATGGCGTCCTGCCAGTTTGTACCTACTCCCAGCAGAGAAGGATCGGCATAATAATTACTAGGGTCAGAGATTTCACCCATGTTTGCCAAATCATTATAATAAGTGGCATACTCACGCAGATTCATCATATCCAGACGCTTTGTCTGGCGTTGAACGGCAAACATACCGTCATAAGTAAACTTAGCCTCACCCGCCTTACCACGTTTGGTCGTAATCAAAACCACACCATTGGAACCTTGCGCACCGTAAATGGCGGTTGCCGAAGCATCTTTCAGAATTTCCATACTGACGATATCAGCAGGGTTGATGGTGGAAAGCGGAGAAATGGTGGAAACCGAGCCATTACCCAGTGCATCGCCCAAACCATAAGATGAACCGCTTTGTCCCTGACTCTGTACAATCACACCGTCAATTACATACAACGGCTCGGCATTAGCATTGATAGTGGCCTGACCACGTACGCGGATAGAGGAGGAAGAACCCGGAGCACCGGAAGTGCTGACTGCCGTCACACCGGCAGCACGCCCTTGAAGGGACTGGTCGAGATTGGTGATAATAGAACCCTTAATCTTGTCTTCACTCATGGAAACGGAAGCACCGGAAAGGTCGCTTTTCTTCATCGTACCGTACCCCACAACCACCACTTCGTCCAACATCTCGGAGTCTTCCTTCAGCGTGATGTTCACTGTTGTCTGGTTCGTTATCTTTATTTCCTGGCTGACATAGCCTATAAAGGAGACTACAATGGTAGCTCCCGGTTTCACATTCAAGGCAAAGTTACCGTCAATGTCGGTAATTACACCATTCGTTGTACCTTTTTCCAATACATTGGCACCGATAATAGGGCCCATAGCATCACTGACGACACCCGTAATTTTCTTTGTTTGCTGCACTGCCTCAACGGTATCCGTCGATGATACTGCGAAAAGCTGAGGAGCATAACCCAGACTGAACACCGAGCATATCCCCGCAAGCAGCGCTGTCTTTCTAAAATTCAAATTCATACTGTATTTCTTAGATTTAAAACAAACACAAAACCTCCCAAAAGAAGATTTTTTTAGTTAACAAAATGAGAGTAAGTCAAGAAACCGTGACATGCAATCAAGGCGTTGACACTTAAAATTACTTCCAAACAATTCATGTTTTCACAGCATCATTCTTCTTTTCTTCCATAAGCACAATTCTTTTTTCTTAATTATTAATGGTTAAATCATATTGTTTTTAAAGGGCTATTTTTTCAGTGTCGTCAATTCGTCACGAACCATTCTCCCCCACTCTTTCATGTCTGCATCTTTCCAGTTTCCCTCGGAAGAAGCCGACGGATAAAGCATGGAACAAGTCTCGTCTTTGTCCGACAAGGACCAAGCCACCCAACTGATGGAATGCCGCTGCATCCACTCCAGCCAATTCCCCCACTCTTCTTTACTGATGGGGCCGTCCCCACTTGCCTCCATACCGGCGCATTCGGAAACGAAAATCGGCAAGCCCTTGCCCAGAGCATAGTCGGCGCGGTCGCGCAGCCACTGTCCGTGGGTGTTGGCATAAAAGTGGAGTGTATACATTATATTGCTATATCCGGTAATAGGATCGTCCGCTGCCAAATGGATGTCCTGGTCCCAATGCGGACAACCAACGAGGATAACGGCATCCGGTTCTATGGCACGAATCGTCTTGATAACCTCCACAGAGTATGACTTCACCTGCTCCCAACTGTCTTCCACCGGTTCGTTGAAAACCTCATAGATGACATTAGGAACCCCTTTGTAACGGGTAGCCATTTGGGTGAAGAACTCCTTTGCTTCTTCCTGCCGCAGATTGTGGCTATGCCAGTCGATGATGACGTAAACGCCGTTCTCGATAGCAGCATCCACCACTTTCGTAACACACTCAATACCGAATTCGGGCTTGTTCACATAGCAGGCGCTATCCAAATCCACTCCCATAGAGGCCCGAAGCACTTGTGCGCCCCAGTCATTGACCAGATAAGCAACCGAAGAGGCATTGTAGAAACGGGGCCAGAACTGATGCCAGCCATAGCTGACACCGTGCAATACCACCGTGTCTCCTTCGGTATTCATCAACTGCGTACCATTGACCACCAATGCCGGTAGCGTTTCCTTTACATTTTCATTCTTCGACGGGTTTGTTCCACAACCAATGGTCATACCTAGGCAACAAACCGCCAACATAACTTTCCATATGCTTTTCATATCATACTTAGTATTTAGAGTAATAATCTTTCTTATATAACGGTACAAACGCTTTGTACACGCTTACATTCTAATTTTCAGGCAGGGATTACACGGAAAAGCACGGATAGGTTCAATTTTGCAGCTTCCGGTTTTCCGCTTTAATTATTTCAATAGTGCTGTCTGTGGCAAAGACAGAGTTCAGTCCTTGTTGTTCTTGAGCCGGGTCACCGGTATAGTCATCTCCCTTTTCCCAGAATACATGGCCGGGATTTTGTCCGGCAAAACCGCCCCATGCCCAGAAGTTGCATCCGGCAAAGAGTCCGCCGCTCTCACGGTCCTGGCGGATAAGGTCGAATACATAACGGTAATATTCATCGCGGGCAGTGGTCGGTGCCTCTTTGGAGAAGCTGAAACCGTCACGGGGAAAACCGAATTCCTCCAAAACGATCGGCTTGCTGTACTTCCGGGCAATGACCATGTGGTCATCTATATACTTCTTAGTATTTTCCTTGGCACGCGGAAGAAGTTCCTTCAGGCTGTCCGCCTTCACCCAACTCCAGTTGTAAGGCCAGATGTGGATATTCAGATAATTGATGTTGGGGTCGGCATGAATCTTCTCGAAAAGATTCATATCCATTTCGCATCCCCACGAGCCCTCACTGCCGGAAGACACCATGTGGTTCGGGTCGAGTGACTTGATTTGTGCAGCCATATCGGCCATCCAGCGGGCAAACGGCTCCTTGTTCTCGTCAGAGAAAGCGCGAGGCTCGTTACCAATCTGCCAAGACATAATAGTGGGGTCATCCACATATTTTATCTGATTATACCTATTGGTGCGTGAAACAATATAATTGACATGATTGGCAAACAAGGCCTTCGCGCTGTCCGATTGGGGGAACTGCTTGACATACTCCATATAGGCGGGCCATCCGTCTACGGCAGGTACCACGGCATCACCGTGTCCGGACCATTGCAGGTAAACGGAATAGCCACCGCTCCATTCCCAGGAATTGTTCAAATAGAGGACAGCTGTCATATCACGTTCACGCAGTTCATTCATAAAATAATCCAATCCGGCTAAAATAGTATCATTATAGACGCCCGGTGCCACTTGTAAAGAGGGCTCTACCCGCGTCTTTATGCCATTTTCACCGTCAGCACCCACCAATACGCGCAGGTTGTTGATGCCAATACTTTTCAGAAAGTCCAGCTCCTTATGCAACCGTTCACGATTGCCGCCTTCACCTTCGGAACCAAGAATGGCACCGTACCAGAAATTGGTACCTACAAAATAATAGGGTTTTCCGTCGCGAACGAACTGTCCATCGGCATTGACCTTAATAAACGAATGCTCCGCAGGCTTAGGGGCACATGCCCCCAAAAGGAATAAAAGTACTGTCAGCAAAAGGAATTGTTTCTTCATATTATCAGTTTTTAAGCGATACACAAAGATACGCGGCTCATATCATAAAAAATGATACTATATTATCAGATTAATGTGCCAATGTGATTAATCACATTGGCACATTAAGTTGTCTCCGTATCCAGTCCAGCCATTCATCCCACTGTTCCTGATACCAGTAATGCCCGGTTTCCAGATAAGGATGCAGTTCCTTCGGAGAAGAAATCACATTGTAGGCTGCATACATGGAAGTGGGAGGACAGACCTCATCGTTATACCCCCAACTGAACCAACCGGGCACATTCAGCAGGCGGGCAAAGTTTGCCGTATCATAATAGCGCACCGTTTCAAGCTGCTTTTCATCGGGAGCACCGTAATAATAGAAATAATGGGGCCAGCCGCAAGCGCGCTTCTTGAAGAACGCTTCGTGGTCGCATAAGGCAGGATGAACAGCCGCCAGGAAAGTAACGCGCGAATCAAGAGCCGCCGTAATCACAGACAAGGCACCGCCCTGGCTGGAGCCCGTAACGCCCAGCGCCTTCCCGTTGTACTGCGGCAGCGAACAGATAAAATCCACAGCACGCAAAGCGCCTACCACCACACGGTTATAGTAAGAAGCATCCCGGCTGTCGCGGCCGAACGTCCAGTAATTGCTCAGCGCCCCACCTGCCAGCGCATCATATACAGACTGCTGCATCGTGACGGGAATGCCGTGGATACCCACCTCCAATGTAATCACCTTTCCAGGAGCCGTATACGTATCTCCCGCATAAGGGCGGACACCCGCACCGGGCACACGCAGCAAAGCCGGATACTTCCCTTCTTTCTTGGGAATACTGAGAATACCGTAAAAACGTCCTCCCCAAGCTTTTGTCTGGAAGCTGACCTGATATACATTATCCGTTTCCGTACAGCGTTCGGGAAGCAGCGTCATAAGGGGATTCAACGGAGTCTTGCGCGCCTCTTCCAAGGTCTTGGCCCAATAATCCCGAAAATCGGCAGGAAGTTTCGTCACAGGTTGCAGCTGCTCGGGAGCATAGGCCGATGTAGCCAGCCCTTCATAAGTCCGGCCGTCCACATGCGCCTTGACCTTGCAACGCAAGAAGCCTGCAGTCTTCATCGTGCCTTGCAACTTCAAGGTACCATCTTTCAGCACCACGTCTTTCTTTACTTCAGTAGGATACATCTCGGGGCCCAGTTCATAGTCAATCTTGACATCGGACAAGAGGTTCTGTGCCTTCAGCACCCGGACGGTAAACGTACACTTCTCATTCAGACGATACACCCAATCGCTATGGTCAGGTGAAACGACTACACGGATTTCATTGCCGCGTATCTGCGCCGTCACAGCACATACACACAGCAGACATAAAAATAAGGAAAAAACTCTTTTCATGATATCAGATATTAGTATTAATCATCGGTGCAAAAATAGGCACTTTCAATGAAGAATACCAATACTTTTTTATCATATCACCAGCTTCTTTTTCCGATAATTCTCACGGAATTCCTTCGGCGAGCATCCCTTCTTCCGCTTGAACATACGATTGAAATTGGACAGATTGTTGAAGCCGCAGTCATAGCACACCTCTGCAATGGTACGCGTGGAATCTACCAACATACGCGTGGCAAAGCCCAGACGGATATCAATAATGTAGTCGGAAAGCGTCTTGCCGGTGCGCAGGCGAAAGAAACGGCTGAAAGAGACCGGGGTCATGCCCACCATATCGGCCAATGAAGCCAACCGGATATCCTCCTGATAATGGGTAGAAATGTATTTCTGCACCTTCTGTACCCGGCGGCTGTCAGAGAAAGTCTCTATCTTGGCAAACGAAGAACTGGACAACACCCGGGCATTGTCATAGAGGGAAAGTTCGTAAAGGATACGGAGAAAGTTCATCACGGCATAAAAGCCCTGCTCCTCGGAAGCCAGCTTATCCAGCCAGTTGTACACCTTCATGATGGCCTGCATGGGGAAACTAAGTCCGCACTGTGCACGCTCCAGCATCCGACGGATACTGTCGAACTGGTTCTTGTTGACAACGTTCCCGAAGAACAAGTCGGGAGAGAACTGAATGGTAATCTCCCGAATATCCCCGGAGGTACATTCATGTTGCTCCCATACATGCTCCAACTCCTTACCGGTTATCAGCACCAGGTCATAATCACCGATAATCTCGGCAGAATCGCCCACCACACGACGTACGCCGGAAGCATGTTCCGTGAAGTTCAGTTCATACTCTGCGTGACAATGGATGGGGTAGGTAAATTCTGTTTTGCGACGATCGGCAATATAGAAACAGTCACGTTCCGACAGAGGGGTTATTTCCCTCATGATATAGTTCTGGTTTTCCATAGGCATTGGTTAAAAAAATATCATGCCACAAATATACTCATTCTTTTTAATCCCACAACAGTACCATTTGTTACATTTAGAGGTAATAATTGTTATATATGAGCAGATACCCGGGAAAGTCCCACCCGGAAAAGCAAAACTTCCGTTCTTCTCCCCCTCAGGCTCTAATGTAAGGATGTATGAGATGCGCATCTCGTACACTTACACACTATAGTTTGAGGAAGAAAGAAGCGGAGATCCCTCTCTTGCCCCATAAACAAAAGAAAGGTCTCCGCTTCGCCGGATGATATGAATGATAAGTCGCTTACTTCTGCAGCTTCAAGACGCAGGAAGTTTCCGGCAGGTTTTCCGAAACGACCGTCATTGTGGCTTCTCCCACTTCGCCGGTACTTTGCAACAGCACCTGTGCAAGTCCATTGAATGCCTTTACCTGATAGGTGCGTGCATCAGCGTCGGCCGGACGTTCCGTAGCCCGATAAGCGGGGTCTCCATTCCCCACCCCAAGGATGCGTACCGGACCGGAGACGGTTATTGTCAAGTCGTTGCAGGCAGTGGGGACAAAACGTTTCTTCTTGTCCTGCAACTCAATGTTACACACTGCCACATCCCGATTGTCTGCCTGAATGACGGAACGGTCTGCCGTCAGGGAGATACGGGCAGGAGCACCGGTAGTCTCCACAGTACGGGCCAATATTTTTTTGCCGTTCTTATAGCCTACAGCCTTCACTGCACCGGGCTGGAAAACGGCTTTCCAGGAAAGATGGCCGTTTCGGGGCATCGGTTTGCGCTCCAGTTTCTTGCCGTTCACAGTCAGTTCCACTTCATCGCAATTACTGTATACCCAAATGTCGATGCTATCACCTTCGTGACCTTGCAGATTCCAGTGGGGAAGGATGTGCAGCACCGGCTCATCCGTCCACCAGGACTTCAGATACCAGGCTTCGTCCTTGGGAAAGCCACAGTAGTCCAGAATGCCGAATTGTGAGCCCGTAGCCGGGAACTTCATGGGGTTGGGTTCACCGCGGTAGTCGAAACCCGTCCAATAGAAAAGACCTGCCAGATAGGGGCGTTCGTCATAGAATTTCCAGCCACGCTCGATGCAGTTCAGCAGGCTGTCAGGCCCGTTCGGTTTACGGTTGTGCGCCACCATGTGGCCTTTGCCGTGGGCATCAAAGTAGATGCCGCGCGTACCACAGCCCGTGGTCTCTTCCGAACCGAGCGCCCGGCGACCGGGATAATCCTTGCGGTGCTGCTCCACAGGGTTCTGAAGGATGTAGTTATAACCGGCCACGTCTGCGGGAATCAAAATGGCAGGGCCACTGCTCGAAGCAACGGTCATGAGGCGCGTAGGGTCGAAACGGTGGCAATATTCGCGCATCGTGGCAGCAATGCGTGTACCGCTTTCTTTCCACTCGATGCCCCACTCCTCGTTGCCTACGCTCCAAAGGATGATGCACGGATGGTTGCGGTCGCGGTCTATCATACGTTTCAGCAGGCGGGTATGTTCCTCGTTGACGCCCGTCAGACGGTTTTCCTCTATTACAAGAATGCCGAGGCTGTCGCAGGCATCGAGCATTTCGGGAGTCATCGGGTTATGGGAAGAACGGTAGGCATTGCAGCCGAACTTCTTCAGTTCCTTCAGTCGGTACACTTGCAGGGCATCGGGAATGCCGGCACCTACTCCGGAGTGGTCTTGGTGCATGTTCACACCTTTCAGTTTCAGAGGCTGTCCGTTCAAGAGGAAGCCCTTGTCGGCATCGAAGCGGATGTCACGAATACCCGTAGTAGTGGTATAAGCATCCACCAGCTTGCCATGCTGATAGACTTCCGTAAGCAGTGTATATAGATAAGGTGTATCCACACTCCAAAGATGAGGTTTGTCCAGCGCTATTTCACCGACGGTGAGCTGGCGGTCTTTCGGCAGCACCGGCTTACCGGCCGTTTCGCAGCGTGCCACTTCCTTGCCGTCGGCATCCCGGAGGATATGGCAGAGGCGGTAATCCTCCGTTTGCAGACCGGAGTTTTCAACAGTGGTCTCTATCGTCAGCTTGGCCTTGTCAAAAGGTGCGGCCAGCGTGCTGTGCACAAAGGTTCCGAAAGGAGCTACATGTAACGGCGCCGTCTTGTTCAGCCATACATGGCGGTAGATGCCCGCACCCTCGTAAAACCAGCCCTCCTCGAGCGTGGCATCCGCACGGACGCAGATAAGATTCTCTTCTCCGTAATTCAAGTATTCCGTAATGTCATACACCTGCGTGGCATAGCCGCTCGGTTCGTGTCCCAGGTAGAAACCGTTTATCCAGATACGGGCATCACGGAAGATACCGTCGAACTGAAGATAAAGATGTTTGCCGAGGTCCTCTTGTGGCACGGTGATGGTCTTTCGGTACCATCCCACAGAGTTTTCGGGAAATTTATAGCCGACGGCTTTATAGCCATGACTGTGGCTCGCCTCTTTGGCATAAGGCAAATCAACCACCCAGTCATGCGGAAGATTGACCGTCTTCCAGTCCACACCCCACTTCTCCGGATTGAACTTGGGAGAGTAAGGGCCCTCATTATGGATAGAGGCTGCCTTGGTCAGATAATTGAAGTACTCCGTTCCGCAGCCGAAGTCTTTCTCCGGTGAGGAAGCATTGCCAAAAGCAAACTGCCAGCCATCATCCAGCAAAATACGTTCGCGGACAGATTGGGCGGAAAGAGAAAAGGTAATTCCAAGAAGGAACAGAAATGCGAATAAGTGTTTCATATCGGTTAATCATAAAATGTGTTTACAAAGATAGGGCGAAATAGACTCGTACAGTGATACTTTTGTATCTTTTTCCGGTACTTCATGTTTCCGAGGGGAAAAAACACGCTGGGCAAACAAGGGTGATAGGAGAAAAGTTTTTAAATTTGAAGCGTGCTTCCGGGAAAATGGCCGGATGCCACAACTAACGAAGAATGTATCAAACTAAATACAAGAAATAATATGCAAGACAAAAGATTCGGATATTTCGATGACGACAACCGCGAATACGTCATTACCGATCCCAAGACACCTTGGCCATGGATTAACTACCTGGGCAATGAAGATTTCTTCTCACTCATCTCCAATACCGCCGGAGGCTATTCCTTTTACAAGGACGCCAAGTTCCGCCGCATCACCCGCTACCGCTACAACAACGTGCCGATGGACAACGGGGGACGCTACTTCTACATCAATGAAGGCGGCAACGTATGGTCTCCCACCTGGAAGCCCTGCAAGACCGCACTCGACAGCTACGAGTGTCGCCACGGCATGAGCTATACCCGTATCACCGGAGCCAAAGACGGCATCGAAGCCAGCCTGCTCTTCTTCGTCCCACTGAAGACCTGGGGAGAGGTGCAGAAGCTGACCTTGCGGAATACTTCTGCCAAAGTGAGAAAACTCAAACTATTCTCCTTTGCCGAATGGTGCTTGTGGAATGCCGCTACGGACATGGAGAACTTCCAGCGTAACTTCTCCACGGGAGAGATGGAAGTGGACGGGTCTGTCATCTACCACAAGACGGAATACAAGGAACGCCGCAATCACTACGCCTTCTACAGTGTCAATACACCCGTAGACGGTTTCGATACCGACCGCGAAACATTCGTGGGACTCTACAACGAGTTTGCCGACCCGGAACGGGTAGTAGAAGGCAGACCGGGCAACAGCATTGCCCACGGTTGGAGTCCCATCGCCTCGCACTATCTGGAAGTAGAACTGCAACCCGGCGAAAGCCGCGACTTCATCTTCCTGCTGGGCTATGTGGAAAACAAGCAGGAGGCAAAGTTCGAGGAACGTGAAGAATCTCTGCATGAAGCGTTCAAGCAGAGTGTACCCTCTTCACCTATTATAAATAAGGTAAAGGCTAAGGCGATGATTTCGGCCTTCGACACTACCGCCAAAGTAGATGCTGCCTTTGCCGAACTGAAAGCCTACTGGGACCGCCTGCTGGACATCTACGTCGTGAAGACCGACGAAGAAAAACTGGACCGCATGGTGAACATCTGGAACCAGTATCAGTGCATGATTACCTTCAACATGTCCCGTTCCGCCTCTTTCTTCGAGAGCGGCATCGGTCGTGGAATGGGTTTCCGCGACTCCAACCAGGACCTCGTGGGCTTCGTGCATCAGATACCGGAACGAGCCCGCGAACGAATCATCGACATAGCTTCTACCCAATTCCCCGACGGAGGATGCTACCACCAATACCAACCGCTGACCAAACGCGGCAACAACGACATCGGCGGCGGCTTCAACGATGACCCCATGTGGCTTATCTTCGGTACGGTGGCATACATCAAGGAATCGGGAGACTTCAGTATCCTGGATGAGCCCGTCCCCTTCGACAACAAAGAAGGTTCGGAAGTGTCTCTGTTCGAGCACCTGCGCGTCTCCTTCAACCACGTCATCGAGAACCTCGGCCCCCACATGTTGCCCCTCATCGGCCGTGCCGACTGGAACGACTGCCTGAACCTGAACTGCTTCTCCTGGGACCCGAATGAATCCTTCCAGACCACGGAAAACCAAACGGAAGGCAGCCAAGCAGAATCGCTGATGATTGCCGGCTTGTTCGTGGTATGCGGACGCGACTATGTGGAGCTGTGCCGCCACCTGGGTAAAGACGACGAAGCAAACAGAGCGCAAACCTATATAGAGAACATGGTGGAAGCCGTGAAAAAACATGGCTGGGACGGTGACTGGTACTTGCGCGCCTACGATTACTTCGGCCACAAGGTAGGTTCCAAAGAGAACGAAGAAGGACAAATCTTCATCGAATCGCAAGGCTGGTGCACCATGGCAGGCATCGGACTGGAAGAAGGCATGGTAAAAAAAGCGCTGGACTCCGTAAAGGAACGCCTGGACTGCGAACACGGTATTGTACTCAACAATCCACCCTTCACCCGCTATGTTGTGGAGTATGGAGAAATCTCCACCTATCCCGCCGGCTACAAGGAGAACGCAGGTATCTTCTGCCACAACAACCCGTGGGTCATCATCGGAGAAACCGTACTGGGACGGGGTGACCGTTCCTGGGAGTATTTCCGCAAGATATGCCCGTCGTACACCGAAGAGCACAGTGCCCTGCATAAAGTAGAACCTTACGTATGCTGCCAGATGGTGGCCGGCAAGGACGCCGCCCGCCCCGGCGAAGGCAAGAACAGCTGGCTGACTGGAACGGCTGCCTGGATGTGGTATGCCATCACGCAATTCATACTCGGCATCAAGCCTTCGTATGAAGGTCTGGAAATCAATCCTTGTATCCCGGCAGGCTGGAAAGGCTTCAACGTGAAGCGTAGGTTCCGCGGGGCAGAATATCATATTACCGTGAAGAATCCCGATGGTGTGTGCAAAGGCATCAAGTCCGTCACAGTAGACGGCCAGCCGATAGAAGGCAATGTGGTGAACCATCTGCCGGGCACGCATACAGTAGAAGTAATAATGGGATAACCCACAAAATACAATATCATGATAAACCCTATTTATTCTCCAGCGCCCGAACGCTATGACAACGGCATGAAATTCCGCCGTTGCGGGCAAAGCGGCATCCTGCTGCCGGAAATATCACTCGGATTGTGGCACAACTTCGGCGACGTGAACACATTTGCCAATTCCCAGGCCATGGCGCACTATGCCTTCGACCGTGGAATCACACATTTCGACCTCGCCAACAATTACGGTCCTTCCTACGGTTCCGCCGAAGAGACTTTCGGAATGATTATGAAGAAATCCTTCATGCCCTATCGGGACGAACTATTCATCTCCACCAAGGCCGGACACGACATGTGGCCCGGCCCCTACGGGGAGTGGGGCTCACGCAAGTACCTGATGAGCAGCCTCAACCAAAGTCTGAAACGGATGAACCTGGAGTATGTGGACATCTTCTACTCCCACCGCTACGACCCGGATACTCCGCTTGAAGAGACCCTGCAAGCACTGGTTGATATCGTACGGCAAGGCAAAGCACTCTATGTAGGAATCTCCAAATATCCCAAAGAGGCGGCCGAGTTTGCCTACAAATACCTGGAAGAACGGGATGTACACTGCCTGCTCTATCAAGGCAGATACAATCTCTTCAACCGCGAACCGGAAGAAGAAGGTATCCTGCAGCAAGCCAAAGGGAACGGAACCGGCTTCATCGCCTTCTCCCCGCTGGCGCAGGGCCTGCTGACCAACCGCTACCTAAATGGTATTCCCGAAGATTCGCGCATGGCAAAGGGGGCTTTCCTAAAGAAAGAAGCACTGACCGACGAGACGCTGCAAAAAATCAAGGCACTCAACGAGGTTGCTGCCTCACGCGGGCAAACCCTTGCCGAGATGTCACTTGCCTGGCTGTTGAAGGACGACCTGGTGACAAGCGTCATCATCGGAGCGAGCTCCGTTGCCCAACTGGCAGATAACCTGAAAGCGACTGAAAATACAGACTTCTCTGCCGAGGAACTGGAGAAGATAAAGAAAATCATTCAAAAATAAATCAACATGAAAAGCCTCCTTATTCAAACCTTTTGTTTATTATTCCTTTGCTTGGGCACGGTCCGTGCACAGCAATACCAACTTGCATCACCCAACGGAAAACTATCCGTTACGGTAGATGCCGGAGAAGCCCTCACCTGGCAGATAGCACACGACGGAACCACGGTGCTGCAACCCTCTGCCATCGCCCTGCAAGGCAGAGATGAAAAATCAGCCAAGAAAGCAATAACTTTCGGTAAAAATGTAAAAGTAATCCGTGCAGAACGCAAGTCCGTGGAGTCCTCCTTCCCCACTCCCCTCTACAAAAAGGCAAGTGTGGAGGATGTCTACAACCAGCTGACACTGAAATGCCGCGGAGGCTACAGTGTACAGTTCCGCGCATACGATGACGGCGCTGCCTATCGCTTCATTTCCGAACAGAACAAGCCGTTTATCGTCCTCAACGAAACAGCGGACTTCAATTTCGACAAGGATTACCAGGCATTTGTACCTTACATAAACGACAACCGCAACGGTGAGCGCTATTGCTTCTCCTTCGAGTCTTACTACGACGAAGCCCCGTTGTCCAAAATGCACACCGACTCACTCTCCATCACCCCACTGATGGTTTGCCTGGACGGAGGAAAGAAAGCCGTTATCATGGAAGCCGGATTGGAAAACTATCCCGGCATGTTCCTCACTGTAAATCCCCAGACACGTCAAGGAGTGCAGGCAGCATTTGCTCCCTATCCGCTGGAAGAAATAATCGGCGGACACAACCGGCTGAACCTGATACCGACCAAGCGTGCAGACTACATCGCCCGTTGTGCCAAGCAGGAACTCCCCTGGCGTGTGGTACTCGTCACCGAAAAGGACACGCAGCTTGCCGACAACGACATGGCACAGCGTCTTGCCCCCGCCTGCCGCATCAAAGACATTTCCTGGATTAAACCCGGCAAAGTGGCTTGGGACTGGTGGAACACCTGCAACTTGACTGGAGTAGACTTCAAAGCCGGCATGAACACCCCGACTTATAAGGCATTCATCGACTTTGCCGCCGACAACAACCTGGAATATATCATCATCGATGACGGCTGGAGCGGAAACGAATCCTTATTGAAAGACCTGAATCCGGATATCGACTTAAAGGAACTGGTAGCCTACGGAAACCAGAAGGGCGTCGGCATCATTCTCTGGGCAAGCTGGCGAAACTCTGCCAAAGATACGGAAGCTGCATTCAGCCACTATGCACAGATGGGTATCAAAGGCTTCAAGATAGACTTCTTCGACCGTGACGACCAGCCACTGGTACAGTCTGTAGAACGTATTGTAGCCTGCGCCGCCGAGCACCGCCTGGTATTGGACCTGCATGGCCTCAAGCCATACGGTATACAGCGCACCTATCCCAACGTCCTGAACTTTGAAGGTGTAAAGGGATTGGAGAACGCCAAATGGGAACCGATAGTGAACGGAGCCCCCCTCCACAACTTCCCACGCTATGACGTGACTGCTCCCTACCTGCGTATGCTTATAGGCCCGATGGACTACACACCGGGAGCCACAATGAACGCAACCCGCGAAACCTTCCGTGCCGTCAACGACCATCCGATGAGCCAGGGTACGCGCGTCCACCAGATGGCGATGTACACCCTCTTCGAAGCCCCGCTGCAAATGCTTGCCGACAGCCCCAGCAAATATATGAAGGAGCAGGAATGCACGGACTTCATTGCCAAAGTGCCTACCGTTTTCGACGAGACCGTGGCACTGGACGGTGAAGTAGGCGAATACCTTACACTGGCACGCCGCAAGGGAGACGTCTGGTACATCGCCTCCATGACCGACTGGACACCACGCGACTGTACCATCGACCTTTCCTTCCTCGGAGAAGGAAGTTACGAAGCCGAAATCTTTTCCGACGGCATCAATGCCGACCGGGAAGCAACCGACTACAAGAAAGAAGTACGCACCGTGACCTCGGGAGACAAGCTGAACATACACATGGCACCCGGAGGAGGATGGACAGCACGGATATGGAAAAGATGATAGGGTGATAAAGTAATGACATGATAAGTGCAATAGGGTGACAGTTACGTTAAAAGTGCTGTCACCCTATTCCTTTATCACTTTTAACATACCTCTACGTGAACCTTTTATATCCTATCTTGTTTTTTCTCACAAAAGCCTAAGGTACCATAGGGCAGGAATTTATATTAAACCTAAACAATTATAAAAGTATGAAGAAATTTATTCCCCTATTATTAGCGGTCTTTGCAGTGACGCTTGCATCTTGCGAAAAAGACCCTGACATGGATAAGCTGGACAATAATTATCTGGTTTATACCAACTATGACAAGAAGGCGGATTTCAAAACCTTCGAAACTTATTACTTGCCGGACAGCATTCTGGTTATCGGTGATAAGGAAAACGCCGAATACTGGAAAGATGAGAATGCCCAGGAAATTCTCAGCGCTTATGTTGCTAACATGAACAGCCGCGGCTACACCCGTGTGGAGGACCGGGAAGAAGCCGACCTTGGCTTGCAGGTAAGCTATGTCAGAAGTACCTATTACTTCACCGACTACGGACGTCCCGAATGGTGGTGGAACTATCCAGGCTACTGGGATGCTCCTTACTGGGGCAACTGGGGCGGATGGTATTATCCCTATGCCGTGAACTATTCCTACAGCACCGGTTCCTTTATCAGCGAATTGTTGAATCTGGAGGCGCCGCAAGGCCAGAGCGAGAAACTTCCTGTTCTGTGGACCAGCTATATGAGCGGCTTGCTGAGTGGTTCTACTTCTGTCAATACCAAACTTGCCGTGCAAGGTGTGAACCAAGCTTTCACTCAATCAACTTACCTGACTAACAAGTAGTGACAAGCTACGAGCTATAAGTGACAAATGACGGGTTACCCAATATTAAGGTAACAAGAATAATACGGCAGCATCCTTTCCGGACTGGGAAGTTGCCATTGAACCAAAAAACAAGAACAAAGTATGAAAACAATAAAATATCTTTCCTTGAGAGTACTTGCGGTTGCCGCTCTTGCTCTCGTCTTCGCCCTACCGACGAAGGCACAGATGACCGATAACGGTTATGCCAATATCGACTGGCAATATAACTTTCCCCTCAGCAACAACTTCGCCGACAAATCAAGCGGCTGGGGTATGAATTTTGAAGGCGGTTACTTCCTGACAGACAATTTTGCATTGGGAGCTTTCTTGAACTACCATAGCAACCATGAGTATTTCGGTCGCCAGACACTTCCCGTAGGCGAAGGCGGCAGTCTGAATACCGACCAGCAGCACACTGCATTCCAGTTGCCTTTCGGTCTGGCCTCCCGCTATGTATGGAACCGTGGAGGTGCATTCCAGCCGTATGCCGGTGTAAAACTGGGTGCTGAATATGCACAGTTGAAGTCAACTTTCAACGTATTCGAAGCCAACAAAGATACATGGGGTTTCTATGTATCTCCTGAAATTGGTTTCAATGTGTATCCTTGGGCTTATGGACCGGGCTTGCATTTCGCAGCCTATTACAGCTACGGTACGAACAAAGGTGACCTCTTTACGTACAGCGTAGACGGTTTGAGCAATTTCGGTCTGCGCGTAGGTATTGCGTTCTGATAAGACACACACTTAAAGCTTAACAGATAGAATTTAATTGTTTCAAAATTGAAGAAGAAAAGAGCCTTTCCTGCGTGAGCAAGGGAGGCTCTTTTTAATTCTACCAGTTATTTTTTTCCTCCCAGCATCGCCTTATATACAGCTTCCTGAATCCTCGTCCTTATATCCAGCCTCATCAACTTGTTATTCCACACATCCGGATAGGTGCGGTTGCTCAAAAAGACATAAACCAAGCCATTCTCCGGGTCTGTCCAGGCGCAAGTGCCCGTGAAACCGGTATGGCCGTAGACAGAAGCAGGGGCAGACTCTGCGCAGGGACTCTTCTGGGGATTACGCTGGTCGGGCTTATCAAATCCCAGCCCCCGGCGGCTTATCCTTGAGACGGTGGTAGTAAATACCCTGCAAGTCTCCTTGCTCAAATAGCGCTTACCGTCCAGCTCACCCCCATTCAGCAACATCTGATAGACTTTTGCCACTTCTCCGGCAGTGGAGAACAGCCCGGCATTACCGGAAACACCACCCTGAAAAGCTGCAGATTCATCATGTACAAATCCTTGCAAGGTAGTCTTACGCAAGAAAGGGTCTGTTGATGAAGGTACAATATCTTCCTTCTTCAAGAAGCGCAGAGGAAGATACCCCGTACGCTCCAATCCCATCGGAGTATAGAATTCCTTGGCCAAATATTCGTCCATAGACATGCCGGTGCGCGCCTCGACCAACTGCTGCAACAAGATAAAGCCCACACAACTATAACGGTAACGTTTATCTCTAAGCGGAGTATCCACAATCTTCTGCAAGTACTCCTGCTTGAAAGAACGGTTCAGCCAAAGGCTGTCGGACACTTGCATCGTATATTCCGGTGTCTGCACCTTCGACGTCAGTCCCTGACGGAAGCGGAACTTAGGGTTCGCCCAAGTCTGCCGTCCGATGCGTGCGGAATGCCGGGCATCGGGACGTGCCTTGAACAAAGTGCCGGTGTAGCTCTCTTCATCAATCGCTTCCTGATAGAATAGCAAGGTAGAAGGTAGACCGGATTCATGCATCAGCAGTTCGCGTACCGTAATATTCTTCTTGTCCGTATCCTGTAGGAAAGGCAGATAATCCGACACCCGGTCTGTAAGATTGAGGCGTCCGCCATCGTACAACTTCATCACAGCAAGCAGCGTGGCTGTGGTCTTTGTCAGCGAAGCGATGTCGTATACATCCGTCTTCTTTACGGGAAGCGCCTTGCTTCCGGCCTCGTTCCAGACGTGGGTACCGAAAGCTTTATTATACATCTCCCTACCATCCTTCAGCACCACCACCTGGCAGCCGGGGTAAGCCCCTTCACGAATGCCTTCTTCAGCTATCTTGTCTATTTCAGCCAGCAGACGGGAATTCATACCATGCTCTTCGGGTACAAAGCGGGGGGCGCTTTGAGGAGTCAGCGTCACTCCCGCACCGGCAGCAAACCGACTACCGATACTGGCAGACAAGCGTCCCTCTGAACAAGCGCTGCCATAAACAATCCGGGCAACCTGCCGCTGTACCTCCTCGTTGGAGGAGTGTGCCAAAATCACCGCTTCAGCAGCAGCGTCCCCTTGTTTTATCTGCAATACCTGCTTGCCAGGAATAAAGAACAGATAAACCACCGGTACGTCAGGAGCGAACTTTGCAAAGAAATTCTGATAGGGCGTCAAACGGTGTTCGGTGACACAGACCAGAATACGTTTGTACTTGGCCAGCGCATTTCTCAAACGGTTCCCGTCAGCCTCCGGCAGATTCTTGCCCAAACGGAACTCCACAGGACGGGTATACTGCGACAGTTCCTTGAGGAACGGCTGGATTTCCTGCGCTTCTCCCACATTGAGCACGGCAACTTCACCGATGGAAGGGTCCAGCGGAAGTACCTCGTCCCGGTTATCCAGCACAGTGATGGCCGCCAAGTTCAGCCGGCGCATCAAATCACGCGTTTTCGGAGTATTGATGCGGGTCCCCAAACCTGAAAGCTGTACATGGGGTTTCTTTTCCAACCCAAGGGCATATTTATATTTCAGTACTTTACGGCATTTCGCCTCTATCTCTTTCTCTGTCAGCTCCCCTTTTTTCACAGCGGCAAGCACAGCCTCCACTTCTTCCTTAATACGCCGGGGGACAAGCAGCAAATCATTGCCGGCTTTCAGCGCCTGCAAACAGATGCTTTCATTGCCCGATACCCCTTTCATGGCAAGGGCATCCGTAAAGACAAGCCCCTGAAAGCCGAGGTCATTCACCAACAGACCGGAAACTACCTTACGCGAAAGCGAAGACGGGAGCCCCTTTTGCGGCTCTATGGTAGGCACCTCCAAGTGCCCCACCATCATTCCTCCCAATCCGGCACGAATGGCTTTTCTGAAAGGATAAAGCTCTATACTGTCCAGACGGGCACGGGTAAAAGGCAGCACGGGCAACGCCTTATGAGAATCAACATCCGTATCCCCATGCCCCGGAAAGTGCTTGCTGACAGAAAGTACACCACCATCCTCCAACCCTTTGGAGTAGGCAACAACCTTGTTCGCCACATTGAACGGACTTTCACCGAAGGAACGGGTATTGATAACCGGATTCTTGGGATTGATATTCACATCCGCTACAGGAGCAAAATTCACTTGCACCCCCAGTTCACGGCATTGGCGGGCCACCTCGCGCCCATATTCATAAATCAGTGTATCGTTCTGTATGCAGCCCAGCACCATGTTTCGCGGAAAGTTCGGGGTACCGCGAAGGCGCATAGCCAGTCCCCATTCACCGTCAAAGGTAATCATCAGCGGAACTTCCGCCATCCGCTGCGCCTCATTGGTCAACATCACCTGGTTCTGCATCAATCCGCCGGAGAATAACAGACCGCCTACCTTATAGTCCTCCACCACCTTACGCAGCAGTTCCTTGTTGGCCTTGTCCTGCCGGGGGGCAATCGTATAGATGAACAGTTGTCCGATGCGTTCTTTCAGAGTCAGACGCTGCATGACGGAATCCACCCACTGCCTGCACCGCACGTCACTGTTCAAGAGACGTACAAGCGAAGGGTCGTTCGGCGGCACCGGAGTAAACGGCATCGGGCCAAGCTGCGCTTTCAGAAGCGGACAAAGACAACACAATATAGTGATGGCAAGCAGGTATATTCTCTTCATTCCTTATAGATAGATTGTTTTTAGGGGATTTGCGGAATAATACTTTTATAAATCAATTCCTGGATATCTCTTCTTATATTCATGTCACCCAGTTTCGTGTTCCATACATTGGGGCACAAGCGGTTGCTGAGGAATACATACACCGTCTTGTTTTCCGGGTCCACCCAAGCACAAGTACCGGTAAATCCGGTATGTCCATATACCGCTTCCGGAGCGGAAGGAGCACAAGGGCTGCGCTTCACAATGGATACATCCGGCTTGTCGAATCCCAGACCGCGACGGCTGATGGCAGATTTCTCCGTCGTAAACAAACGGCAGGTTGCCTCACTCAAGAAACGCTTGCCATTGAATTCACCGCCGTTCAGCAACATTTGATAAACCTTTGCCACCTCTTCGGCCGTAGAGAAAAGTCCTGCATTACCGGACACCCCACCCATGCAGGCAGCAGTCTCGTCATGCACATATCCGCATATATCCTGGCGACGCAGGAAGTCATTGGATGCCGTGGGCATGATTTCCGCTTTGGTGAACTTCGTCAAAGGCAGAAACATAGTACGTTGCAATCCCATCGGGGCATAGAACTCACGGGCAAGGTACAAATCCATCGGCAGCTCCGTCACCTTCTCCACCACCTGCTGCAGCAACACGAAGCCAAGGTCGCTGTAAACATAACGTTTACCATCCAACTCGCACTTGGCTATCCGCTGAAGGATAGAATTCTTGAAACTCTTGTTCAGCCACATGCCATCTGCCATGTGCAGGGTATAGACCGGTGTATTCTTGTCGGACACCATCCCTTTCCGGAACTTAAAATCGGAACAATAATAGCTATGCTCGCTTACCTGCGTACGATGCCACTCGTCCACCCAACTCTGGGAGTACGGGCCGTGCACCGAATTCGGGTCTATGATGTCCAGGTAGAAACGGATATAGGGAGGAAGCCCCGATTCGTGGAACAAAAGTTCGCGGATGGTAATGCTCCGCTTGTTGCCATTGCGCAAGAAGGGCAGATAAGCGGAAACCTTGTCATCCAGTTTTATCTTGCCCTCATCATACAGTTTCATGACGGCAAGCAACGTAGCCGTAGTCTTGGTCAGCGAAGCCAAATCAAAAAGGTCCGAAGAACGGACAGTAGTGGTATCCTTATCAGAGTGGGTTCCGAAGCCTTTGTCATATACCGGCAGTCCGTCTTTCCACACCAGCACGCGGCAACCGGGATAAGCTCCCGCTTCCAGTCCCTTCCGGGCAACGGCATCGATACTTTGCAGCACATACGATTTCATGCCGTAATCTTCCGGAACAGTCTTCCCCGGTTTCATGCCCGGCTCAATCATACAGCCCGTTCCCGCTGGAAACAGTTTACCGATACTCATCGACATTCTGCCACTGGCCGGCTTTTTGGCAAAAAGAACATCAGCCACGTATTGCTGCAAATCCGTCTCTGCCGAATGTGCCAGCACCACAGCGCTGGATTTGGCAAGTGCGGGCATCAGAGGTTGCAATGTACGGTAAGAGGTAAAAAAAGTATAGACCAGCGGAGCACGCAGGTTCAAGCCTTCCAGAAAGGCCACATCACGGTCGCTGACATAAGCCGAACCGGTGATGCTGATAACCACGCGACGGAAAGCAGCCAACTGCCCCTGCACTTCCTGCCAGAGAGCCTCATCGGCATTCCAAGGCAAGTGGAAATGGACGATGCCTGCATTCTTTTTCATAGCTTCCACAAAGGGAGCATCTGCCTCCTTCTCTCCGATGCTGAGCACGGCAATATCACCTTCCACCGGTGCCAGCGGGAGGACATCGAAATAATTGTTCAATACAGTCACTGCCGAACGGCGCAACTTGGCAGCCAACGCCTGCGCTTCCTCCGTATTGATGCGATAGCTCATTCCGCTGACCCGAAGTTGCGGCTGGCGGTTTCTCAAACCAAGCATATACTTGTACATCAATACCTTGCGGCACTTGGCATCAAGTTCGTCCTTACTCAGTTGTCCCGACTCCACTGCATCTACCAGCTCCTGCACCGCATTCTTCGTATTGAACTGTACCAGCACCATATCATTTCCCGCCAGCAGCGCTTTGGTAGTTACCTGCGGAATGGCAGACACACCCTTCATGTCCAAGGCATCGGTAAACACCAGCCCTTTAAAGCCGAGTTCATCCTTCAACAACCCGGTCACCACATTCCGCGACAAGGAAGAAGGAGTCACCCCGTCCGGGTCCAGCGCCTGCACTTGCAGATGGCCTACCATGACACCCCCCAATCCGGCACGTACCATTTCCTTGAAGGGATAAAGTTCCACACTGTCCAGGCGTGCACGGTCGTAGTGCAAGGCAGGAAGCGCCTTATGAGAATCCACATCCGTATCGCCATGCCCGGGGAAATGCTTGCAAACGGAAAGTATGCCCCCGCTTTCGAGCCCACGGCTGTATGCCACCACCTTTTCCGCCACCCGCTGCGGGTTCTCGCCAAAGGAGCGTACGTGTATCACCGGGTTCAGCGGATTCGTATTGACATCCGCATCGGGTGCAAAATTGACGTGTACCCCCAATTCGCGGAACTGGCGGGCCACCTCACGTCCATATTCTTCAATCAGGCCATTGTCCTCGATACATCCCAAGGCGGCATTACGGGGATAGTCCGGAGCGCCTTTCAGCCTCATTGACAGTCCCCACTCTCCATCGAAAGTAACCATAACGGGAATCTTGGCATCCTTCCGGGCCATATTGGTCAAGATAGCCTGCTCTTCCGGAGTACCTTCGGAAAACAGCAAGCCACCGACCTTGTATTTCTTTACCAGCTCGCGCATCTGCTTTTTCGTGGCCTTGTCTGCTCTGGCCGGAATGGTGGCAACGATGAGCTGCCCCACTTTTTCGTGTACATTCAGACCTGACAACACGGAGTCCACCCATTGCCGGCACCGGTTGTCTGCAGCCGAAGGAAGAAACGGGCCTCCCGTCTGGGCGTGAAGTGAAGATAATCCCAATATAAACAATCCTGCAACCCATAAAAGGAGGGTGAGTCTTTTCATCATGCTATTTTTCAGTTAAAGTAAGTACCATTTCTCCTACGTAGATGCCACTCTTTCCGGTGTGCAGCACGGGAACGCTCTTGCCGTCCGCATTCAGATAAACGGCAGGCTTTTCCATAAAAGTATGCGAATGTCCTCCCAAAATGACATCAATGCCACGCGTCTTGCCTACCAGGTTCTCGTCGGAAGCGCCTTCGGGATTTGCACTGCGGATACCCAAATGAGACATGCAAATCACAACCTCGCAATTCTCCTTCTCCCTGAGAAAGTCTGTCATTTCTTGGGCCACCTTTATCGGGTCGTTGTAGACAATGCCTATGCATTTATCCGCCTGCACCAGCCCTTCCATCTTAGGGGCCAGGCCGAAGATTCCGATTTTCACCCCTTCGCGCACCAAGGTGATATAAGGCTTCACCAGCCCTTCGAGTACCGTACCCGTCACGTCATAATTGGAACAGACCACGGGAAAATCCGCCATACGGAACAATTCCGCCATATTCTCAAGTCCGAAATCAAATTCATGATTACCTATCGTCATGGCATCATAGCCCATGAGGTTCATCATCTTGACCTCCAGCTCGCCTTTGAAAAAGTTATAATAAGGGGTGCCTTGCGAGATGTCTCCGCAATCCAGCAGCAACATATCCGGATGCTTGCCGCGAAACTGCTTTACAAAACCGGCACGGCGCACCACACCGCCCATCCCGGCATACTCGTCGGCAGCCTCGGCGCTGATGGGTTCTATACGGCTGTGCGTATCGCTGGTGTGCAGGATAAACAGTTGTTTTCCGGATTGGCCGGACGATACAGAATCGGCGGACACCAGGCAAAGGGGTTCTTCAGTAATGACACGCTCCTCTTGCTGTGCCGATGCGGGGAGCATGAAAAGCAGCAGGGCTGCCAAGGAATACATATGTTTCATAGAACTTCTGTTTTTTTAATGCTTACTCTTTAACGACCACTCTTCCCTCCATGCGCGAAGTCACCTTCTTGCCGGCTGCCGTCTGCTTCTCCACATACTTCATGAACAGACCACGCAGTGTAGCCCCATCCGGGCACTCCCTTTTATCCGCCTGCAGGAAAGCCGTCATTCCATCGTTTCCATCAGCCAGATAATCAATCGTGGCAACCGTATAGTCACGGTCATCCTCCACCGGCTTGCCGGCAATGGAAGCCTGGAGCAGCTTGCCATCCTTGCTGATTTCCAACTGTATACCACTCACCCCTTCACCAAGTCTCACCGCAATGTTTTCAAACAAGTGCTTCATGGCAGAGCCTTTCATCGTCAGCACACAGAGCGAATTCTCAAAAGGCAATATCTCATAGATGTTTTCGGTAGTGATGTCTCCTTCCGTCAGGGAGTTCCGGATTCCACCGATATTGATTAGCCCCATATCGGCCGGTTTGCCCAGCACTTCCACCGCAGCCTCACGCAGTACATCTGCAATCAGATTGGATAAAAGGCTTTCGGGCCGGAATCTGTCCATCGACATTTCTGCGGTTCCCACCACATGATACATAACGCTGTCCATCCGGGCCTTGTAAGGCGCCAGCAGAGCCACGGCTTCGGCATCCGGCTCGGCATCCCAGACAGAGTTCATGGGAATTCTGCCTCCCTCTACCTTGGTCACTTCGTAGGAAGAATGGCAGGAAACCAATAGAAGCGCAACCGCCAACACTGCCCCCGCAAGGAGACTGAAAGTTTGTTTCTTCATATTCATTTAGTTTTAAATTGCTACAAATATACTTTTCTTTTGCGACTGAGCCACACAATTAACCGATTATTTAGACTTGCGTTTAGCAGAATGAAACGCTCAAAAATCATCCCAACTGGCGAAAAAAAGCTTGAAGCACTTGTGTATCTGGCAAATAATTCGTTCCTTTGCACCGCTTTCGCGCAATCGCTGTCAGGACACCAAGAGAGAAGCCTGGTATGTTGCGTTGTAACGATGAAACAATTTAATAATAAAAACAATGGATTTAATTAAAATTGCAGAAGAAGCATTTGCTACCGGAAAACAGCACCCGAGCTTCAAGGCAGGTGACACTGTAACAGTAGCATATCGTATTGTCGAGGGTAACAAGGAACGTGTACAGCTGTACCGTGGTGTTGTTATCAAGATTGCCGGACATGGAGACAAGAAGCGTTTTACAGTACGTAAGATGTCAGGAACCATAGGCGTAGAACGTATTTTCCCGATTGAATCACCGGCTATCGACAGCATCGAAGTGAACAAGGTGGGTAAAGTTCGTCGCGCTAAACTGTACTACCTGCGCGCTCTTACCGGTAAGAAAGCAAGAATCAAAGAAAAAAGAGTTAACGGTTAATTCCAGACTCCTATTTCGAAATAAAAAAGGGAAACCGACATTGTCAGTTTCCCTTTTTTAGTGATATACACAGTAGGCATACACACCATGCGATACTCTACTGCTACTCCCTCATTCAAAACATTGTAAGCCTGCGCTCCTTTCCTTTCACATAAGCCTTCCTTCTTGCTGATATGTTAGTTTATCAGCGCCCAACGGCCGTGAGACGCTCTGCTAACGACCGTCAACAAGGTGCTTTATGGCCGTTAGGCGAACGCCTCACGGCCGTTAAACAGCTCTCATATGCATAGCTTGCCTATACTGAATACCTATCTTATCCATACCAAAAACCTGACTTCCACCTATTATCGCACGGGCTTTTACGAAGTTAATACCGTGTTTGCAGGAAACCAATAGCTTGTTTACACGATATTGGCAAATTGCCCCATATCCTATTAATTTATTGTACTACAAGACATTAATAGATTATTTGGCGTAAATTTAAGGTGGAAGCAAAAGTTGCTTCCACCTTTTCAAGTTGCTTCCACAGCATCCGCAACCCCGATGAATAAAGGGATACAGAGAATGGGTGGAAGTGTGGAAGCAACTTGTGACATAACTTTATTGCTGAGGAATATGTGCCACCAAAGAAAAAAAGGTGTGTCGAAACTCTCATAAACTAAAAATCACCCTCGCCACAGATAGGTGTAGCGAGGGTGACTTCGATAGAAGGGGAGTTTTGACATATCCCCTCCTTTATCAGTTTCCCTAATATTGATTACTTGATATCTCTCAGCTCCCAGCCCAACGCACTGGCACCCAGCACTGCAGCATCAGAGTCCTTCAACTCGGAAGCCAGCAACTTGGTCTTACCTTTGTAGATATTCAATACATTGTCGTCAATAGCTTTCTGGATAGGCTTGAAGATATAGTCTCCCGCTTTTGCCAGACCACCGAACAACACGATAGCTTCCGGACTGGAGAAAGCGATGAAGTCAGCCAAAGCCTCACCCAAGATGGTTCCGGTAAACTCAAAGATGTCTTGAGCAATCTTGTCACCCTTCACCGCTGCATCATACACATCCTTGGAAGTAATGTTTTCTGCCGGAATGTCGCGCAACAAACTCGGTTCGGTACTCTTGGTCAAGAACTCACGTGCAGAACGCGCCACACCCGTAGCCGAACAATAAGTTTCCAGACAGCCGTGACGTCCGCATCCGCAGAGACGTCCGTTTTCACGACGGATAATAGTATGTCCCAACTCTCCGGCAAAACCGTCATGGCCATATACCATCTGACCGTTAATAACGATACCGCTACCTACACCGGTGCCAAGAGTTATCATGATAAAGTCTTTCATACCACGAGCCGCACCGTAAGTCATTTCACCGATACCGGCAGCATTGGCGTCGTTTGTCAAAGCGGTAGGGATACCCAAGCGCTCTTCAAACATGGCAGCCAAAGGAATTACACCCTTCCAGGGAAGGTTCGGGGCAAACTCAATAGTACCGCTGTAATAGTTTCCGTTAGGAGCACCGATACCGATACCTTTTATCTTGTCTACTCCACCGTTGGCAATAATGAGCGGCAACAGATTCTTGCAAACTTCGTCTACGTAATCATTGACGTCCTCATAAGCTCCGGTTTTGATGGAACTGCTTGCAATAATAGTTCCGCGTGCGTCTACAATACCAAAGACGGTGTTTGTTCCGCCTATGTCAATGCCCACTACATAGGGCTTTTCCATGTTTGAATTCATGATATTACTTTTGTTTAAAGGGTTAGTTAATCACATTCATGGTTACAAAAATCACAAAGAAAAACGACACTGCAAAATCTTTTTTTAAAAAAGTTTGCAACTTTTGCAACTTTTCGTAGCATTGCTGCGTCTAATAGTGAAAATTAATAAGAGTAAAGCAATAAACAGGGAAAACAGTGATACAACTAAAAGACATTAACAAGACCTACAACAACGGAGCACCGCTGCATGTGCTCAAAGGTATCAACCTCGACATTCAGAAAGGCGAATTTGTTTCCATCATGGGCTCATCGGGTTCGGGAAAGTCCACTTTACTCAATATACTGGGTATTCTGGATAGTTACGACACGGGGGAATATTATCTGAACGGTACCCTCATCAAGAACCTCAGCGAAACGAAGGCAGCCGAGTACCGCAACCGTATGATTGGTTTCATCTTCCAGTCCTTCAATCTCATTTCCTTCAAGAATGCAGTGGAGAATGTGGCGCTTCCTCTCTTTTATCAAGGAGTGAGCCGCCGCAAACGTAATGCGCTGGCACTGGAATATCTGGACCGCCTGGGGCTGAAAGAGTGGGCACACCACATGCCAAATGAGATGTCCGGTGGACAGAAACAACGTGTAGCCATCGCCCGTGCCCTCATTACCCAACCGCAGATTATCCTTGCCGATGAACCTACCGGCGCGCTCGACAGCAAGACTTCCGTAGAGGTGATGCAGATTCTAAAGGAACTGCACGATACGGGCATGACCATCGTAGTCGTGACCCACGAAAGCGGTGTTGCCAACCAGACGGACAAGATTATCCATATCAAAGACGGTATCATAGGTAGCATCGAGACGAATCTGAACCACGATGCAAGCCCGTTCGGAAAAGACGGACTCATGAAATAATAAAGGAAGAGCCCCTCCCCCTTTAATTTTTAATTCTTAATTCTTAATTTTTAATTATCAATGATAGACCTTTGGCAAGAAATATACGGAACCATCAAACGCAACAAACTGCGTACATTCCTGACGGGCTTTGCCGTGGCATGGGGAATCTTCATGCTCATCGTGCTGCTCGGAGCCGGAAACGGTATCATACATGCCTTCGAGCAAAATGCGTCGGAGCGTGCCTTGAACTCTATCCGCATCTTCCCCGGCTGGACCACCAAGTCATACGACGGTCTGAAAGAAGGACGCCGCGTCCAACTGGACAACCGGGACATGGATGACACGGAGAAGCAATTCACCGAAAATGTCATCAGTGCCGGTGCCACCGTGCGTCAAAGTAATGTAAACGTCAGCTTCGGACAAGAATATATCAATATCTCTCTGCTGGGCGTATATCCCAACTACACCGAAGTGGAAACCGTGAAAACAGCGGACGGACGTTTCATCAACTACAACGACCTGAAAGACCGACGTAAAGTCATCATCCTCCATAAGAAATCTGCAGATATCCTTTTCGGAAAAACGCATACTGAACCCATCGGACAATTTGTCAATGCCAGTGGAGTGGCCTATCAAGTAGTAGGCCTCTACAATGACCAGGGAGACCGCGAGGCAAACGAAGCGTATATCCCCTTCTCCACCTTGCAGACCATCTATAATAAAGGAGACAAGCTGAATAACATCATCTTTACAACCAAGAACCTGCACAGCATAGAAAGTAACGAAGCCTTTGAAAAAGAATACCGCAAGGCTATTGCCACCAATCACCGCTTTGACCCCACAGATGAGAGCGCCATATGGATATGGAATCGTTTCACCAACTATCTGCAGACACAGAATGCAATGGGTATCCTCCGGACTGCAATCTGGGTTATCGGTATCTTTACACTGTTGAGTGGGATTGTCGGCGTGTCGAACATAATGCTGATTACCGTGAAAGAACGTACCCGGGAATTTGGTATCCGTAAGGCATTGGGAGCAAAACCTTTCTCCATCCTTTGGCTGATTATTGTGGAAAGCGTGACTATCACTACGCTATTCGGTTATATCGGTATGGTGGCAGGCATCGGGGTGACGGAATGGATGAACTCTGCTTTCGGTAGCCAGACGATGGATGCCGGCATGTTCCAGCAGACCATGTTCTCCGATCCCACCGTAGACCTCAGTATTGCTATCCAAGCTACCCTGACCCTTATCATAGCGGGTACGTTGGCTGGGTTCTTCCCGGCTAAGAAAGCGGTAAGTATCAGTCCTATTGAAGCACTTAGAGCAGATTAAAGATTATGAGAATAGACATAGATACGTGTGAGGAAATCCTCATCACAATAACAAGGAACAAAACGAGAAGCCTGCTTACGGCGTTCGGCGTATTCTGGGGTATCTTTATGCTGGTGGCGCTTATCGGTGGCGGCCAGGGCATGCAGGAAGAACTAAAATCCCAGTTCGAAGGATTTGCAACCAACTCGGGCTTTATCGCTGCACAAAAGACAAGCGAGGCTTATAAAGGTTTTCGCAAAGGACGATGGTGGGATTTGGAGATGGAAGATGTAGACCGTGTACGCAATGTGGACGGTGTGGCGCTTGCCACGCCTTCCATTGCCTTATGGGGACAAGTGGCTGTCTACGGAGACAACAAGTACGACTGTAGTGTGAAAGGCTTGTATCCCGAATATGAACAGATAGAACATCAAGAGATGACCTATGGACGTTTCATCAATGATGTCGACATTAAAGAGTCGCGTAAAGTGTGTGTAATCGGCAAACGTGTTTATGAAAGCCTCTTCAAACCCGGTGAAGACCCCTGCGGCAAATATATCCGGGTAAATGGTATCTATTACCGGGTTATCGGAATGTGTTCATCCGAAGGCAATGTCAATATACAAGGGCAGGCCTCTGAAGCCATTACATTGCCTTTTTCCACCATGCAACAGACCTACAACCTCGGAAAGAAACTGCATGTAGTATGTTTCATCATGAAACCGGGAGTAAAAGTGAAAGACGTGCAGCCCGAAGTGGAACGTCTTGTAAAAGCAGCGCACTACATTGCTCCCGATGACAAACAAGCCGTCATGCTTCTGAATGCGGAAGCTATGTTCTCCATGATGGACAACCTGATGATTGGAGTGCGCTTTCTAATCTGGATGGTAGGTTTGGGGACGCTGTTTGCCGGAGCTATCGGCGTATCGAATATCATGATGGTAACCGTCAAGGAGCGCACAACGGAAATAGGCATACGCCGCGCCATAGGTGCCCGTCCTAAAGACATTCTGCAACAAATTCTTTCGGAAAGCATGGTGCTGACCACTATAGCGGGTATGGCAGGTATTTCTTTTGCCGTATTTGTACTGCAAATACTTGAAAAGGCCGCCAATGACCCTGGAGTTATCAAAACCCACTACCAGGTTTCATTCGGACTGGCTATCGGAACCTGCATCCTCCTCATCGCATTAGGAGTGCTTGCCGGACTGGCACCTGCCTATCGCGCCATGGCAATCAAGCCAATTGAAGCCATCAGGGATGAATAAACTTATAGAGAGACCACTAACCGTAAGCCATGAAATAATGGCTATATCAATCGTAAATAATTAAATCGTAAATATAAGATGAAAACAAAGAAGTTTCTGAAAATCGCATTATTGGTAGTAATTGCTGCCTTATTCATTTGGACATTCGTTTTTCTGTACCAGAAGTCCCAACCTAAAGTAACAGTATACGAAACGATAGTTCCGGAAGTGACAGACCTTGAAAAGACTACCGTAGCCACCGGCAAAGTGGAACCGAGAGATGAAGTCCTTATCAAGCCGCAGATTTCCGGTATCATTGCCGAAGTATACAAGGAAGCAGGACAAAGTGTGAAGCAAGGGGAAGTGCTTGCCAAAGTAAAGGTGATACCCGAACTGGGACAATTGAACTCTGCCGAAAGCCGCGTACGATTGGCGGAAATCAACGCTGCCCAAGCCGAAACGGATTTCGCCCGTACCCAGAAACTGTACAACGACAAGCTTATCAGCGCTGAAGAGTACGAAAAAGGGGAAGTAAGCGTGAAGCAGGCACGCGAGGAACTGCAGACAGCAAAAGATAACCTGGAAATTGTAAAGGAAGGCATCACCAAGAACAGCGCCTCTTTCAGTAGTACCCTGATCCGTTCCACCATTACCGGTCTGATTCTGGATGTACCCATCAAAGTCGGTAACTCGGTTATCATGAGTAACACTTTCAATGACGGAACCACCATCGCTACCGTTGCCAACATGAACGATTTGATTTTCCGCGGCAACATTGACGAAACGGAAGTGGGCCGTGTGCACGAAGGCATGCCGGTGAAACTAACAATCGGCGCCCTGCAGAATCTTTCGTTCGATGCCACACTGGAATACATATCTCCGAAGGGTGTGGAAGAAAACGGTGCCAACCAGTTTGAAATCAAAGCTGCCATTGCCGCACCGGACAGCGTACAGATACGTTCCGGCTATTCTGCCAACGCAGAAATCGTATTGGACCGTGCCCAGAAAACGCTTGCCGTACCGGAAAGTACCATTGAATTCAATGGTGACAGCACCTTTGTATACGTAATGACGGACAGCGTACCGGTACAGAAGTTCGAACGCCGCCCCATCCAGGTCGGCATGAGTGACGGCATAAAGATTGCCATCAAAAGCGGTATCAGTGCCCAGGATAAGATTCGCGGTGCAGAGAAAAAGGATTAACAAACGGAATAGCTTAAAAAGATATACGATATGAATAAAAAGATATTCTTATACCTCGCAATATTCGGCAGTATCTCAGTGCAGGCGCAGGAACGATGGTCTTTACGCCAATGCATAGACTATGCCATCGAGCATAACATCAGTATCCGCCAGACAGCCAACGCTGCCGAACAGAGTGCTGTCGAAGTAAATACAGCCAAATGGGCACGACTGCCGAACCTGAATGCCAGTGCCGGCCAGAGCTGGAACTGGGGACGTACGCAAACAGCCATCAAAAATGAGGATACGGGAGACTATTCCACTGTATACGTCAACACCAGCAGCCACGGCACTAATATGTCTGTCAATACCAGCATACCTATCTTTACCGGTCTGGAAATTCCCCACCAGTATGCATTGGCCAAACTAAACCTCAAAGCTGCCATTGCCGACCTGGACAAAGCCAAGGAAGACATTGCCATCAATATAGCTTCGGCCTACCTTCAGGTGCTGTTCAATGAAGAGCTCCACCAGGTGGCGTTGGGGCAAGTGCAATTGAGCAAAGAGCAATATGTCCGCATCAGCCGGCTTGCCGACTTGGGAAAAGCCTCTCCGGCAGAACTGGCAGAAGCCAAAGCACGTGTGGCACAAGACGAGATGAATGTAGTGCAGACAAACAACAACTATAAGTTGGCCCTGCTCGACCTTAGCCAGCTTATCGAACTGGCAACACCGGAAGGGTTCAATCTGGAATCTCCGGCAGTCAATCTGGATTTAGTCCCTCTCACTCCTCCGGATGAGATATTCCAAACAGCCATGGTGAGTAAGGCTTCCATACAAGCTGCACAGTTCCGCTTGGAAGGCAGTAAACACAATATCCGTATTGCCCAGAGCAACTACTACCCGCAACTGAGCCTGAACGGTAGTCTCGGTACGAATTACTATTCTACCATCGACCGTACTTTCAGCCAGCAGATGAACGATAACTTCAACAAATATGTAGGATTCAACCTCAGCGTACCTATTTTCAACCGTCTCTCTACCCGTAACCGGGTACGCACGGCACGCCTGCAACGTGAAAACTATGCCTTGCAATTGGATAATGCCAAGAAGACACTTTATAAAGAAATCCAACAAGCATGGTACAACGCCGCTGCTGCCGAAAGCAAATATACCAGTAGCCATACAGCCACCGTTGCCAGCGAAGAGTCTTTCAAGCTGATGAGCGAAAAGTATGAGAACGGAAAAGCAAATGCCGTAGAATACAATGAAGCAAAACAGAACCTTATGAAATCCCAATCAGACGAATTGCAAGCCAAGTATGACTATCTGTTCCGTACCAAGATTCTGGATTTCTATAAGGGAGAACCGATTGAATAAAAAAAGAAGTATAATTTTAGTTGTTGTGTTTGATTCTCCCCTCTCCCTGCCTCCAGGCTGACAAGAGGGGAGTTTTTTGTTCTTCTATCTCCTTTCCGAAGAGCGGGAAGAGCTACTGCCGGTAGAACTGCGGGTAGTGCTTGAAGAGCTGCTGCGACGGCTTTCGGAACTCCGTACGCCGGAAGCATTTCTTCTTTCCTTGCTTGCCGTCTTTACCCTGCTACGGCTGGGGCTCTTATCATTATTTTTAGTTCTTGTGGTTTCTATTTTCTCTTTACTCGACTTTCTGCCACTATCCACACTACTACGTCGCGTACTGCTGTTACGTGTACCTGTGCTAATGCGATTATTACTACTGTTGCTACGTCGCGTGGTATATACATCATCCCTGCCTGCCGGACGCTTATGCGAATTAGGGCGGATGTTCACCGAACCGAAATCTGAACGGCGGCTAGTGTGGTACGACTTATCATTCCGAATACTCCACGAACCAGTATAGTGCGGATGATGGTAACGACCGCGATAATAGCTGTTGTGATAGTGCGTACGATAATGCCCACCGCAATATGTACGGTAATGATACGGCCGCGGGAAATAGAAATGATTATGGTTGGTGTAAGTGATGTAAACCCTAAAAGACCAACGACCACCACTTACATAAACCGGACGGTAAAAATAGGCGGCCTGCATGAAACGGCCGTACTGCCGGTTATTCAGCACCCATCGAAGGTCGTCATTGCGCACATCCAGATAATCGTAATAGCGATTCAAGGCCCATTCCTCCCCCCGAAGAACGTCATCCATCAGATAACGTATACCGGAAATGAAATCATAGTTTATTTCGTACACGTCATTATACTGTTCTGTACTCAGGTTCAATTCATAGGCCATCTTGTCCGTAAGAAAACGGGTCTCTTTACGCACTTTGCTGTTGCTCATTGCCGCACTACAAACAGCTGTACTCATCATAGCGGCAAGAAATATAAATATAATCCGTTTCATAATCCCTCCTTTTTTTAGTTATTCTTCTCATGATATTGTTTGATGAAGGCATTTATCTCGTTCTTGTCCGACGAGAAGGTCAGCTTGTCTATCGCATAATAGAAATTCGGTTTATCGACTATTTTAGGATAAATCTTCTTCATCAACTGCTTCTTTTCACTGTCGAAACGATAAAAATCCATCAGACGGATACACTGGTCAGTAGTGAACCAAGAGGTCAGCAAGGCATGGTCGAGCACTTCCTTACGGTCTGAATCGAAACTCTGTTTTTCCATCAGCCCCATAAACTGTTCGAAGGCAGAGGGAGACATTACCCGTTCATACTGCCCGCCCCCTGACGGTCTGTCACCGGGTCTGCCAGGCTTGTGATGATTAGAAGTACCCCAGTTTCCACCAGGTCTTTTGTCCTCTGGAATGAAAATATCTTCCACTTCATTGATGGAGCAATGCACACGTTCATCATATAGGAGTTTTCCTCTTCGAGGATTCCCCCCACGGGATGGCGCTTCATAAACCTCCACCCGACAACTACCACGCAGATTGGCTACAAAACAACTGAAAGTAGGCAGGCAAACCTGCTGTCCGTCAACCAATACCACCACTCTACGGTATGGACTTTCTATACGGATTCCGTCTATGGGCGCCGCTTTTATTGCGGGAAACGCTACCAGAACTAGACAAACACTTAATATCAAATGACGTATCATGACTTTTCTTTTTTATTGTACGACAAAAATAGGGAGAGGAAATTCCCCTCCCTAATGATTGTCTCTATTTACAAGTAGGGAAATTCCTAATGACTGGGACTAATTCCTAATCCTGATTCCATCTTCCTCCAATACAACCAGATGTTTTTTGTACAAATCTCCCACAGCCTTTTTGAAGGTTTTCTTGCTGACACCGAAAGTTGCATAGATTTCTTCTGCCGGACTCTTGTCATTCAAAGCTATCCGTCCGCCCTGTTCACGGATATAGTCCAGCAGCGTAGCTGAGAAATCTTCTACTTTAGCCTGCCCCGTTTTTTGAAGCAGCAGGTCTATCTTGCCGTCTTCACGTACCTGCTTCACATAGGCTTTCATCCTCATGCCCGTGTGCAGTGGCTGAAATATCTCGCTCTCATATAGCAAGCCGCTATATTCATCGTTGATGATCGCCTTGAATCCCAAATCCGTCTTCTGCCAAATCAGGATATCCACCTCCTGCCCCGACTCATAGGCGGCCTTCTCTTTGGAAAGATAACGGTCTACCTTGGCCGATGCCACGATACGATAGCTTTCATCATCCAAATGGGCATGAACCACATACTTCTTTCCCACCTGCATCTTCATTTTCTGTTCGCGGAAGGGGACGAAAAGATCCTTCATCAATCCCCAGTTAAGGAAAGCGCCATACTGGTTTATCCACGCCACCTCCAAGCAGGCAAACTGCCCGACCTGCACTAATGGTGTCAGAGTAGTGGCTACCAGGCGTTCTTCGTTATCAAGATATATAAAAACGTTCAGTTTGGCTCCCACCTTACAGTCTTGGGGGACATAACGCGACGGAAGCAGAATTTCACCTTCTTCGCCACCGTCCAGATACATGCCGAAGGCTACCTCCTTCACCACTTCCAGCGTATTGTACTTTCCTAACTTAATGCTCATAGTTTCTTACTTATCTTCATTTTCCCAACAAAGATAAGTAATTTAGGTACAATACAGCAGTTCGGAAAGAAGAAATAACTTTTTGCTCTAAAAGATAACTTTTTTCTATGAACAACTCTCTTCAAAAAGGGTTATCTTTGTATCGTGACAATCAGCAAGAAAAGATATTACTCACCTTTAAATAAAAAAGATTATGGAATTTCTGACAAATGACAAATTGACAATCGTCGGCGCAGCCGGCATGATCGGTTCAAACATGGCACAGACTGCAATCATGATGCATCTCACTCCCAACCTATGTCTGTACGACCCTTATGCTCCCGGACTGGAAGGTGTGGCCGAAGAGCTGTTCCACTGCGGATTCGAAGGAATGAACATCACATTTACCTCCGATATCAAAGAAGCGCTGACCGGTGCCAAGTATGTGGTATCATCAGGCGGTGCCGCCCGCAAGGCCGGCATGACCCGCGAAGACCTTTTGAAAGGCAATGCCGCTATTGCCGAAGAATTCGGTAAGAATGTAAAAGCCTACTGTCCGGATGTGAAGCACGTGGTTGTCATTTTCAACCCTGCCGACATCACCGGTCTGATTACCCTATTGTATTCCGGCCTGAAACCTTCACAAGTGACCACACTGGCTGCCCTCGACAGCACCCGCCTGCGCAGTGAACTTTCCAAGCACTTCGGCATTGCCCCCGACAAAATCGAAAATTGCCGTACCTACGGCGGTCATGGTGAACAGATGGCTGTATATGCCTCTACCGCCAAGGTGGACGGTAAACCGTTACTTGATATCATCGGTACCCCTGCCCTGACTAAAGAGCAGTGGGTCGAAATCCAGACTAAGGTAACCAAAGGCGGTGCCAACATCATCGCCCTCCGTGGACGTTCTTCCTTCCAGAGTCCGGCATACGTCTCTATCGAAATGATAGCTGCAGCGATGGGTGGCAAACCGTTCCGCTGGCCTGCCGGTACATATGTACACAGCCACGGCTTCGACCACATCATGATGGCAATGGAAACTGAAATTACCAAAGACGGTGTACACTACAAGGAACTGAACGGCACACCCGAAGAAGAAGCCAAACTGAAAGAAAGCTATGCCCACCTCTGCAAACTTCGTGACGAAGTGATAGAAATGGGAGTACTGCCTGCCATCAAAGACTGGCACAGCATCAATCCGAATATCGACTGATGTCTTCGATAGCAAATGATTTTTAGAAGTAAGGTGCCTCGCTCCATAGAGCAAGAGGCACCTTTTTTAGATATTTTTCCTCAAAAAGCCTTGCGGTATAAAAAAAACTCTTTATCTTTGCACCCGCAAACGAAAAAGGTGCCATAGCTCAGTTGGTAGAGCAAAGGACTGAAAATCCTTGTGTCCCCGGTTCGATTCCTGGTGGCACCACTTTTCAAAAGCAATCGGAATGTAGCGCAGTTGGTAGCGCACTACGTTCGGGACGTAGGGGTCGGGCGTTCGAGTCGCCTCATTCCGACAGAAAAGGCTTAACTTTTAGAAGTTAAGCCTTTTTTATTTCATCCCTCCTCTCCTCCGGTTTCCCGACCATAAGAGAGGGGGGGGCAACGTAACAATCTGGGACCAACGTAAAAACGGGTCAACGTAACAATCTGAGGTATTTTATATTTAAGCATATAATTTAGCAAGTCTA
>NZ_QTMD01000016.1:0-111528 GCF_003602995.1 Bacteroides sp. AF25-38AC | reverse complement strand
TTTTCGAGGAAAGAAGAAACACTCTTTCAATATCAAACTTGAAAATTTAAACAGGCTCTAAAATGAGAACATTAAGATTTATTGGAATGGCTATCGTAGCCGTAATTATGAGTGTTAACTTCGCAGCATGTAGTGATGATGACGAAGAAGAAAGTACACCTACTACAGAGAACATTGTAGGTCAATGGGTACTAACTTACGAAGAAGGGTATGAAATAGAGCCAGAATATCCTGAAGAAAACAGAGAATGGAGTCATGCACCTAAAGATGAATGCGAATATTTTGGTAATCTTACATTCAGAGCTGACGGTACATATACTGAATATGATTTGGATAATTCGGAATTAGATGAAGGGAAATGGGCATTGAGTAATAAGCTGCTGACACTTAGACCTATTGATGCCACTTATGCTCTTGATTTGAATGTTCTTGAAATATCCAACAGCAAGTTAGTTCTTGAATATATGGAGAAAGAGGATGATGGAGGGGTAGAATATGCTAAAATGACTTATAAAAGGAAATAAGTATTGAAGTATAAAGGCAGCATGGAATTAACTCCCTTGCTGCCTTGACTGTTTCCGCTTCTTGACTAATTTAGGCTTTCGCTTACTTGCTGCATCTTTAAAGAACTGTTCCAGTCTCTCTCTGGTAATAGGCAGGTAACTGACCTCTGTAACCATAGTTTCTTTAATCTCTTGTGGTAGGTAGTAGATAGTGTAACTTTTAGGAGAGTTCTTCTTGGTAAGTCTCATAATTGTATTAATTTGATAATTGATAATTGAATTAATCTGATACGAAGTTAACCATATTACAGAGGGGAAACTAATGTAAACTAAATGTTCTTGAATTTGAAGGTAGAGGTGTAAAGCAAATAGTATAAAGTTGTATGATTGAAGTAATTTCGTCACATGCCATTAATAATATAAGATAGGAGGTGTTTAATATGATTTTGATATTAGTTGATACATAGTGACTTATGAATGTCTTGCTTTGTTGTGACGGTATAGATACCCCGTCACAAGTACGTCACAGAATTAGCAATAATGTGGCAATTTATAGAGAATTTATAGAGTATAATATAGTACACCGTCACAATTGATAAAGTGATGATATTAAAGGATGATAGGCAAAGGTGAGTAGAGCAAGGATAGCGTGGAAGTCTGTTAAAACAAGAAGAGCCTTCCCTAAGGAAAGCTCTTCATATATAATCTGTATATCAGATGATTACTTGCTCAAAGCCTGAGCCACGTCAACCGCACAAGCCACTGTACAACCTACCATAGGATTGTTACCAATTCCCAGGAATCCCATCATTTCTACGTGAGCAGGAACTGATGAAGAACCAGCGAACTGAGCATCTGAGTGCATACGACCCATAGTATCAGTCATACCGTAAGAAGCCGGTCCGGCAGCCATGTTGTCCGGGTGCAGAGTACGACCAGTACCACCACCGGATGCTACTGAGAAGTACGGCTTACCAGCCAATACGCGTTCTTTCTTATAAGTACCGGCAACCGGGTGCTGGAAGCGGGTCGGGTTCGTAGAGTTACCAGTGATGGATACATCCACACCCTCTTTCCACATAATAGCCACACCTTCGCGAACGTCGTCAGCACCGTAGCATTTTACTTTGGCACGAGGACCGTCGCTGTATGCGATTTCACTAACTACTTTCAGTTCACCTGTGTAGTAGTCGAATTGAGTCTGAACGTATGTAAAGCCGTTGATACGGGAGATAATCTGTGCAGCGTCCTTGCCGAGACCGTTCAGGATACAACGCAGAGGCTCTTTACGTACTTTGTCTGCTTTAGCGGCAATTTTGATAGCACCTTCGGCAGCAGCGAATGACTCGTGACCTGCCAGGAAAGCGAAGCACTTAGTCTCCTCGCGCAGCAACATGGCAGCCAGGTTACCATGACCGATACCAACCTTACGGTCGTCGGCTACAGAACCCGGGATACAGAATGCCTGCAGGCCGATACCGATAGCTTCGGCAGCTTCAGCAGCGTTCTTGCAGCCCTTCTTGATAGCGATGGCGCAACCTACAACGTAGGCCCATTTTGCATTTTCAAAACAGATAGGCTGAGTTTCTTCACACGTCATATAAGGATCAAGTCCATGAGCTTCGCAGATAGCGTTAGCCTCTTCGATGTCTTTGATGCCGTTTTCGTTCAGGGCAGCGATGATCTGCTTGATACGACGGTCTTGACTTTCAAATTTCACTTCTCTAATCATATTCTTTTCCTCCTTATATTATTCGTGACGTGGGTCAATGTGTTTAACTGCTCCTTGTTCTGCTGTTACGCGTCCGTAAGTACCGGTAACTTTCTTCAAAGCTTCGTTTGCGTCAGTTCCCTTCTTGATTTCATCCATGAACTTGCCCAGGTGAACAAACTCGTATCCGCAAATTTGGTCGTCCTTGTCCAGGAATACATTCTTGATGTAACCTTCAGCCATTTCCAGGTAACGGGGACCTTTAGCCAAAGTACCGTACAGTGTACCTACCTGGCTGCGCAGACCTTTACCCAAGTCTTCCAGACCGGCACCGATAATCAAACCGCCTTCAGAGAAAGCAGACTGAGTACGACCGTAAACGATTTGCAGGAAGAGTTCGCGCATAGCTGTGTTGATAGCGTCGCAAACGAGGTCAGTATTCAATGCTTCGAGGATAGTCTTTCCCGGGAGGATTTCTGATGCCATAGCAGCAGAATGAGTCATACCGGAGCAACCGATAGTCTCAACCAAAGCTTCCTGGATAACGCCTTCCTTTACATTGAGGGTTAATTTACATGCACCTTGCTGAGGAGCACACCAGCCAATACCGTGTGTCAGACCAGAGATGTCAACAATTTCTTTAGCTTTTACCCATTTACCTTCTTCGGGAATAGGAGCCGGTCCGTGATTAGGACCTTTCTTCACAACACACATGTGTTCCACTTCGTGTGAATAAGTCATAATTAGCTCTTTTTTTAAGTGATATAATTAAAAAAAACGTAGTCCACTTTTATTAGTCGGGTGCAAAGTTAGTTGTTTTCCCCGTTTCTGCCAACTGTTCAATTTGACTTTTTTTAAAAAAAGAAGTAATAAGAAGCTGAATTTCTGCGGAATGTAAAGTGGAGTTTGCAGTTGACTGTTTTTTCTCGTCTCTGATAGGGTTTGTGAATCAATAAGGTATGTGCTTGTTAATCAGGAAGTAATTTTGCCAACCCCTTGCTTGCGTCTTGGCAAACTTTTGCCATGCCTATGGCAAAGTTTTGCCAACGCGGTGGCAAAGTCTTGCCAATGGTAAGGCAAAATCCTGCCAACTGGTTGGCAAGGCGAAGAAAATAAAGGGGAGTCCGTGTTTGACTATGGCTGCAAAGTCTTACCTTTGTGGCACATTAAATAAAATACAAACTATGATAGAAGTTACAGATGTGGCATTGCGCCAGGCTGCCGGTGAAGGGATGGATGCATTCATCGGCGTATTCACCGGTGCTTATAAGAAAGAAATAGGCGGAGAAATGACTGCCGGGACGATGTCTTTGCTTACCGGTGAACAGCATTCATTGTTGGCCTATCAGATATTCCGTGATGAAGTGATGGAAGGGGGCTTCTGCCAACTGATTCAAAATGGTTATGGCGGTTATATTTTCGACAATCCGTTTGCCAAAGTGATGCGTTTGTGGGGAGTGGGCGATTTGAGCAAGTTGGTTTATGCTGCCAAGAAAATATACGATAGCCATCGTGACGACTTGGAACGCGAACGCACAGACGAGGAATTTATGGCAATGTACGAGCAATATGAGGCTTTCGATGAACTGGAAGATGAATTTTTGGAAAAAGAGGAGGAATATACAGCTTTGGTTGCCGGCTATGTGGATGAGCATTTGGAGCTGTTTGCCAAGATTGTGTAGTGTGGATTAACTGATATAAATGTTAAATATCACTGTGACATGCAGTATTTAGATTAATCTTTCATTTAATCTTAAAAACAATGAAAAAACGAGGAGAGTACTATATTACTCAATTCTTTTATCTAAATTTGCAAACTCTAATATTTATAGGAAAGATGAAACAATTAAAATTCTTGATGGTTGCCTTGACATTGTTGATGGGCATTTCGTTTACTTCGTGTCTGAATTCAGATAGTGACCCTTACAACTATGGAGGGGGTATGGTTAAAGTTCAGAATTATATGGGTCTTTATTCTTTTAAAGGTGAGAATGGCGTAACTATAACTCCGACATCTGCTTCAATCTCGGCTTTAGAGGCTAATGGTTTCAAAATGTCTGAAATGAGCGATAAGGTGGCACAGATATACTATCGTTGGGACCCCACTCAAGTAAATATACCTGCTGATGAAAAAGATATTAAGGGCGTTGAATTGTACTCTATTGAATCATTAGATAATACAGTGGCAATAGTTGAACAGAAGGGAGTAGCTACAAATGATTCAATCAGCAAGTCTAACAATGCTGCTATCATTTCGTTAGGATATGATGCTGGTGGTATAAAATATGCTCCTAAGTTTTTCTATGATGATTATACGCTTCTACTTCCAATAAATTATTATATTACTAACAAAAGACATTTTTTGACATTAGTGTATTACCCGAATGAGGATAATGGAACAACTTTAAGATTATATTTGGGTCATAATTCTAATGGTGATTCGACATCCAATAGTAGCACATCTTACACATTAACTGCAAATACTGGTGGTTATTATGGGTTGGGATTGTTCTATAAAGTATATGATTTAAGAAAGGTTTTTGAACGTTACAAACGTGAAACATCTACTTTTGAGAATCCGACTACTATTGAAATTGTTACGAAAGTAAATTCATATTCATTGAAGTTGGACGATCCTCAAACGGAGGAAAAAGTGTATACAGTTACAAAGGGAGAAGCTGAAAAATAAGATTTGAATTACAAAGATTTATTTCATATAGCAATACTACTGATTTCCTCTCCGGCTCGTGCCTGGGAGGAAATTAGTTTAGAGGATAGACGAAAAGTATTTACTACTTTTGTCTATCCTATGATTGGTTTATGCGGGTTGTCCGTTTTCATCGGCTCTTTGATGAAGATGGGATGGGATGGGCCGCAAAGCTTTCAATATGCCATGACACAATGCTGTGCGGTGGCTGTATCCTTGTTTGGAGGATATTTTTTGGCAGCCTATCTCATCAATGGGTTGCGTGTCCGCATGTTTATGCTGGACAGTGATATTCCTTTGGCGCAACAGTTTGCAGGTTATGCACTGGTAGTGGTGTTCATGCTGCGGATTGTTATCGGCATATTGCCTGATTTTGGCATTATGGCTCTGTTGCTCCAATTCTATATCGTGTATGTTGTGTGGGAAGGAAGCAAAAAGGTGATGCAGATAGCGGAAAAAGACCGTTTGCGTTTCACCATTCTTTCTTCTATTTTGTTAATAGCTTGTCCGGTGGCCATTGAATGGATATTCAATAAGCTGACGGTAGTGCTAAACTGATAAATGTTATGAAACAAGCTCCTGTAAATATAAAGAATAAGCGTGCTACGTTCGATTACGAACTGACGGACACCTATACGGCTGGCATTGTGCTTACGGGCACAGAAATCAAGTCCATCCGGTTGGGGAAAGCAAGCTTAGTCGATACGTTCTGTTACTTTGCCAACGGCGAATTGTGGGTGAAGAACATGCATGTGGCCGAATACTTCTATGGTTCGTACAACAATCACAATGCACGCAGGGAGCGCAAGCTTTTGTTGAATAAGAAGGAACTTGAAAAACTGATGCGCGGCACGAAAGATCCGGGTTTCACCATTGTTCCCGTGCGCTTGTTTATCAATGAAAAAGGGCTGGCCAAACTTGTGGTGGCACTTGCCAAAGGTAAGAAGCAATATGATAAGCGCGAATCACTGAAGGAAAAAGATGACAAACGCGATATGGCGCGTATGTTTAAAAGATAATATGAGTAAACTTGGTAGTTTGGTGCGTGAGCGCATCCTTATTCTGGATGGTGCAATGGGCACCATGATACAGCAATACAACTTGACAGAGGAAGATTTTCGGGGTGAACGCTTCTCGCAGATTCCCGGACAGATGAAAGGTAACAATGACCTGCTTTGTCTGACACGCCCCGATGTGATACAAGACATTCACCGCAAGTATCTGGCGGCAGGTGCGGATATTATCGAAACAAATACATTCAGTTCCACCCGCGTCAGTATGGCCGATTATCATGTGCAGGACTATGTGCGCGAGATGAATCTTGCCGCAGTGCGCCTGGCACGCAAAGTGGCAGATGAGTTTACTTCTCTTACTCCCGACAAACCCCGTTTTGTGGCAGGCTCCGTAGGACCGACGAACAAGACCTGCTCTATGAGTCCCGATGTGAACAATCCGGCTTTTCGTGCCTTGAGCTACGATGAACTGGCCGATGCCTACCGTGAGCAGATGGAAGCATTGCTCGAAGGTGGTGTGGATGCTTTGCTGATAGAAACCATTTTTGATACGCTGAATGCCAAGGCTGCTATTTTTGCCGCCGGGCAGGCGATGGAAACTGTAGGAGTTCATGTACCCTTGATGCTCTCTGTGACTGTTTCTGATATTGGAGGGCGTACTCTGTCGGGACAAACTTTGGATGCTTTTCTCGCCTCCGTGCAACATGCCGATATTTTTTCAGTTGGGTTGAACTGCTCCTTTGGCGCCCGCCAGCTGAAACCTTTCCTGGAGCAGCTTGCTGCCCGTGCACCTTATTATATCAGTGCTTATCCCAACGCCGGACTGCCCAACAGTTTGGGCACATACGACCAGACTCCTGCCGATATGGCACATGAAGTAAAAGAGTATATCCATGAGGGATTGGTGAATATTATCGGTGGTTGTTGCGGAACGACAGATGCCTACATTGCCGAGTACTCCTCGCTGATTGCCGGTGCAACGCCCCATCAGCCGGTTCCCAGACCGGAAAATCTTTGGCTCTCCGGGCTTGAACTTCTGGAAGTGAAGCCGGAAAATAACTTCGTGAATGTGGGTGAACGCTGTAATGTTGCGGGTTCGCGCAAATTCTTGCGTCTGATTAATGAAAAGAAATATGACGAGGCGCTCAGCATTGCCCGCCAGCAGGTGGAAGACGGTGCGCAGGTCATCGATATAAATATGGACGACGGACTGCTGGATGCTCAAGTGGAGATGACGACTTTCCTCCATCTGATAGCTTCGGAACCGGAGATTGCCCGCGTCCCCGTCATGATAGACTCCTCTAAGTGGGAAGTGATTGTGGCCGGATTGAAATGCTTGCAAGGCAAGTCCATCGTCAACTCCATCTCCTTGAAGGAGGGGGAAGATAAATTCCTGGAGCATGCGCGTACCATCAAGCAATATGGTGCGGCAGCCGTGGTGATGGCTTTTGATGAAAAAGGGCAGGCAGACACGTACGAACGTAAGATTGAGGTCTGCGAACGGGCATACCGTCTTTTGGTGGACAAGATAGGTTTCAATCCCCATGATATAATTTTCGACCCGAATGTACTTGCCGTGGCAACCGGTATGGACGAGCACAACAATTATGCTGTAGACTTTATCCGTGCCACCGGATGGATACGCAAGAATCTGCCCGGTGCGCATGTCAGTGGAGGAGTGAGTAACCTTTCCTTCTCTTTCCGCGGCAATAATTACATTCGCGAGGCGATGCATGCCGTATTCCTTTACTATGCCATCCGCGAGGGCATGGATATGGGTATCGTCAATCCGGCTGCCTCCGTTCTTTACACCGATATTCCCGCTGATATATTGGAGCGCATAGAGGATGTGGTCTTGAACCGTCGTCCCGATGCTGCCGAGCGCCTGATAGAAACTGCCGAACGCTTGAAAGCGGAAGCAGAGGCGGCAAAAACTTCTGGAGGAGAGCGGCAGGCTGCCGCCCATTCCCAACTTGCCTGGAGAGAGGGGACTCCTGTGGAAGAGCGGTTGAAGTACGCCTTGACAAAGGGTATCGGCGATTATCTGGAAGAAGACCTTGCCGAAGCGCTGAAGCTGTATCCCAAGGCTGTTTCCATCATTGAAGGTCCGTTGATGGCAGGCATGAATCATGTCGGCGACTTGTTTGGGGCAGGCAAGATGTTCCTGCCGCAAGTAGTGAAGACGGCGCGCACCATGAAGAGGGCGGTTGCCATCCTCCAGCCCGTAATCGAGTCGGAGAAAGAAGAAGGTGCGACTGCTGCCGGGAAGGTGCTGCTGGCTACGGTGAAAGGTGATGTGCACGACATTGGCAAAAATATAGTCTCGGTAGTAATGGCCTGCAACGGCTACGAAATAATAGACCTTGGCGTCATGGTGCCTGCCGAAACCATTGTACAGCATGCCATAGAGGAAAAGGTAGACATGATAGGATTGAGTGGCTTGATAACCCCTTCGCTGGATGAAATGGTGCATGTAGCCATTGAGCTGGAAAAGGCAGGTCTGGACGTTCCTCTGCTGATAGGTGGTGCCACGACTTCACCGCTTCACACAGCTCTGAAAATTGCTCCGGTCTATCATGCTCCCGTAATCCATCTGAAGGACGCTTCACAGAATGCTACAGTAGCAGCCAAGCTGATGAATCCTAAGACAAAGGAGGAGCTGGAAGAAGAACTGCATGAGAAGTATCGGCAGTTGTGCGAAAAGAACCGGGAGAAACAAGTGACAACCGTTTCCCTGGAAGAAGCGAGAAAGAACAAACTGAATCTGTTTTAAATAGGAAGGAAAATAAGGATTAGGGATTAATCCTTAATCCCTATTTTTTTATCTTCTTCTTGTATTGCTCGAAGCGTGACGTAATATCCCTTACGAAGTTATAAGTTTCAATGCCACGGAAATAGCCGTTTTTGCAGACGGGGTCGGTGAAGTATTCCTCATTGCTTTTTAGCAGAATGAAGTTTTCTACATTATCACGCCAGACATATTTGTTTTTGCCGTATTTTTCGGCCAGTGCCATGGCATCCAGCACATGGCCGATACCGGAATTATAAGATGCCAGCACAAAGTTGATGCGTTCTTCCTGGGGTATCTTGGAAAAACTTTTGGCTGTGGCGCCTATGTATTTCACGGCAGCCTTTATACTCTCTTCAGGGTTCTGTTCCTTTCCTTCGGGTAGCCCCATAGCCCTGGCTGTGGCAGGCATCAGTTGCATCAGCCCCCTGGCACCGGCCCAGGATACGGCGGTGGAGTCGAAGTTGGACTCAGTATATGCCAGAGACGCCAGCAGGCGCCAGTCCCAGTCTATCTTGGGAGCATATTTCTTGAACAAATCATCGTAATGGGAAATTTTTCCTTCGCGCAGGGAGAGGATAGGAGAGTGGGGAATGGCCTTGCCGATTTCAAAATATCGTTTCATACTTGCCGTATAGGCAGGTGAAGTCATATTCTCCTCGTGCCATTTGTTGGCGGCGGCTGCCAGTTGCGGACAGTCTTTCCGGACTGCCCACGATGCACGCTGGTCAAAGCTGATGGAGAGTCCGATATTCAGGTTGGGGTAATAGGTCGTATTAAGCTGTGCCACGTCATTGTCTGCTACGGTATAGGGGATTTTCCCTTGTGCCACCTGGGTGATGAGGTCTTCTGCACTGATACTGTCGTTGGTCACTTTATGGATGTGGATACCTCCTCCGAGCTCTTCGTCCAGATTGACCAGCCGTTCATAATATTTTCCGGGCTTCACATATACATCTTTCCCGATGAGTTCCGTTACGTCTTTCAGTGGTTTGGTGCGTCCGCCGTTACGTTGCACGATGACTTGGTGCGTGATGACCTCTTCGCCGCAATAAAGCAGGCTGTCTTTCCATTCCTTGGTGATGGGAAGGTTGTAGGCAATGAGGTCTCCCTTGCCTGCCTGCAACTTCTCTATGAGTTCGTGCACATTCCGGGCTACCTCTATTCTCAGCTTCACTCCCAGGCTCTTGGCAAACTGTTCGCTCAGCTCATACTGGAATCCCATGTCCTGGCCACGGTAGATGAAGTAGGAAGTGGAGCTGTACAGTGTCAATACGACCAGTTCTCCGCTGTCCTTTATCTGTTGCAGGTCATCCGCTTCTTCTTTTTCGGCAGGATGTCCTCCACGGCATCCTGCGATGCAGCACAACAACAACAGCAAGATAATTGGGACGGGAGAATTGATAATGGATGATTTATGTCTGGCGAAAGAAAACAGGCTGTTCATATCTCATAGGGTTTAGTGCGTTCTTAATCCTCCATTATCAATTCTCCATTACAAATTAACTCCCCAAGTGCTTCTTGATGTACATGGTCAATATATCAATGGCCACCTGGTTGTTTCCGCCTTCCGGCACAATGAGGTCGGCGTATCGTTTGCAGGGCTCTATGAATTGCTGGTGCATGGGTTTCAGTATACGTGTATAGCGTTCCATGACGGCTTCGGCCGTGCGTCCGCGTTCCACTACATCGCGCTGGATTACACGAATCAGGCGTTCGTCGGGGTCGGCGTCTACAAATATCTTCAGGTCCATCATGCTTCGCAGCTTCTTGTCGCACAAGGCAAGGATGCCTTCAATGATGATGACTTCCCGGGGCTCGATATGGATGGTTTCGGGCTGCCGGGTACACGTCAGGTATGAGTAGGTGGGCTGTTCTATGCTTCTTCCTTCGCGCAGCATGGCGACATGCCTGGAAAGAAGGCTCCACTCGAAAGCGTCGGGGTGGTCGAAGTTGATGTTCTGCCGTTCTTCCACGGGCACATGGCTGCTGTCCTTGTAGTAAGAGTCTTGTGGCAACAATACCACTTCACCAGCCGGTAGGCTTTCGATAATTTTACGTACGACGGTGGTCTTTCCCGAGCCGGTTCCGCCTGCAATTCCTATTATTAACATCCGTTTAAGTGTATATTTGAAACAAAACCAGTATTTTTGCAGTTGTTAAAACAGCCGCTTAGGCTGACAAATATAGTGATAAATCATTTAAATGGCAAAGTTATGGTAAAGCACATTGTATTATTTAAGTTAAAAGATGAGGCACCGGCTGACGAAAAGTTGGCTGCGATGAACAGTTTCAAGGCAGCTATCGAAGCGCTTCCGGCTAAAATATCCGTTATCCGCAAGATTGAAGTCGGATTGAACATCAATCCTGCCGAGGCTTGGAGCATCGCTCTTTACAGTGAGTTCGATACGTTGGATGACGTGAAATACTATGCTACCCATCCCGACCATGTAGCTGCCGGCAAGCTTATCGCTGCTGTGAAAGAGAGCCGTGCCTGCGTGGACTACGAGATAATTGAAAATTAAAAATTAAATCAGAGAACATGAAGAAATTACTGTTCCCTTTCGTTCTGTTGCTCTTCGCTGTGGCGGTGCAGGCACAGATACAAGACCCCGTCAAGTTCAATTCCGAACTGAAAACTCTGGCTACCGGCGAAGCGGAGGCTGTTTTTACGGCTGCTATTGACAAGGGCTGGCATGTCTATTCCACCGACCTGAGCGATGGCGGTCCTATCTCGGCGACTTTCAATGTGGAGAAAATCTCCGGAGCGGAAGTGGTGGGCAAACTGAAGCCCGTAGGCAAGGAAATCTCTACTTTCGACAAGTTGTTCGAAATGAAGGTGCGCTATTTTGAGAATACGGCGCAATTTGTGCAGAAGCTGAAGTTGACGGGTGGCGCTTATCAGATAGAAGGCTATCTGGAATATGGCGCTTGCAACGATGAAAACTGCCTGCCGCCCACACAAGTTCCTTTCAAGTTCTCCGGCAAGGCAGAAGGGGCTGCCAAAGAAGCTGCCGCCGCTGCCGCTGAAACGAAAGCCGAAGAACAGCCCGCAAAGCAGGAGACTGTCTCCGGCACGGCTCCCGTGGCTGCCATCGGCGGTGCGGACGGGCCGACGGAAATCAAGGTGGCGGACAAGGTGGACCTATGGAAGCCGGTCATCAGTGAACTGAATTCTTTGGGCGAAACCACTTCGCAGGAAGACATGTCCTGGATTTATATTTTCATTACGGGATTTGCCGGCGGGCTGCTGGCGCTCTTCACCCCCTGTGTATGGCCCATCATCCCGATGACGGTCAGCTTCTTCTTGAAGCGTAGCAAGGATAAGAAGAAAGGCATCCGTGATGCATGGACGTATGGTGCTTCCATCGTAGTGATTTATGTGACGCTCGGACTGGCCATTACGCTGATTTTCGGAGCCAGCGCACTGAACGCACTCTCTACGAATGCAGTATTCAATATCCTTTTCTGCTTGATGTTGGTTGTGTTTGCGGCTTCCTTCTTCGGAGCGTTCGAAATAACGTTGCCCTCCAAATGGAGTACGGCCGTAGACAGTAAGGCTGAGGCCACAAGTGGTCTGCTCAGCATCTTCTTGATGGCGTTTACCTTGTCGCTGGTATCTTTCTCCTGCACGGGACCTATTATTGGATTCCTGCTGGTTCAGGTTTCCACGACGGGCAGCGTGGTAGCTCCCGCTATTGGCATGCTGGGCTTTGCCATTGCATTGGCATTGCCTTTCACGCTGTTTGCCTTATTCCCGTCCTGGTTGAAGTCCATGCCCAAATCCGGTGGATGGATGAATATCATCAAGGTGACGCTTGGCTTCCTGGAGCTGGCTTTTGCCCTGAAGTTCCTTTCGGTAGCCGATTTAGCTTACGGTTGGCGCATCCTCGACCGTGAAACGTTCCTTGCTTTGTGGATTGTACTTTTTGCACTGCTTGGTTTCTACTTGTTGGGCAAAATCAAGTTCCCGCACGATGATGACGATTCAAAGGTTAGTGTACCCCGTTTCTTTATGGCGTTGGCCTCACTGGCATTTGCGGTGTATATGGTTCCTGGTTTGTGGGGAGCTCCGTTGAAAGCTGTCAGTGCCTTTGCGCCGCCCATGCAGACGCAAGACTTCAATCTTTACAATAATGAAGTGCATGCCAAGTTCGATGATTACGACCTCGGTATGGAGTATGCCCGTCAGCATGGCAAGCCCGTGATGCTCGACTTCACCGGTTATGGTTGCGTGAACTGCCGTAAGATGGAGCTTGCCGTATGGACAAACCCGAAGGTGAGTGACATTATCAACAACGACTATGTGCTTATCACGCTCTACGTGGACAACAAGACCCCGCTTCCTTCTCCCGTGAAGATTGTGGAGAACGGCACGGAACGTACACTGCGTACCGTAGGCGACAAGTGGAGTTATCTGCAGCGTGTCAAGTTCGGTGCCAATGCGCAGCCCTTCTATGTGCTGATTGACAACGAAGGCAAGCCGCTCAACAAGTCCTACTCCTACGACGAGGATATTCCCAAATATATTGAGTTCCTGCAGACAGGACTGGAGAATTATAAGAAAGAGAAATAAATAGAATTGGAAAAAGGATGCTTGTAAAAAGGCATCCTTTTTTCACTAAATCCCCTTTTTGTATGAAACACATTATAGACATTGATGCTTGGGAACGCCGGGATAACTACGGCTTTTTCCGCAATTTTGTAAATTCCTGGTATTCCGTCACCACAGAGATTGACTGCACGGAAGCCAGTGCTGCAGCCCGGGCTGCAAAGCGCTCCTTTTTCCTTTATTATCTGTATGCTGTGGTGCGTTCGGCCAATGAAGTCGATGAACTCCGTTACCGTACCGACAAGGAAGGCCGGGTTGTTTTTCACGACCGGGTGGACATCATTTCTCCGATAGCCGTTCCTGGGAAAACATTCTATACCATGCGCATTCCCTATTACGAAGACTTTGAACGTTTCTATGCCGAAGCCTACGCCTTGATAACAAACATGCCCGAGGACGGTGACCCTTATGGAGCCGAAAAGATTCTTGCCGAGCAAGGCGATTACGATGTGGTCCATCTGAGTGCGGTTCCCAAAATGTATTTCACCTCGATAACCTATACACTTGCCGAAGCAGGCAACGGTTGCAGTTATCCGTTGATGACTGCCGGCAAGGCCGTATCTCGTGAAGGCCGTCTGGTATTTCCTCTTTCCATTTATGTGAACCATGCTTTTGTCGACGGTTCTCATTTGACCTCCTTCTTCGGAAAGGTGGAGGAGTATTTGAAAGAGATTTCACATAAATGAATCACCCCAAATAAATAATCTATGAAACGCTTATAAGGGTGTTTTTTCATGCTACAAATATATATATATGATGCCATACATATATGGCAACTTTGAGTTGTTTTTTGTATCTCGGTTTCTGTTTTTTAAGTATCATTGAAAAATCGGAAATGTGCAGACAAGATTTGTAGTATTACAGAATTGTTACAGAATTTATCCTTACCTTTGACACTTTAACAGAATAAGCGTATGGTAAGTAATATATCTTCATGCACGAAAGTACTTGTTTTGCCGATAGTTCTATGGGTTGTTTCGTCTTTTTCCCTGCGGGCGCAGGAGAAGGATTTTGCCACTTGGGCGAATGCCGGTTTCGAATATAAGTTGAAGCCGGCATTTACTGTTTCCGGTGGGCTGGAGTGGCGTACAAAGGATGATTTGGGAAAGACAGACCGGTGGGGGCTGAAGGTGGGGGGAAGCTATAAGCTGTTGCCTTTCCTGAAGCTTGGAGCTGGGTATGAGACGCATTACCGCAATCGGGGGGCAGATGGCTGGAAGTTCCGGCACCGCTACCGTTTGGAAGGCACTCTGTCTGCCCGTGTGCAAAGGGTGAAACTGTCCTTGCGTGAGCGCTTTCAGCATACGTTCGATGGGCATAGAGATGAGTTCCGCTTGCGCTCGCGTGCGAAGTTTGCCTATGACATTCCGAAGTGCAAGCTGGAACCGTATGCTTCGGCCGAGATGTATAATGGTTTGAATAAGACAGAGCACTTCGGAGTAAAGCGGATGCGCTATCGTGGGGGTATTACGTTGCCCTTGTCCGAGCGCTGGGAGGCGGACATCTTCTATTGCAGGCAATGGGAGAAGGATAAGCGGAAGGATATAGTAGGGGTGGAGTGTGTTTATAGCTTTTGAGGGGAGATGAGGGCTGAAAGCCTTTTTTTACTTTTTGTTCTTCCGGTACTCCTTTTTCAGATAAAAGTTGAATCCGGCATATATTTGGAGGGTGCCGAACCCGTTGTTCAGGGAGAAACTGTTTTTGTAGTAGTCGTATGTCCGTCCTACGAATGAGGTACCCACGAAGTATTTGCTGTTGTTGTATACCACACCTGCACGCAGAATGAAGTCGATATTGAAATTCTTGTACCAGTCGTCCGCTTCCCGCTCTTCTGTCTTCTCTATGCGTGATGTCTTGTAGGCGACAGCCGGATTGAACGACAGGCATGCGAGGCAGTTGCGGGCAAACACCCAATTGTAGGCATAGCCGGCGTTGAGGCTGATGTTCGTGTATTTGATATGTTTCACCTTCATACCCGGGTTCATGGTTTCCTGAATGATTTCGGGCAGCTTGGTATAGTCGAAGTTCAGATTGTGGGTGGATACGGAGAATCCGGCAATGAAAGAACCTGCATTGCAGCGCTGGTTGGTGGACTGGCTGAAGGCGGCTGGATAGGAGAAACGTCGATTGTTGAAAATGTAATACAGATTTAATCCCTTCATCTTTACTTTCAATCCGTTGAAATCTTCGGAATAATTGGAGGGAATCTCGTCGGAAAAGCCGGATACCTTGTGTATCTTATAGTCGTTTCCGGTGCTGCGATAGAAAATGTCGACTCCCAGTTTGGAACTGTAAAGACTGAGATCAAACTCCGTACCGCGCTTTTTCTTGCTTTTCTTTCCGTAGAGCCAGTCCGTATCGACAGCCCATCCCAGGAATATCCAACGCCATCCGAAGTAAGCGCCTATCTTGTTGTGAGGGTTAGGCGAGAAACGGAGCCGCTGGTCGTTATTGCCCACGGAGTAATACTCGTAATTGGTGAAATGGTCGAGCATCAGGGCGTAGTTGTATCGGTTGGGACTGATATAGGTAGTGTCGAAGTCGCTGAAGTTGAGGAATTTCTTCAATGCTTTTCTGAAGGTATTTTTATATACGATGCTGTCGCATGCGACAGAACCGTTCTCCTTGTTTTGCGCAAACAATGAGAATGTAAATAATATCCATAAGCAGAAAAAGGCCCCTCTTTGCATCTTGTTGTTCTCTCTCATTTATACAAAGCTAAATAAAATAACCGGTTTTTGAACAGTATCCCGCTAATTTTTCTCTGAAAAAGGCATCAATAATTTGTAGTTCTCAATCGGAATGACTAATATTGAACGTCTTATTGAGAGACTTTATGAATCAAAACCAGATAAAGAAGAATACGATATGAAGAAGATTATCAATCCGTGGAAAGATATGGAGGGCTACAACTGTTTCGGTTGCTCTCCTGACAATGAAGCCGGTGTGAGAATGGAGTTTTATGAGGACGGTGACGAGGTGGTGAGCATCTGGAAGCCGCGTCCGGAGTATCAAGGGTGGCTGAATACGTTGCATGGAGGCATCCAGTCCGTATTGCTGGATGAAATCTGCGGCTGGGTCGTGTTCCGCAAGCTGCAGACCGGCGGGGGGACATCGAAAATGGAAACCCGCTTCCGCAAATCCATATCGACCAACGACACGCATGTGGTGCTGCGGGCTTCGCTTCGCGAGCAGAAGCGGAATATTGCTATCATAGAAGCACGCCTGTATAATAGCATGGGCGAACTTTGCACAGAAGCCACTTGCACCTACTTTACCTTTCCGAAGGAGAAGGCGGAAGCGGAAATGCATTTCCATAGCTGCGAAGTAGAGCAGGAGGAAATATTGCCGTTGATTTAATTGTTTCACCACAGATTACACAGATTTGCATAGATTGGAATAAAAATAATCTGTGCAAATCTGTGTAATTTGTGGTGAACTAAGATGAATTTGAAAGAAAAAATAAACTTTTTGTGATAAATCTTTTGGAGTTTCAAACTTTTAGTTTACTTTTGTCGCATTAAAATCCAAAAAATATGAAGAATATCGTTGCACATCATCACCATCATCATCCTAACGAATAACTCGGTGGGCGTATGAGTGTATATGTACAACAGATGACATAACAGACGAGGCTTGCCGAATATTGGTAAGCCTCGTTTTGTTTTCTGTCATCTCATTCAAAATAGTAAATAGTAAATCGTAAAATAGTAAATAACCTTATGTTAAGAATTGCAGTACAAGCTAAGGGTCGTCTGTATGACGAGACCATGTCGTTTTTGGGAGAATCGGATATAAAGTTGAGTGCCATGAAGCGCTCGTTGTTGGTGCAGTCGTCAAACTTTCCTCTTGAAGTGTTGTTTCTGAGGGATGACGACATTCCGCAGTCTGTGGCTACCGGAGTGGCTGATATAGGAATTGTGGGTGAGAATGAATTTGTTGAGAAGAATGAGGATGCAGAGATAATCAAGCGTCTGGGATTCAGCAAATGCCGTCTGTCTCTTGCCATGCCGAAGGATATTGAGTATCCGGGGGTGAAGTGGTTTCACGGAAAGAAGATTGCGACATCTTATCCGGGTATCCTTTCCGGCTTTTTGAAAGAGAATGGGGTGAATGCGGAGATACACGTCATTACGGGGTCGGTAGAAGTGGCGCCGGGCATCGGTCTGGCAGATGCCATTTTCGATATTGTAAGTTCCGGTTCTACGCTGGTGAGCAACCGCCTGAAGGAAGTGGAGGTTGTGATGAAGTCCGAAGCCCTGCTGATTGGTAACAGGAACCTGAGCGAGGAAAAGCAAGGGATATTGAGGGAGCTGTTGTTCCGTATGGATGCTGTGAAGACAGCCGAAGATAAGAAGTATGTGCTGATGAATGCCCCGAAAGAGAAACTGGATGAGATTGTCTCTGTACTTCCGGGCATGAAGAGCCCCACGGTGATGCCTTTGGCACAAGAAGGCTGGTGCTCAGTACATACCGTACTCGACGAGAAGTGTTTCTGGGAGATTATCGGAAAGTTGAAGGCATTGGGGGCGGAAGGCATTCTGGTGCTGCCGATTGAGAAAATGATAATTTAAAGCCTCGAGGATGTGTCAAAAGTATATAAACGCTTTCTTTATGTTACGACATTAGGTGCGAATTACGCGAAATAGCGCGGATTCGGTAAAATAAATCCGTGAAATCCGCGTAATCAGCGCCTAAAAGAAAGTCTTCAGAGAGTTTTGACACACCTCCAATAATATCATGGTTTATGCATAAATCTTTAAAAACATGTCATTATGATATTGATTAGTAATCCCGATAAATCCCAGTGGCAAGAGATTCTGAAACGTCCGGTGATGAATACGGAGAATCTGTTTGATACGGTGCGGAGTGTTATTGACCGTGTGAAGGAGGAGGGAGACCGTGCTGTGCTGGATTATGAAGAAAAATTTGATAAAGTGGTGTTGGCCTCGCTGGCAGTGTCGGAAGAGGAACAGCAGGAAGCGGAAAACCTGGTGAGTGAAGACTTGAAAGCAGCTATTCGCCTGGCAAAGCAGAACATCGAGACTTTCCACGCCGCACAACGCTTTGAGGGCAAGAAAGTGCAGACTCAGCCGGGGGTGACCTGCTGGCAGAAAGCGGTTGCCATAGAAAAGGTGGGATTGTATATCCCCGGAGGAACGGCTCCGCTGTTTTCTACGGTACTGATGCTGGCCGTTCCCGCCAGGATTGCCGGATGCAAGGAGATTGTTCTCTGCACCCCTCCGGGACGTGACGGAAAGGTACATCCCGCTGTGTTGTTTGCCGCAAAAGTGGCAGGTGTCAACCGGATTTTCAAAGCTGGCGGCATACAAGCCATTGCCGCTATGGCATACGGAACGGAAAGTGTGCCTAAGGTTTACAAGATATTCGGTCCGGGAAATCAGTATGTCACGGCTGCCAAACAGCTTGTGAGCTTGCGTGATGTGGCGATAGATATGCCGGCAGGACCTTCGGAAGTAGAAGTTTTGGCTGACGAAACAGCTAATCCGATTTTTGTCGCCGCCGACTTGTTGAGCCAGGCAGAACACGGAGTGGACAGTCAGGCTATATTAATTACGACCTCTGTCGAATTGCAACAAGCTGTAAAGGTGGAAGTGGAACGCCAACTGGCCTTACTGCCACGTAAAGAGATTGCCGAAAAGTCTCTTGCCAATAGCAAACTGATTGTAGTGGACAGCATGACAGAAGCCATTGAATTGACCAACGCGTATGCTCCCGAACATCTTATCATAGAAACCGAGGATTATCTTTCCGTGGCAGAACGTATCGTGAATGCCGGTTCCGTATTCCTGGGTTCTCTTACTCCGGAGAGTGCGGGAGATTATGCTTCGGGCACAAACCATACCCTGCCGACAAACGGCTATGCCAAAGCATACAGCGGTGTCAGCCTCGACAGCTTTATCCGCAAGATAACTTTTCAGGAGATAAAGCCGGAAGGATTAAATATCATCGGCCCTGCCATCGAGCTGATGGCTGCCAATGAACAGCTGGATGCGCATAAGAATGCTGTGAGTGTGAGACTGGGGCAGTTGGAAAATGGAAATTGAAAGTTGAAAATTGAGAGCTGATGGCTTAAAGTAATTTTAATCGTAAATTGTCAAATCATAAATAACATGGTGAAAACATTACAAGAACTTACCCGTCCGAATATCTGGCGTCTGAAGCCTTATTCTTCAGCACGTGATGAATATAATGGTGCTGCGGCATCCGTTTTTCTCGATGCAAACGAGAATCCTTATAACATGCCGCACAACCGTTATCCCGACCCCATGCAGCGGGAGTTAAAGACAGAATTGTCTAAAATTAAAAAGGTGAGTCCCGATTCCATCTTCTTAGGGAATGGCAGTGACGAAGCTATCGATTTGGTGTTCCGTGCTTTTTGTGAACCCCGTGTGGACAATGTAGTGGCTATCGACCCTACCTACGGCATGTATCAAGTCTGTGCCGACGTTAATGATGTGGAGTACCGCAAGGTGCTGCTCGATGAGGATTTCCAGTTCTCTGCCGACAAGCTTTTGGCTGCTGCGGATGAGCATACCAAACTGATTTTTATCTGCTCTCCCAACAATCCTACCGGCAATGACCTGCTCCGTAGCGAGATTGAAACGCTGATTCGCCAGTTTGATGGGTTGGTGATACTGGATGAGGCATACAATGACTTCTCCGAAGCACCTTCCTTCCTCGAAAATTTGAATCGGTATCCGAATCTCATTGTACTGCAAACCTTCTCCAAAGCATGGGGATGTGCTGCCATCCGTCTGGGCATGGCATTTGCCTCACCGGAGATTATCGGCATCCTCAGTAAGATAAAATATCCCTATAACGTGAACCAGCTGACACAGAAGCAGGCAGTGGAAATGCTTCACCGCTATTATGAAATAGAACGTTGGGTGAAGACCTTGAAAGAAGAACGGGAGAATCTGGAAGCCGAGTTCGCCGCACTGCCATGTACGGTGAAGATGTTCCCTTCCCATGCCAATTTCTTCCTGGCCCGTGTGACGGATGCCGTGAAGATTTACAATTATCTGGTAGGCAAGGGTATCATTGTCCGCAACCGTAACTCCGTGTCACTCTGCGGAAATTGCCTGCGGGTGACGGTGGGAACGAGAGGAGAGAATGAAAAATTGATTGAAGCGCTGAAGGAATATATGTAGAAGGAGTTAAAGGGAGTAAAAGGGGGGTAAAGGGATTAAAAGGGAGTTAAAGGCCGATACTGCTGTTCTATACAAGTAATGCTTATGCAAGCAGAACTACTGGCCTCTAACTCCTCTAACTCCTCTAACTCCTTCTACCTCCTTCTAACTCCCGATAACTCCCTTTATTCCCTCAAAAAAAATATCCTTTAAAATGAAGAAACTACTTTTTATAGACCGTGACGGGACTTTAGTCATTGAGCCGCCCATTGATTATCAGCTGGACTCCCTGGAGAAGCTGGAGTTCTATCCGAAAGTGATGCGCAATCTTGGCTTCATCCGCAGCAAGCTGGATTTTGATTTTGTAATGGTGACCAATCAGGACGGTCTCGGCACCGCCTCCTTTCCGGAAGAGACCTTCTGGCCGGCACACAACCTGATGATGAAGACATTGGAAGGCGAAGGCATCACCTTCGACGACATCTGCATAGACCGCAGCATGCCCGACGACAATGCACCGACCCGCAAGCCGCGTACCGGAATGCTTGCCAAATACCTCGATAACCCGGACTACGATTTGTCCCACAGTTTCGTCATTGGCGACCGGCCTACGGATGTGGAACTGGCAAAGAATCTGGGCTGCCGTGCCATTCTTCTGCAAGATGACACGGCATCATTGAAACCCGTTTCCGAAGGTGGCGGTGCCGCTTGTGACGGACTTGAAGATTACTGCGCCCTCGCCACCAGGGATTGGGATAAGGTTGCCGAATTCCTCTTTGCCGGTGAGCGTACGGCGGAAGTACGTCGTACTACCAAGGAGACAGATATATACGTATCCTTGAATCTGGATGGTAACGGGCATTGTGACATCGCGACCGGACTGGGCTTCTTCGACCACATGCTGGAGCAGATAGGCAAGCACGGCGGCATGGACCTCACCATCCGTGTGAAAGGCGACCTCGAAGTGGACGAGCACCACACCATCGAGGATACCGCTCTTGCTCTGGGCGACTGCCTTTATCAGGCCTTAGGAAGCAAGCGCGGCATCGAACGCTACGGCTATGCCCTTCCTATGGACGATTGTCTCTGCCAGGTGTGCCTCGACTTCGGCGGTCGCCCGTGGTTGGTATGGGATGCCGGGTTCAAGCGCGAGAAGATAGGCGACATGCCTACGGAAATGTTCCTGCACTTCTTCAAGTCCTTGAGTGATGCCGCCCGGATGAATCTTAATGTAAAAGCCGAAGGGCAGAACGAACATCATAAGATAGAAGGCATCTTCAAGGCGCTGGCACGTGCGCTGAAGATGGCGGTGAAAAGGGATATTTATCACTTTGAACTGCCAAGCTCGAAAGGAGTGTTGTAGAATCGTACAGACAACTGCTGCAAAGTTACTGCATACCTTTTGCAGAGCCACTGCAGATGTATTGCAGAGCTACTGCAGATGTATTGCAGAGTTTTGCAGTTGTATATCTCTGATTAATAGATAAGTAGTGTTATGTCACATTTAGCCCCTTTGATAGCTGATTTAGCTCTGATATTGATTTGTGCGGGGATTATGACCCTGCTTTTTAAGAAATTGAAGCAACCGCTGGTGTTAGGATATGTAGTTGCAGGATTCCTTGCCAGCCCTCACATGGCCTATACACCGTCGGTGATGGACACGGCTAATATACAGACCTGGGCGGATATAGGCGTTATCTTCCTGCTGTTTGCACTGGGATTGGAATTCAGCTTCAAGAAGATTGTGAAGGTGGGAGGCGTGGCGATTATTGCTGCGTGTACCATCATCTTTTGTATGATATTGTTGGGAGTGGCGGTAGGTACCGGGTTCGGCTGGCAACGGATGGACTGTATCTTCCTGGGCGGTATGATTGCCATGTCGTCCACTACCATTATCTATAAGGCGTTTGATGATTTGGGGATGCGCAAGAAACAGTTCACGGGGCTGGTGCTCAGTGTGCTTATCCTGGAGGATATTCTTGCCATCGTATTGATGGTGATGCTCTCCACGATGGCAGTCAGCCATAACTTCGAGGGTACGGAGATGCTGGGGAGCATTGCCAAACTGCTGTTCTTCCTGATACTTTGGTTCGTCGTAGGGATATACCTCATCCCCGGATTGCTGAAGCGGTGCCGGAAGCTGATGAGCGAGGAAACCTTGCTGATAGTCTCTCTCGGACTCTGTTTCGGTATGGTGGTGATGGCCGCGCACACGGGTTTCTCGGCTGCTTTCGGCGCGTTCATCATGGGCTCCATTCTTGCCGAGACGGTAGAGGCGGAGAGCATAGAGCGCCTGGTGAAGCCGGTCAAGGACTTGTTCGGCGCCATCTTCTTCGTATCGGTCGGCATGATGGTAGACCCGGCCATGATTGTGGAGTATGCGGGACCTATTGTCGTGATTACTCTGGCGGTCATCCTCGGGCAATCCCTCTTCGGGACGCTGGGTGTGCTGCTGGCAGGGCAACCGCTGAAGACGGCTATGCAATGCGGTTTCAGTCTGACGCAAATCGGTGAGTTTGCCTTTATTATAGCTTCGCTGGGCGTGTCACTGCATGTCACCAGCCATTTCTTGTATCCTATTGTGGTGGCGGTGTCTGTCATCACCACTTTCCTCACTCCTTATATGATTCGTTTGGCAGAACCGGCTTCCAATCTTGTGGATACGCATTTGCCGGAAAAATGGAGAAAGTTCTTGACCCGCTATGCTTCAGGTTCGCAGACCATGAACCACGAGAGTCTGTGGAAGAAACTGATATTTGCGCTGGTCAGGATTACGGTGGTGTATTCCATCATTTGCGTGGCGGTGATAGCTTTGGCGTTCCGTTTTCTGGTGCCTTTCGTGCACGACAGTCTGCCCGGGGTATGGGGCTCTCTGTTGGCTGCCTTTATCATCATTCTGTGTATAGCTCCGTTCCTGCGTGCCATCATGATTAAAAAGAACCACTCGGAAGAGTTCGTGACTTTATGGAAGGATAACCGTGGAAACCGGGCACCGTTGGTGGCCACCATTGTACTGCGTCTGCTGCTGGGCGTTTCGTTCGTCATGTTCGTAATAGCCGGTTTGTTCAAGATGTCCGTCGGTCTGGTGTTTGGAGTGGCGGTGCTGCTGGTGACTTTGATGATACTCTCTCGCCAGTTGAAGAAGCAGTCCATCATGATAGAGAGGACATTCTTCCAGAATCTGCGGTACCGCGACATGCGTGCCGAGTATATGGGAGAGAAGAAACCGGAGTATGCGGGGCGTCTGCTGTCGCGCGACCTGCACCTGACGGATTTTGAAATCCCCGGCGAGTCGGCATGGGTGGGCAGGACATTGGCGGAGCTGAATTTCGGAAAGAAATACGGCATCCATGTGGTCTCCATCCTTCGGGGCAAGAAACGGATTAATATTCCCGGAGCGTCTGTCCGCCTTTTTCCACAGGACAAGATACAAGTGATTGCCACGGACGAGGAACTGAACATCTTCGGCAAGGAGATGGATAAGGTGTCTGCCATGAATACGGATGTGATAGAGAAGAGCGAGATGATTCTACGCCAGTTCTGTGTGGACGGGCAGTCTCCTTTCCTGAACAAGACCCTGAAGGAAGCAGGGATACGCGAGAAGTATCACTGCCTGATTGCCGGTGTGGAGCGGGGAGGGGAGACCCTGCATGCTCCCGACCCGCATGAACCTTTTGTAGAAGGCGATGTGGTATGGGTTGTAGGCGAGAGTGCCGATGTGTACGAATTAGTCAGTCAGAAAGGCGAAGGTTTCGACATGGAGGTGTGACAAAACAAAAGGCATCTTACTTCTTGATAGTTTTTAGGCACACCTTCATAGTCGTTAATCAGAGCTTGTTCAGTATTTTGTCCATCACCCAGTTTGTGAGAGTGGCGCTTTCGCCGTCACAGCTGCAGACGGACTTGCCCAGCAGGTGGTCTACCACTGCCTGTATAAGCGGTTGCTGGACGTAGGTGGGGTTTTCGACGATGATTTCTTCACGTCCTCTTTCCGTATGCAGCGCAATGGGGTCATAGGTGAATACGGAGAAACAAATCATGCCTTTGTCTCCAATGATTTCTATACGGTCTTCGCGGGCGGATTCGTGGGCAACAAAGCACCAGGAGCCGCTGCCCACCAGTCCGCTGTCAAACTGGAAACATGCGCTTAGAGTGTCCTCGGCAGGATATAGTCCGCCACGGTTGCTCTTGTAGCCGCTGGCTTCGAGGATACATCCGAAGATTTCCTGCAGCAAGTCTATCTGGTGGGGCGCAAGGTCATAGAAGTATCCTCCGCCGGCAATGTCCGGTTGCACGCGCCACGGCAGGTTTTCCTTGTTATGGTCGAGGTCGCGGGGAGGCTGGGCGAAGCGGATTTGAATGTTGATGACATTGCCAATATGTCCCTCCTCTACCAGTGACTTTACCTTCAGGAAGTAGGGCAGATAGCGGCGGTAATACGCGACAAAACATGGAACACCCGTTTCCTTGGAAATCCGGTTGATGCGGCAGCACTCTTCGTAGGTAACGGCCATCGGCTTCTCTATGTAGACCGGTTTGCCTGCCTTCATGGACATGATGGCGTATGTAGCATGTGAAGAAGGAGGAGTGGCAATGTACACGGCGTTCACCTCTTCGTCGTCAATCAGTTCCTGGGCATCGTCGTACCATTTGGGAATCCCTCTTTCCTTGGCGTAGGTCTTAGCCTTGTCGCCATTTCGGCTCATGACGGCCACTACTTCGGAGTTCTCTATTTTCTGAAATGCCGGTCCGCTTTTGTATTTGGTCACTTCTCCGCAACCGATGAATCCCCATTTAATTATTCTCTCGCTCATAATCTTTCCCTTATTTTACTCTTCCTCAAAATCGAATTCAAAGTCGAAATCATCCAGAAATTCCGGTTCTGTAAATTCTTCCAGACTCCGGCGGTCTTTTTTCGTCGGCCGTCCGGTACCCTTGGCACGGTTGACGAAACCGCTGACACGGCTCATCTCCAGCAGTTCATACTGTTCCGGAGTCGTTACATTCTCCATCATTTCGGCAACAAGCTTTGCGCCGACACGCTTTTCGATGGTTTGCAGCACTTTGAAGGAATAGGTGACGGGAGGCTTGCGCACCTGTATGACATCTCCCGGCTTCACCGTACGGGCAGCCTTTGCCAGTGCGCCATTGATGCTGATGCGTCCTTTTTTGCAGGCTTCGGCGGCTATGGTACGTGTCTTGAAGATGCGTACGGCCCACATCCATTTGTCAATTCTGGCTTCGTTCATTTCTTGTTATATTGATTCATGGTGATATCTATTCCCGCCAGACAGAAACTTTTGATGATTTCTCCGGCTGTTTCCAATCTCTCGCCCATTGTTTTCCAATCTTCATCGGTAAAATGTCCCAGCACATAGTCAATCTGCCCACCACGGGGAAAGTCATTACCGATGCCGAAACGCAGGCGTGCATAATTCTGGGTGCCCAGCGTTGATGCAATATGCTTAAGGCCGTTATGTCCCGCATCGCTTCCCTTACCTTTCAGGCGCAGTGTGCCGAAAGGCAGTGCCAGGTCATCTACCACTACCAACACATTCTCCAATGGAATGTTTTCCTTTTGCATCCAGTAGCGTACGGCGTTGCCGCTGAGGTTCATAAAGGTGGAAGGCTTCAGCAGTAACAGTTGGCGTCCCTTGACTGACAGTGTTGTGGTGAAACCATAACGTCCGTCGGTAAAAGTGGCACCCGCTGCTTTGGCCAGAGCATCTACTGCCATGAATCCGATGTTATGGCGGGTTTCGTGATATTCGGGGCCGATATTGCCCAATCCTACAATTAAATATTTCATAGTCAGTGCTTCCTGTTTATGAGGGTGTTAAAACTAGTATTCACCACAGATTACACAGATTAACACAGAATGAATTTAATGTACCGATAATCAAAGATGTCTATCTGTGCAAATCTGTGTAATCTGTGGTGAATTATACACTCTCGTGAGCCGTAAAAAGAACGCGGATTATCGCAACTTTCCGCGGAAATCAGTATGAAATCTGCGTTGGCTGCGTTAATCCGCGTTCCCGAATATTTAGTCTTTCTTGAAAAGAATCGATTAGTTGCCTGCAGCAGCAGCGGCACCTCTTGCAGCACGAGTCAGCTTAACGGCGCATACAACAGCTTCTTTGGCATTCAGCAATTCCAATCCTTCATATTGCAATTCGCCAACTTTAACAGTCTTACCAAGTCCCAAGTGGGCAACGTTGATAATCAGTCTTTCAGGAATTACGTTATACAAAGCTCTTACTTTCAGCTTACGCATCTGGAGTACCAGCTTACCACCGGCCTTAACACCTTCTGCCAAACCTTCCATCTGTACCGGAACTTCCATAACGATAGGCTTAGCCTCGTCAATTTGATAGAAGTCAACGTGCAGGATAGTATCCTTTACGGGGTGGAATTGGATATCTTTCATGATAGCGTTTACTTTCTTGCCATCAATCACCAAGTCAACTACGTAGATGTGCGGAGTGTAAACCAAGTTACGCAGACCCTCTGCAGGTACAGTGAAGTGAACATTTTCACCTGCACCATAAAGTACGCAAGGTACACCGTTGTTTTTACGAATAGCTTTCAAAGCTCTTGCTTGTTCCGAAGAACGTTCTGCAATAGTTCTTGCAGTTCCTTTTACTTCAATTGATTTCATTTTAAAAATTTTTGTGTTACTCTAAATTAAGTAAATTTTTTGCTTAATTCACCATCACACGATGTGGCTTGCCACACGATGTTGCAAAAAAGCGGTGCAAAAGTACAGCTTCTTTTTGAATTATCAAAAGGTTATAACTTAAAATTCAATGTCTATCTTGATTTCTCCTTCCAATGAAGACGCTTTTTCCTCTTTCGGCAGTTCTTCTTTTCCCGTTTCGGGACTTTCAGCCTCTTCGTCAGTGGTATGTCTTGTATAGCAGCCTTGCTGTTCCTGGATGAAGCCGATGGCTTGCTGAAGTCCGTTCATGAACTTTTCAAAATCCTCTTTGTATAGAAAGATTTTGTGCTTTTCGAAACTTACCTGCGAGTCGTCTCCTTCGCCCATCACAATCTTCTTGCTTTCCGTGATGGCGAGAAACATTTCGTCTTTTCTGTTTTTCTTGACGTCTAAATAGTAGATGCGCTTACCTGCTTTGATGGATTGGGAGAATACAATCTCCTTGTCATTCATGTCCGCTGCGTTTTTCTTCTTAAAGTCTTCCATATTATAATAGGTCTCAATTTTGATATTATCACCTTAAAACTCGTATCTCGTAGCTTTTAGCTCTTTATCGGGCTCAAAATTGACGATTTTTTTTAAACTGTCAAAAGAAAAAGACCGGATAATCAATATCTGCATTAAAAAATGTGATTTATTTATGTAAACTCATTAAAAATGCCTACTTTTGCGCCTTGTTAAAACACTAGTATTTACTTTAGAATTATGATCAACAGAGTTCTTATTCGTCTTAAGATTATACAGATTGTATATGCTTATTATCAGAATGGCAGTAAAAATTTAGACTCAGCGGAGAAAGAATTGTTCTTTAGCCTTTCAAAGGCATACGACCTCTACAACTACCTGCTGATGCTGATGATAGCTTTGACGAACTACGCACAAAAACGTATTGATGCGGCAAAAGCTAAGCTGGCTCCCACTGCCGAGGAGCTGTATCCCAACATGAAATTTGTGGAAAACAAGTTCATAGCCCAGTTGGAAGTGAACAAACAATTGACGGAATTCATTGCCAACCAAAAGCGCACGTGGGCCAATGATGAAGACTTTGTCAAGGGATTGTATGAGAAAATTGTGGAATCAGATATATATAAGGAATATATGGCTTCTTCGGACAATTCTTACGAATACGACCGTGAATTGTGGAGAAAGCTGTATAAGACTTTTGTCTTCAACAACGAAGCCTTGGACAATGTGCTCGAAGACCAGAGCCTCTACTGGAATGACGACAAGGAGATTGTGGATACTTTCGTACTGAAAACCATCAAGCGCTTTGAAGAGAAGAATGGTGCCAATCAGGAACTTCTACCAGAGTTCAAGGATGAGGAAGACCAGGAATTTGCACGCCGTTTGTTCCGCCGTGCCATCTTGAACTGTGACTATTACCGTCACCTCATCAGCGAGAATACGCGTAATTGGGACTTGGACCGTGTAGCCTTTATGGATGTTGTAATCATGCAGTGTGCCTTGGCCGAAATATTAAGTTTCCCGAACATTCCGGTGAGTGTTTCGTTGAACGAATATGTCGATATTGCCAAAGTTTACAGCACGGCCAAAAGTGGCAGCTTCGTGAACGGTACATTGGATGGAATAGTTAATCAATTAAAAAAAGAAGGTAAGTTAACGAAAAACTAATACCTTTGTTTAATAATAGAAACCAAAACTGAGTATTTATGAACTTAATGACTGTATTCTTCCTGCAGGCTCCCGCTGCAGGCCCTGCCGGTGGTGGTAGCATGATGTGGATTATGCTGATAGCCATGTTCGTTATTATGTATTTCTTTATGATTCGTCCTCAAAACAAGAAGCAAAAGGAAATAGCAAACTTCCGTAAATCGCTTCAAGTGAATCAGAAAGTAATCACAGCTGGTGGTATCCATGGTGTTATCAAGGAAATCAACGACAATGATGTGGTGCTTGAAATCGCTTCTAACGTTAAGATTCGTATAGACAAGAATTCTATTTTTGCTGCAGCTGCTGATGCGAACAGCAGTCAGGCATCTAAATAATAGAAATGTGAGCCTATGTTTGAACGTAGGAACATACAACGTACATATCTGAAGATATCAAGAGAAGTGAAGGACTTTCTGCTTAGCGATAAAAGCAGGGAGTTCTTCATTTTTTTGTTTTTTTTCTTTGTAGCCGGTGGCTTCTGGCTCTTGCAGACCTTGAACAACGACTATGAGGCGGACTTTTCTATACCGGTGCGGCTGAAGGGAGTGCCCAATAATGTGGTGATTACCTCTGAACCTGCTTCAGAACTCCGTATCAAGGTAAAGGATAAGGGAACGGTACTGCTCAACTATATGTTGGGAAAGAGCTTTTATCCCGTTATTCTCGATTATGCCGATTATAAGGGCGTGGATAATCAAGTAAGGATATATCCCTCGCAGTTTGAAAAGAAAGTGCTGAACCAGCTGAATGCCTCTACCCGCCTGCTTTCCATGAAGCCGGATACATTGGAGTACATCTATTCGACGGGGGCCTCCAAACTGGTGCCGGTGAAGCTGCGCGGCACGCTGAGTGCCGGACGTGAGTATTATCTTTCGGATACGATATTCAGTCCCGATTCCGTATTGGTGTATGCGCCGCAAGGCGTGCTGGATACGATTGCTGTTGCCTATACGCAACCGGTGAAGCTGGAAGATATATCGGATACCTTGAGGCAGCAAGTCCCCCTGCGTATCCAGAAAGGTGTGAAGTTTGTGCCTTCTTCCATTGAGATGATGCTTCCGGTGGATATTTATACGGAAAAGACAGTGGAGGTGCCGTTGCGTGGCGTTAACTTTCCTGCCGACAAGGTGCTGCGCGCTTTCCCTTCCAAGGTGCAGGTCACGTTTCAGGTTGGTCTGAGTCATTTCAGGCAGATTAACGCTGATGATTTTCATATTTACGTGTCCTATGAGGAACTGCTCCGTCTGGGTTCCGACAAGTATACGGTAAAGATTAAGAATCTGCCGAAAGGGGTGAGCCAGGTACGCTTCAATCCGGCACAAGTGGATTTTCTGATAGAGCAAGTTTCTCCTGATTATGGCGATTAAGATAGGTATAACCGGTGGTATCGGTAGCGGAAAGAGTACGGTATCCCGGCTGCTGGAGGTATTGGGTGTTCCCGTCTATATCTCGGATTTGGAAACGAAGAGGTTGATGGTTTCCGACTCATTTATCCGCGAGGAACTGTCAGCTTTGCTTGGTGCGGAAGTGTATGCCGGTGGCACGCTGAACAAGCCTTTGTTGGCGTCTTATCTTTTCGGCAGTCCGGAGCATGCCAAAGAAATCAACTGTATTGTGCATCCTCGTGTAAAGGAGGATTTCAGGCGGTGGACACAATGCCGCACCGCTTTTCCCATTGTCGGTATAGAATCGGCCATTCTGGTCGAAGCGGGGTTTGCGGGTGAAGTGGATGCTATTGTTATGGTCTATGCGCCCGAAGAGGTGCGCATTTTACGTGCCGTCCGGCGGGATGCTTCCTCGCGCGAATTGATAGAAAAGCGTATCCGTAGCCAGATGAATGACGAAGAAAAGCGTAAATATGCAGATTTTGTCATTGTAAATGATGGCGAAACCCCATTGATTCCGCAAGTTTTAGAGCTAATCGGTTCGCTATCTGAAAAAATGCACTATCTGTTACGCAAATAGGCATCTCCTTAACAATAAAAATAAGCAAGCTTATTTTGTATTGTCTTCGGCTTACATTATCTTTGCCCCCCGAAAAAAATAACTACTAATCATCAAAACAGAATATATTATGTTGAAGACTATTTTGTCCATTTCCGGTAAACCGGGATTGTATAAGCTTGTTTCTCAGGGAAAAAATATGTTGATTGTAGAGTCGCTTGCAGACAAGAAACGTTTCCCTGCCTATGGTAATGAGAAGATTACTTCTTTGGGCGATATCGCCATGTATACAGATACGGAAGATGTTCCTTTGAAGGAAGTGCTTCTTTCCATGAAGAAAAAGGAAAACGGCGCTGCCGTAGTGATGGACTTAAAGAAGGCTACTGCCGACGATTTGCGTGCTTACCTGGCAGAGGTATTGCCTACCTTCGATCGCGACCGCGTATATCCGTCCGACATCAAGAAATTGATTGTTTGGTATAATTTGCTGGTGGCAAGCGGTATGACGGATTTTGAAGAAACTCCTGCGGCAGAAACGAAGGAGGAAAGCAAGGCCGAGTAATCGGAGAAGGATTGAAATACAAAATAAAAGAGGCGATTCTCAATAGTCGGGAATCGCCTCTTTTATTGGGGGGATACGGATTGCTTTTAATTTCTGAAAACCAGTCCGTCGTCAGTGGTATTGGCATCCACTGTAATAGGCTTGCTGCGGTCTACTTCCTGGGACAGCAGCTTCTTCGACAAGTCGTTCAGCAAATAGTGCTGTATGGCACGTTTCACCGGGCGGGCGCCGAATTCAGGGTCATAACCTGCATTGGCAAGGAAGTCTATGGCGGCATTTGTCAGAACAAGTTCCACACCGTTACCGGAAAGCATCTTCTGCACACTCTTGATTTGGAGCACCACAATCTGCTTGATTTCGGGCTCTGTCAGTGGCAGGAACATGATGGTTTCGTCGATACGGTTCAGGAATTCCGGGCGGATGGTCTTTTTCAGCATATTCATCACTTCCTTCTTGGTTTCCTCTACGATTTGCTCCTTATTGCTACTGTTGAGCTTCTCCATCTGGCTTTGGATATAGCCGCTGCCCATGTTGGAGGTCATGATGATAATCGTATTCTTGAAATTGACCGTACGTCCTTTGTTGTCCGTCAGACGTCCGTCATCCAGCACTTGCAGCAAGATGTTGAATACGTCCGGATGCGCTTTCTCGATTTCATCGAACAGGACGACAGAATACGGTTTCCGTCTTACGGCTTCTGTCAGTTGTCCGCCTTCATCGTAGCCCACATATCCCGGAGGCGCTCCAACCAGACGGGAAACGCTGTGTTTCTCCTGATACTCGCTCATGTCGATACGGGTCATCATCGTCTCGTCGTCAAAGAGGAACTCCGCCAGCGCCTTTGCCAATTCCGTCTTACCTACACCGGTGGTTCCCAGGAAAAGGAATGAGCCGATAGGACGTTTCGGGTCTTGCAATCCGGCACGGCTGCGGCGTACGGCATCGGATACGGCCTCGATGGCTTCGTCCTGCCCGATAACACGCTGGTGCAGTTCCGCCTCCAGATGCAACAGTTTGTCCTTTTCGCTTTGCAGCATCTTGCTTACCGGTATGCCGGTCCAGCGAGATACTACGTCGGCGATGTCTTCAGCGTCCACTTCCTCTTTAATCATGGCCTTGTCACCCTGCATCTCGTGCAGTTTTTGCTGCGTTTCTTCAATCTCCTGGTTCAGCGCTTGCAGTTTGCCGTAACGGATTTCGGCCACCCGGCCATAGTCGCCTTCCCGTTCTGCTTTGTCGGCCTCGAACTTCAGGTTCTCTATTTCCACCTTATTCTGCTGGATTTTGTTGACAAGGGTCTTTTCACTTTGCCATTTCGCTTTGTACGAGTTTTCCTGCTCCTTCAGCTCGGCAAGTTCTTTGCCGATTTGTTCCAGTTTGGGCTTGTCGTTTTCGCGCTTGATGGCTTCACGTTCAATCTCCAGTTGCTTTATCTTACGCGAAATCTCGTCCAGCTCTTCCGGTACGGAATCGACCTCCATACGCAGCTTGGCGGCGGCTTCGTCCATCAGGTCGATAGCCTTGTCCGGCAAGAAACGGTCGGTGATGTAACGGTTGCTCAACTCTACGGCGGCAATGATGGCATCGTCCTTAATCCGTACGTGGTGATGGTTCTCATAACGTTCCTTCAGACCACGCAGAATGGAGATGGTGCTCAGCGTGTCCGGTTCGTTCACCATGACAATCTGGAAGCGGCGCTCCAACGCTTTGTCCTTTTCGAAATACTTCTGATATTCATCGAGGGTAGTGGCCCCGATGCTCCTCAGTTCACCGCGTGCCAGGGCGGGTTTCAGGATGTTGGCGGCATCCATGGCGCCTTCGCCCTTGCCTGCACCCACCAGGGTGTGGATTTCATCAATGAAGAGGATGATGTCTCCTTCGGACTTCTTCACTTCGTTGATAACGGCCTTCAGGCGTTCTTCAAATTCGCCTTTGTATTTGGCGCCCGCCACCAGTGCACCCATATCCAGGGAGTAGACTTGTTTGTTCTTCAAGTTCTCGGGGACGTCTCCACGCAAGATACGGTGGGCAAGTCCCTCTACGATAGCTGTTTTACCGGTACCCGGTTCACCGATAAGAATCGGGTTGTTCTTGGTACGCCGACTCAGAATCTGCAGGACACGCCGTATCTCTTCGTCACGGCCGATGACGGGATCCAGTTTGCCGCTGCGGGCTGCTTCGTTCAGATTGATGGCATACTTTTCCAATGACTGGTAAGTGTCTTCGCTGGATTGTGAAGTTACTTTTTCTCCTTTTCGCAGTTCGTTGATGGCTTCCCGCAGTTCGCGTTCCGTCATCCCGGCATCTTTCAGAATGGTGGATGCAGTGCTTTTCACATTCAGCAAAGCCAGCAGTACCGGTTCCAGGGAGACGAATTCATCACCCATTTCCTTGGAATATTGGGTGGCCTTCTGGAACACTTCGTTCGTTTCACGGCTCAGGTATGGCTCTCCGCCGGATACCTTGGGCAGAGAATCAATTTGCTTGTCCAGTACAAGTGCTATCTGCTGACCGTTCATGCCCAGCTTCTGGAAGATGAAGTTGGTGACATTTTCACCCACTTTCATCACGCTTTGAAGCACATGCACGGGCTCGATGGCTTGCTGTCCACGGCTTTGTACCAGGTTCACAGCCTCCTGCACCGCTTCTTGCGCTTTAATGGTAAAGTTGTTAAAGTTCATATTTTGTTCTCCTTTCTATTTTATCAGTTTCATAACACTTGGGAAGGCGCAAAAGATTTGCCATTGGCACATTTCGGACAAATTGTCTGCATATAAAATATGTAAAATGACAAATTGTCTGTAAACCAGTCGTTTTGTTTCTTTCTACTTCTTTAGATAAGAAGTTGGAGCAAAGTTCCTTTTCGTATTAAACTCTATTGGTTAAAGAGAAGGGCAAATAAGGATGTCATGCATGAGATGTGCATCTCATGTAGTACGAGGTGTACATCTCATGTAGTACGAGATGCACATCTTATGTAGTGAGGGCCTATATGTTTTAGTAGCTAAGTCTTCGTGTTCCAGCTCCAAGGTTTCCGTGTTGCGGGGGAAGGATATTCTCTTTCCGCTTCGGAGATATAGATTAATTGCTTGGGATGATACAAGTTATTGATAAATTTGTCGTACTTTTACTGCTTCAAAGTTTTGTGCTTTCTGTGTGGTAGATTTTCGGAGCTCCGCTTGCAGAGGAGCATTATGTATAATCACGTATTAAAATAGAAGATAATGGAGGATAAGATAAAGTTTCCGGCAAATGTGATATTGATAGATGTTGCATTTCTGAATGAAGTGGTATATGGTGCAAAGAACTTTTTGGAAGGTAAGTTGGGACGGAAGCTACCCGATGTTGACCTGCCGGCATGGTTGAGCTATCTGGCATTGGACGCCGGCTTGAGAGAACAAGAAAATGAGGTGGAAGTGTTGCTGGTGCATACTCCGGCAGCGGACGTGCTGAAGTGTTGTGAACCATCCGATGTGAATAAACTGAATCACCAGGCATGCCGTACGCCGTTGGGCGAATTTACATTTTCTTCCGTCACCTCTTCTGGTTTAGTCTCTACCGAAGAGTTGTTTCTTGACCTGATGAACCTGGCGCTTGATTCTGCAGATGTGAAGTGTTTGATGTTGTTGCCTTTCCATCAGGTATATGGTAATAGAGTGGAGGAAAAGCTGGCGGGTTTCTTCAAAGACAAGAATGAAGAAGAACGGGGCAAAGCTGTGTATTTCATTACGGAGGAACCTCTGAGCCCGGTGTATTGCCGCCTGGAGCCGGTGTTTTATTCTTTGGCGCATGCTTTCGGCATCAAGTCTGACGAGTTATAGGATATAAGAAGTATATGAGTGATTTCCGTTTAAAAGTGTTTCAGTCTGTTGCCAAGAACTTGAGTTTTACAAAGGCTTCGCAAGAGTTGTTTGTTAGTCAGCCGGCTATAACCAAGCATATCCAGGAGCTGGAGGCCACTTATCAGACGAGGCTTTTCGACCGGCAGGGAAGTAAAATCAGTTTGACCGAGTCGGGCCGGCTGCTCTTGGAGCATTGCGAACGGATATTGGAGGACTATAAACGGCTGGAATATGAAATGCACTTGTTGCATAACGAATATATTGGCGAACTCAAGTTGGGAGCCAGCACTACCATTGCGCAGTATGTGCTTCCTCCGTTGCTGGGCAGTTTTATCGGCAAGTTTCCGCAGGTCAACTTGTCCTTGCTCAATGGAAATTCCCGGGAAATAGAAGCCGCTTTGCAGGAACACCGCATTGACTTGGGATTGGTGGAAGGGGTTTTCCGCCTTCCCAATCTGAAGTACACTACTTTTCTTGAGGATGAACTGGTAGCGGTAGTCCATTCCAAAAGCCGTTTACAATTGCCCGAAGAGATTACTCCCCAGGATTTGCTCGCTATTCCTTTAGTGCTTCGTGAGCGTGGTTCTGGTACGTTGGATGTGATAGAACGCTCGCTCCAGAAGCACGGCGTCAAGCTTGCCTCACTCCATGTACTGATGTACCTGGGTAGTACCGAAAGCATCAAGCTCTTTCTTGAAAACTCCGATTGCATGGGAATCGTGTCTATCCGTTCCATCTGCAAGGAACTGGCTGCAGGCACTTTCCGCGTGGTCGAGATAAAGGATATGCCCATGCTTCGCGACTTCTGCTTTGTCCAGTTGCAAGGGCAGGAAGGAGGATTGTCACAAGCCTTTATGAACTATATGTTTATGTCCCGATAACAATAAGTTATAGTCTATAAGTAGAAACGATTGGCGGGTGTACTAAAATAGAACTACCTTTGCACCCGGAAAATTAAGGAATAAACATTAGTAATATAGTAAAGTAAACAGTATGGTTTCAAATCGAGTTTTGGCTAAAAGCATTAATATGCCTTTTCTTCAAAGTAATAATAAATTTATTTATGTATCTCTTCTGGTTGTCCTCTCCTTCTTTCTGCTGCTGGATTATGTGCCCGGTATGCATGCCTATTCGGCGTGGGTCACTCCACCGTTGGCGTTGTTCTTGGGGTTGGCCTTTGCATTGTTGTGTGGGCAGGCACATCCGAAGTTCAATAAGAAGACTTCAAAGTATCTATTGCAATACTCTGTTGTAGGGTTAGGATTTGGAATGAATCTGCAGGCTTCCCTGGCTTCGGGCAAGGAGGGAATGGAGTTCACGATTATTTCTGTAGTGGGGACATTGCTCATAGGCTGGCTCATAGGACGTAAGTTCCTGAAAGTGGACCGTGACACTTCTTATCTTATCAGCTCCGGTACGGCTATCTGCGGAGGCAGTGCCATTGCGGCTGTGGGTCCGGTATTGAAGGCAAAGGACAGTGAGATGTCTGTGGCATTGGGCACCATCTTTATATTGAATGCCATTGCATTGTTTGTTTTTCCGATGATAGGCCACGCTTTGAACATGAGCCAGCATGAGTTCGGCACATGGGCGGCCATTGCCATACATGATACGAGTTCGGTAGTGGGAGCAGGTGCCGCATATGGCGAGGAGGCCCTGAAGGTGGCAACGACTATAAAGCTGACACGTGCCTTATGGATTATTCCTTTGGCTCTGGTAACTTCGTTCATCTTTAAGAGTAAGGGACAGAAAATCAGTATTCCCTGGTTCATCTTCTTCTTTGTGCTGGCTATGATTTTCAATACTTATGTGCTGGGCACTACCGAAACGGGTGCCATGATTGGGGAGGGAATCAATTCTTTGGCCCGCAAGACGCTGACTATCACTCTGTTCTTTATCGGTGCCTCTCTGTCACGTGATGTACTGAAGGCAGTAGGCATCAAGCCCTTGATACAAGGCACCTTGTTGTGGATAGTGATTAGTGTGAGCACGTTGGCATATATCTACTTGTTCTGATTACATCGGTCCGGCAGTTTTTGAAGTATAACTTCCGGTTGAAGAAGACGGTAGGATTTTTGTAATGTATTTCTTTCCTCATTGGATATATAGACGAATACACATCTCGGGATGACCGGGGTGTGTATTTCTTTTGACAGTTAGTTTACTTTTTTGATGATAAAGTCGAAAGAGGTGAAGAATTGAGGGTGCTTACCGATAGATATGGGAAGAATAATGGTAATGGAGGAATTCCTCCCTTTCCGAATCTCTTTCTTGTTGTATATTCGAGAGTTTGCTTTATTTGCCGTATAAGTTGTCACGCCAATCTTTTGGCTTGTTTCTGCTTGACTTTTTATAATTGCCAAGGGCGTTTCCGCTTCTGCCAGTATGGGGTATTTGACTTCTGAGCTTCTTCCATCCACAATGAATTGCATATTTTTCCAGTTTATTCGGATATCTTCTGAAGAGTTGTTGCGAATTATAATTTCCCATTGGGAGTCATTTGGAATGAACTTATAAGTAACCCCATCTTTTGTATACTCTAATTTTCCTTTTTGGTTCTCCAGCCATTTAAAGGATACTTGGCATCCTGTATCAACGTATTGTGCAGATAAAGTGGTTGGAAATAGGAGAAACAGCAAAATGGCCAGCTTATTTTTCTTCTTATATTTCCGGTAGTCATTGTATATCCATAGCATAATAAAAATAATGCCGATAGGGATGGCTATGAGAATACATGTCAGTAAATTCATGATGGCAGATATTATTTGTTTGTTTATATGAATATGTTGCAAAAGTATCATAAAATATTTGATAAAACAAACAAATTATGAATAAAAAGAGTGGCGTATACAGACAAATTGGTATTGGTGTTCCTTATAATATGAATGATTAATTTGTATCTTCATATAAATGGAAAAAAGTAATATATACATCGGAGAGATAATCAAGAACGTGATGCTTGAACAGCAAGTTACCAAGGCGGAACTTGCACGAAGACTGAAAGTTAAGCCTCAAAGTGTAGACTATATGCTTACGAGAAAAAGTATTGATACGGATACGTTGTATAATGTCTCATGTGCCTTGAACTACGATTTTGCTTTGTTGTATTCCATTCATAAGGAACAGATAAATTATGATACGTTAGAGCAGGAGTATAGGCTCTCCACAGCGAAAGTGTTGGTGGAGCTTGAGCTGAAGCCTGAAGACATTGCGAAATTGAATCTTAAAAAGCGGATTGCTGATGTCTTGAAATAAACGCATTCTTGGGCTGGTGCTATTGGTGTTTTCATTTTTTCCCATTTTTTCTTCCTGGTCGTGTAACAAAATCCTTTCCCCCTACGTCTGAAGGGTATAAACAGAAATCTACTATTGATAAATAGCCCATGGACGCTGAAAGTTTTAAAAAAGAGTTTCTGCCATATCATCGCAAGCTGTACTGCATAGCTTATAGGCTGTTGGAGAATGCTGCCGACGCTGAAGATTTGGTGCAGGAAGCTTATCTGAAGTTGTGGGACAAGCGGGAAGGACTGGCCATTATCAGTAATCCGGAAGCATTCAGCGTTACTCTGGTGAAAAATATGTGCTTTGATTTGCTTCGTTCAGGAAAGTATACTTTGAGCAGACAGAGCGTGGAGTTGGCCGAAGTGCATAATGTGTCTCAAGCAGATAACTTTGAAGTGCGGGATGAAGCGCAGCAGGTAAGGCACATCATTGCCCGTCTGCCGGTGCAACAGCAGAAAATAGTAACGTTGCGTGATGTCAAGGGATGTTCTTATGAAGAGATAGAGCAGGTCACGGGATTGAATGCTACCAATGTCCGTGTACTGTTGTCCCGGGCAAGAAAAAAGATACGTGAGGAATTTAATAAATGGAGTAACTATGAAAGTCGAGGAAATTGAAAGGCTGCTCGCCGAATTTTATGAAGGGAATACCAACGAGCAGGAAGAAGAGTTGTTGAAGGAAGCTTTCAGAACCGAAGAAGTGCCCGAGCACTTGCAGAAGGACAAGAAACTCTTTCTCAGCTTTTTTCCCGGGGAAGTGGTGGATAATGTTCCCGCCGGATTGGAGGATAAACTGAGCCGGATGATTGATGAAAAGGCTGAAGAGGAACAACGTTTTTTCCACCGGAACAAGGCCAAACGTAATTGGCGCTGGATAGGAGGTATTGCTGCCACCATTCTGGTTCTTGTAGGTGTAGGTTATGGCATTACGAACATGGGAGAGGATATGCGTCCTCCTACACCTCAGGACACTTTCTCTGATCCGGAAGCTGCTTATAAGGCATTGCAGGCCACTTTAATCGAGGTGTCTGCGAATCTGAACAAGGGAATTGAACAGATAGAGGAAACGCGGATAGACGTAACGAAGGTGAACCAGGAAGTAAGAAAAGAAATTCAACAATAATCTGATATGAAAACAATGAAAATGATTTTGGCAGGTGTACTGCTGATGTTGCCTTTGCTTTGCCAGGCACAGAAGAACCTATTCAACAAGTATGGAGATATGAAAGGCGTGTCGTCCGTCTACATATCCAAGGCAATGATAGAAACGAATCCCAACTTGTTTACTAAAGATGTTTATATTGGGAAAGTGTCCGGACAGTTGAACTCTGTGCAGGTACTTTCTACAATGGATAATAATGTAAAGAAAGAAATGCGTAAGGATCTTCGTTCTTTGGTGCAGTCTTCCAGATATGAATTGCTGATGAAGCAGAAGGGAACAGTCTCCAGTTCTGAATTCTACATGAGCCGTAAAGGGGAAAAGGTGAAGGAGCTGATTATGATTGTAGATGGTGCAGCCACTCTGAAATTTGTTTATTTGGAAGGTGATATGACTTTGAAGGATATACAGAATATCATGATGTATCAGAATACCAGCTGGAATGGTAACAATGTGAATATACAGCTTCCGGATATAAACTGGGCTGAGATAGAGAAGCTGAAGAACCGCGATTGGCTTGGAGAATTGAAGCATTCGCAAGAACTGGCATTGAAAGGGCTGGAAAATGTAGCTAAACTGAAAGACAACAAGTATCTGAAAGAACAAATGGATACCGATACATGGAAACGTTTTGAAAAAAGCATGGAGACTTTGGAAGAACGTTTGGAAAAGATGGAATAGGAAGCGGTAACCTTTTAGGGAAACTTGCCAATAGAATGTTTTGTTTTTCTATTGGCAAGTTTTTTTGTTATTTGTCTTTTCTCAATTCTGCAAAGATAAGCCCTTCAAGCTCTTCTGCCAGTTCCGGATTGTCAAGGATGACCTGCTTGGCGGCGTCGCGTCCCTGGGCAATTTTCGTCTCGTTATAGCTGAACCATGAGCCGCTTTTCTTGATGATGCCAAGCTCTGCACCCAAGTCAATGATTTCGCCTGCACGGGAGATGCCTTCACCGAACATGATGTCGAATTCCGCTCTACGGAAAGGAGGAGCTACCTTGTTCTTCACAACTTTCACTTTGGTCTGCTTGCCGATTACTTCATCGCCGTTCTTGATGGCTTGGCTTCCACGGATGTCAAGACGTACGGAGGCATAGAACTTCAGTGCATTACCGCCGGTAGTTGTTTCGGGATTGCCGAACATGACACCGATTTTTTCGCGCAACTGGTTGATGAAGATGCAGGTGGTGCGTGTTTTGCTGACAGCTGCCGTCAGTTTACGCAAGGCTTGTGACATGAGCCGGGCTTGCAGACCTACTTTGTTGTCACCCATATCGCCTTCAATTTCAGCTTTCGGGGTTAAGGCAGCCACAGAGTCCACTACAATGATGTCAATAGCGGAGGAACGGATCAGTTGCTCTGCGATTTCCAGTGCTTGTTCGCCATTGTCCGGCTGTGATATCAGCAGATTGTCCACATCCACACCCAGTTTTGCTGCATAGAAGCGGTCGAAAGCATGTTCTGCATCAATGAATGCGGCAATGCCTCCTGCCTTTTGCGCTTCGGCGATGGCATGAATGGCAAGGGTTGTCTTACCGGAAGATTCCGGGCCGTAAATCTCGATGATACGTCCGCGGGGATATCCTCCCACACCAAGAGCCACATTGAGGCCGATGGAACCTGTGGGAATAACTTCTACTTGTTCGACGCTTTCGTCGCCCATTTTCATGATAGAGCCTTTACCAAAGCTCTTTTCTATCTTGTCCATGGCAGCCTGCAAGGCTTTCAGTTTTTCGCCCGATGCCAGATTGCTGCCATTTTCAAAATTCAGTTCGTCTTTTTTTGCCACGTTGTTAATGTTTAATGATTATAAAATTTGTGCCGCATGGTCTTTGGTCTTCACTTCTTTCGGAGTGATGATGCGCTCTACAATACCTTCTTCATTAATGATGAAAGTTGTGCGGAACGTTCCCATATATTTGCGGCCATACATGCTTTTTTCGCCCCATACTCCGAATTGTTCTACCAGCTTCTTGTCGGTGTCTGCAATCAGGGTAAAAGGCAGATTGTTTTTCTCAATAAATTTCTGGTGTGACTTTTCGCTGTCCACACTGACGCCGATGACTTCATAACCGGCTTTGCGCAGGTCGGCATAATTATCCCGCAGGTTGCAGGCTTGTGCCGTGCAGCCGGATGTCATGTCTTTGGGGTAGAAGTAAAGTACAATCTTCTTTCCCTTATAGTCGCTCAAGCGGATTTCTTCACCTTTTTCGTTGATACCCAATACTTCGGGTGCTTTATCTCCTATATTCACTTTATTAATGTTTAATGATTAGTGGATAATGATTAATGTTTAATCATTAATTTCAAACTTCCAAGTCTCCGTCGATAATCTCATGCCAAGGCAGGCCTTGTTTGTTGAGCTGTTCCATGAACGGGTCCGGATTGAATTCTTCAACATTCCATACACCCGGTTTTTTCCACAATCCCTTGAGGAACATCATGGCACCAATCATGGCGGGCACACCGGTGGTATAGCTTACGCCCTGCATACCGGTTTCCTTGTAGGCCTCCTGGTGGCTACAGTTGTTATATACATAGTAGGTACGCTCTTTGCCATCCTTTAGTCCGCGGATGCGGCAACCGATGGATGTTTCGCCTTCGTAGTTTTCGCCCAGGTCTTGCGGGTTGGGGAGGACGGCTTTCAGGAATTGCAGCGGAACAATCTTCATGCCGTTATATTCCACTTCGTCTATGCGTGCCATGCCGATGTTCTGGATAACGCGCAGGTGGGTTAGATACTCTTGTCCAAACGTCATCCAGAAGCGTGCACGCTTGATGGTGGGGAAATTCTTCACCAGAGACTCCAGTTCTTCGTGATAAAGCAGGTAGGAGTCGCGCGGACCGATGTTCGGATAAGTCAGGTCTTTGTGGATTTCCAGCGGCTTGGTTGTCACCCATTCTCCGTTTTCATAATAGCGGCCGTTCTGTGTAATCTCACGGATATTGATTTCCGGATTGAAGTTGGTGGCGAATGCTTTATGATGATTTCCGGCATTGCAGTCTACGATGTCCAGATATTGTATTTCGTCAAAATGATGTTTGGCGGCGTATGCAGTATAGATGCCGCTCACTCCCGGGTCGAAACCGCAACCGAGGATGGCGGTCAGTCCGGCATCTTCGAAGCGTTTCTTATAGGCCCATTGCCAACTGTATTCAAAGTGGGCAACATCTTTCGGCTCATAATTGGCGGTATCCAGATAGTTGACTCCACTTTGCAGACAAGCCTCCATGATGGTGAGGTCTTGGTAGGGGAGGGCTACGTTGATGACGATTTCGGGTTTGAAACTATTGAAGAGTGCTACCAGTTCGTCCACGCTGTCGGCATCTACCTGGGCGGTTTTGATGTTCGGGTTACCGATTGCCTTGACAACAGCGTCACATTTGGACTTGGTGCGGCTGGCTATCATGATTTCTGTAAACACATCAGGATTTTGAGCCACTTTGTGCGCAACAACGGTACCTACACCGCCTGCACCGATAATAAGAACTTTACCCATTTCTTTGTACTATATTATTATATTAGGTTTATAAAAAATACGGAGAGCAAATATAAGGGTTAATTCTTAGATAAACATTAAAATCCTGCTAAATACTTTGAGGTAAATGCTTCAAATATTAAACAAATTACTTGCATTTGGGTTATTTTCTATATATTTGCCCCTTGAATAAATTAACTTAAACAACGAATAACAATGAAAAAAGTATTTGTTTCCCTATGCATGGCAAGCGTGTTGATGGGCTTGTCTTCTTGTGCATCAACCAAAAATGCCGCAACTCTTTCTTCCATCAGCGGTGAGTGGAATATTATTGAAGTGAATGGTACTGCCGTAGTCCCTGCTCCGGGTCAGGAATTTCCCTATATCGGTTTTGACACAAAGACTGGAAAAGTATTTGGCAACAGTGGTTGCAACCGTATGATGGGTTCGTTTGACGTGAATGCCAAACCCGGCACGATTGACCTTGGCGCTTTGGCAAGTACCCGTATGGCTTGTCCGGATATGACTGTAGAAAATAATGTGTTGTCGGCTTTGAACAAAGTGAAAAAGTATAAGAAGCTGGGAAAGGAAAATATAGCTTTATGCGGTGCTTCCAATCGTCCCATAGTCGTGTTGCAGAAGAAAGAGTCCGTTTCCAAGTTGTCTGATTTGGAAGGAAGGTGGATAATTAGTGAGGCTGCGGGCGAGGCTATTCCCGACGGAATGGAGAAGCAGCCGTTCATTGAATTTAATATTGCAGAAAAGCGCTTGCACGGCAATGCGGGTTGCAATCTGATTAACGGCGCTTTCCAGGTTGATGATGAAAATCCGTCGGCAATCTCTTTCCCGCAAGTTATCAGTACCATGATGGCATGCCCTGATATGGAGGTGGAAAGCCGTGTGCTGAAAGCCTTGAATTCCGTTCAGTCTTTTGGCAAGCTGGCAGGCGGAGGCATCGGGCTGTACGATGCTGACAATAACCTGGTGATGGTGTTGGTGAAGAACTGACAAGATAGGTTGAAATAATAAAGGCTCTTACAGAAATAATCTGCTAAGAGCCTTTTTTGCATCTTGACATAAAAAGGTCTTTTACTTTTTCTTTAATCCTGCGCGTATCCGGCTCAGGGATTGCGGAGTGATGTAGAGATAAGAAGCCAGATACTTGAGCGGTACATCCTGCAGCAGTTCCGGATTCTCTTCCATCAGTGTCATGTACCTTTCTTTGGCAGTGGGAGGGGTGCCGTAGGCTACTGTGGAACTGTCTACCGACAGAATTTCCCGTTCAAAGATTCTTCTGCCGAAGTTGGCCATGTCTATGGAATGCGAAAAAAGGGCTTCCAGCTCAGGCTTACTGATACAATAGGCGATGCTTTCATTCACTGATTCGATGTTGATGAGGGAAACCTCGCTGTCCACATATCCCCACGATGAGAAAGCTGTGTCGCCCGGTGCGGCGAACCAAAGGGAGTTTTCCGTGCCGTCTGTCAGGTAGTAGGCGCGCCAGATGCCTTTCTTCAAAAGATAGAAGTTGCTGTTCCTTTCCCCTTCGCTGATAATGAGTTCTCCCTTGCTGAAACGAACTTCTGCCATGTGTGACAGAAGTTCGTGCAAAGTGTTTTCCGGTAGTTTATACTTCTTGCAGAATTTCTTTATCATAGTTTCCATGCTGCAAAGATAGTGTAAACCGAAGACAGGACTTTTATGCTTGCATGAAAAAGTTATGTTGGGGTGCAGCCCATCTTGTCTAAAGATACGGATTTTTCTTTATGTTCCTTTTTCCCGGATATGTAAATCACGAGGATAAATAGGGTTGTCAGCATTTCTGCAAGAGGAGTGGCAAGCCAGATTCCCCGGTCTCCCAATAGCAGGGGCAGTCCGAAAAAGCAGGCTGTCAGCAGGATAAAACCACGCAGCAGGGTGATAACTGTGGCATACTTGGCACGCTCCACACTCTGGAAATAGCCGATGGATACGATGTTGACGGCAAAGAACACGAAGCCGGTGGCATACAAAGGCAACCCTTTTACCGCTATGTCATAAGCCGGATAACTGCGGTCTATGAACATGCCGACAATTTCAGGGCTGCAGAATATTGTGGCCAGGGCAAAACATACCCCGCAGCCTATGGCCGTTTTCAGTGCCAGCAAGTAGGCGCGGCGGACACGTTGGCTCTCGTTCAGGCCGTAGTTATAACTGATAATCGGCTGCGCCGACTGCGCAATGGCATTATATACCATAAATATAATAGGAAAGAAATAGCAGGCAATGCTGAATGCCGCCACTCCGTCTTCCTTCAAATAATGGATGAACACCTGGTTGCCGACAAACATCATGCAGGCAATCGCCACCTCGCACAAGAAGGCGGAGGAACCCAATCGGCACATATAGCCAATGTTGCGGCGCATCAGTTGCATGCTTTTCCGGCTCATCTTAATGGGGTGAAAGCGCAGTGCGCACCGGCGGCGCATCAGATAGAATACTATCATCAATGCACCTACCGTGGTACCTATGGCACTTGCCAGTGCGGCACCGAACATTCCCCAGCCAAAGGGGAAGATGAACAGATAATCCAATAGGATGTTCAGAACGGCAGCCACCACATTGCACATCATGGCGAAGTTGGGCGAACCGTCCAGCCTCAGAAAAAACATACCCGAATTGAGCAATGCCGTGAACAGAGAGAAAGGCACAAACCAAAGCATGTATTCCACAGCCAATGGCGTGAGCCGTTCGGACCCTCCGAGCAGCTTTACCACCTGCGGGGCAAATGAACAGAATAGGGTGGAGGTGCACATCAGCAACAAGGAAGATATGACTACCGACTGCGTGATATTGATGCGTGCCACCTTGACCTTTCCGTGTGACAGATGAATGGAGGCTACCACAGAGGCGCCGACGCCGAACATAAGTCCCACACCCGTAGAAAACAACCATAGCGGTGCCACAATGTTGACCGCCGCCAAAGCATCACTGCCGATTCCTTTTCCGACAAAGATGCCGTCGGTGATAACGAATAGTGCGGAGAAAATCATCCCCAGTACAGTAGGGAGCAATAGTTTGCGGAACAATGTCTTGATGTCCGTGTTCTTGAAGTCGATACTGTCTCTCATTTTTTCCATACTCATCTTATTTATTTCTTTAATATGTGAAAACCAATCATTTCCGTTGCTACGATTAAGCCCAATGTTAACTAATCCTTAATCGTTCCACTATGGTGGAACGATATTTCCCTCGTGGTGGAATGATATTTTCTCCACGGTGGAACAATATTTCCTCCATGGAGGAACGGTTAAAGGTATGCAAGGGAAATGATTAATGTTGTTCATGTTTTATCATCTCTGATTCGGGCGACAAAAGTAGAGCTTTTGAATGGAATGGAAATTAACAAATGGTAATTTCCGACAGAAAAAATGATTTTAATTCTGCCAAACTGACAGATAAACTGCCACAAGTATAAATCTGCGGCTGCTCTGAACAATTTGGCACAACGTTTGTCTTTTTATTGGCGTCTGCCACTGAGGCGGACGTCGAAACAGAATAATAACAAATAAAAAAATAACGATCATGGGAAAAATTATTGGTATTGACTTAGGAACAACAAACTCTTGCGTTGCAGTATTCGAAGGTAACGAACCTGTAGTAATTGCAAACAGTGAAGGCAAGCGCACCACTCCTTCAGTAGTAGCATTTGTTGATGGTGGCGAACGTAAAATCGGTGATCCTGCCAAGCGTCAGGCTATCACGAACCCCACCCGTACGGTTTTCTCCATCAAACGTTTCATGGGCGAAAACTGGGACCAGGTACAGAAAGAAATCGGCCGTATGCCTTATAAAGTAGTAAAGGGTGACAACAATACTCCGCGTGTAGACATCGACGGACGTCTCTATACCCCGCAGGAAATCTCTGCAATGATTCTGCAGAAGATGAAAAAGACTGCCGAGGATTATCTGGGACAAGAAGTGACAGAAGCTGTAATTACCGTCCCCGCATACTTCTCAGACTCCCAACGCCAGGCTACGAAGGAAGCCGGTCAGATTGCAGGTCTTGAAGTGAAGCGTATTGTGAACGAGCCGACTGCCGCAGCTCTTGCTTACGGTATTGACAAGTCTCACAAGGACATGAAGGTTGCCGTATTCGACCTTGGTGGTGGTACATTCGATATCTCTATCCTCGAATTCGGTGGCGGTGTGTTCGAAGTATTGTCAACCAACGGTGACACTCACCTGGGTGGTGATGATTTCGACCAGGTAATCATCGACTGGCTGGTTCAGGAGTTCAAGAACGACGAAGGTGCCGACCTGACTCAAGACCCGATGGCTATGCAACGTCTGAAGGAAGCTGCTGAAAAGGCTAAGATTGAACTGTCCTCTTCTACAAGCACTGAAATCAACTTGCCGTACATCATGCCGGTAGGCGGTGTGCCCAAGCACTTGGTGAAGACGTTGACCCGTGCCAAGTTCGAGGCTCTGGCTCACAACTTGATTCAAGCTTGTTTGGAACCTTGTAAGAAGGCTATGAGCGATGCTGGTCTGAACAATGCGGACATCGATGAAGTAATCCTTGTAGGTGGTTCTTCACGTATCCCGGCTGTACAGAAGTTGGTAGAAGACTTCTTCGGTAAAGTTCCTTCCAAGGGTGTGAATCCGGATGAGGTAGTAGCCGTAGGTGCTGCCGTGCAGGGTGCCGTTTTGACGGACGAAATTAAGGGCGTTGTGTTGCTGGATGTTACTCCGCTGTCTATGGGTATCGAGACTATGGGTGGTGTGATGACGAAGCTGATTGATGCCAACACTACCATCCCCTGCAAGAAGAGCGAGACATTCTCTACTGCTGCCGACAACCAGACGGAGGTTACCATCCATGTATTGCAGGGTGAGCGTCCGATGGCTGCACAGAACAAGTCAATCGGCCAGTTCAACCTGACAGGTATTGCTCCGGCACGTCGCGGTATTCCTCAGATTGAGGTGACATTCGATATCGACGCCAACGGTATCTTGAAGGTGTCTGCCAAAGATAAGGCTACCGGTAAGGAACAGGCTATCCGTATCGAAGCTTCCAGCGGTTTGAGCAAGGAAGAAATCGAAAAGATGAAAGCCGAAGCCGAAGCCAATGCCGAAGCAGATAAGAAAGAGCGTGAGAAAGTAGACAAGTTGAACCAGGCCGACTCTATGATTTTCCAAACCGAAAATCAGTTGAAGGAACTCGGCGACAAGCTCCCTGCCGACAAGAAGGCTCCGATTGAAGCTGCTTTGCAGAAGCTGAAAGATGCCCATAAGGCTCAAGACCTGGCTACCGTAGATTCTGCCATGGCCGAACTGAATACGGCATTCCAGGCTGCAAGTGCTGAAATGTATGCCCAGAGCGGTGCTCAGGGTGGTGCACAGGCTGGTCCTGATATGAATGCAGGTCAACAAGGCGGTGCTCAGGATAATACAAAGCATGGCGATAATGTGCAGGATGCTGATTTTGAGGAAGTGAAGTAAGTTGCAATAGGTGATTTTATAGAAAAAAGAGGCGTGTAATCCATTAAGTTGCACGCCTCTTGTGTTTTTGAATTTCAAGTCAATCTTATATACTTATTTTTCAGTTTGAGGATTAATGACAATGCGCCAATAGCCACCAAAGTCCGCACCTTCACGAGATAAGATACCCATAGACCGCAATTTTGCAATTTGTTTTTCTACGGCACGAGAACTTATACCAATCTTGTAAGCCATAGTTTCGGCTGACATAGGAGGATCGGAAATGACGAAATCGATAATCTTCTGTGCTGTCTTTCCTATGTTTTTAGGGGCATCTGTGCTCTCTCCGAACCTTGTCTCCGAACTTTTGTCGTTTACACCGAACATTTTCGCATTTACACCGAACTTTTCGACCGAACTTTCTTCGTTTGCAGGATACTTTTTGAGGGGACTGTTTACCCTTTCGGCCACTTCTTCTACGGGTATTCTTTCGTTCTTTCCCCAATTCAGATTATAGAATGTAGTGAAGAAAGAAGATGCTTCCGTATTGGCAAAAGCCGACACGGATTTAAGCCATGACTTCACTTTCTTACGTTCCAACATTTCCTTGAAATCATAAGCTGAACATTCCGTTATCAATGTATTGTTGCGTATCTGCATCGTTTTCTTTTTGTTGTTCGGGATAACTCTCTAATATAGTTTACAAAAGTAAGGATAAAACCGAGGAATTGGTTAACCCCCTCGTTCCCTTTTGATTTTCATGCATTTACATTACGTAGTTTATAACAGTTATTTTATCTTTTCTTTATAACACTATTCACTACCCGTATAGAGGAAACCAGTTTATTGGTGGAAGTAAATACGTCCACATTCCACACATGGGATGAACGCCCTTTATGAACGATGGTTGCCACTGCCCTTACGGTATCTCCTTCGTGTGCAGAAGAAATATGATTTCCGCTGACTTGCATTCCCACGACAATCTCATCAGGTTCGCAGATAATCATGGAGCCGAGCCCGGCAACGGTTTCTGCCAAGGCAAGGGTGGCACCGCCATGCAGAATGCCGAAGGGTTGGCGGGTACGGTAGTCGACCGGCATGGTTGCTTCTACGCGCTCATCCGAAGCGTATGTGTATTGAATGCCCAAGTTTCCCATCAATGCGTGTCGTGCCCGTTCGTTCAGTAAATCAAGAGGCACCTCTGCTGCACGCACTTCTGCCAATATTAGTTTTTCTACGGCCAGGGCCACTCCATCTTCTTCATTCGATGCGGTCACATAGTCTGCACAGACCTTTACAGAATCTTGTGAATGTCCCATAGCTACCCCCATGCCGGCCAATTGGAGCATGGTCACATCGCATACGCCATCTCCAACGGCAATGACTTCTTCCCGTGTTACTCCCAAATGCTCTAATAGGGCGCCTAACGTATTCGCTTTATTGACTCCGCAGGGCACCACCTCTAAAAAGTAAGGCTCGGAACGGAAAGCATCCAGAGTACCTGCCAGGCGTTTTTCCCAATGTTGTTCCAGCCCTATCAGAGCTTTTTCCTTGTCACTCACCAGCATGCACTTGCAAGGTGCGAAGTCTATGGCAGTAGAGAATTCATCTTCCTTGATTATCTTCAAATTGTTTAGCAGGGCTTCATTCTTTATATATTCATTGTCCGGACTATCCGTAATGAGGGTATCATCGTGGTAGGTGAAGATGGCAAAGCCGTTCTTGCGGGCTTTCTTTTCCAGATAAGGCAGCATTTCCGGATTGATGCGTCGTTCAAACAATATTTCTCCGTTCTGTGCTTTTATTATCTGGCAACCGTTATAGGAGAGAACAAACCCTCCATAATTGCCGAGTTCGAGGGTTTTGGCCAGTGGCATCAATCCATAAGTCGGCCTACCGGATGCCAAAACTATGCGCACTCCCATTTGCTGGACCTTTAGCAGAGCAGCTAATGTCCTTTTACTAATTTCTCTTTCATCATTGAGTAGCGTTCCATCTACATCAAGAACCAATAACTTATATTTCATGGCAACTCGATTTTGGGGTTATTATGTTACAAAGTTAAAAAAATGACTGTTAAAACGGTAATATTCGTTTTATTGTTTACTGAAACTTCTTTTATTTATCCTATCTTTGTCCACGTTTTGTTCCGCGTTCTCTATCCGGAGAAGCGGATGAAAAGGGAATCGGGTGAAAGTCCCGAACAGTCCCGCTGCTGTGAGTTCCATGCTCGGTGTATCATACTTGTGCCACTGTTCTTCGGAAAGAACGGGAAGGCGATGTACCGGGAACGAGTCAGAAGACCTGCAAAACAAAGTCGAAAAATTGTCCATTCGAGGAAAGTGGGCAGTGCGCAAATGGTTTAAGATAATCTTCATTTATTCTATGTCAGGAAGGACTAAGGTATTACTGGTCTGTGCTGTTTCATTGGGTGCAAGTATACTCCGGCTCTCTGCCCAGGAGGTGGGGGGAGATACGATTACGGGGAAAGTGCATCAGATAGAGAAAGTGACAGTGACAGCACGCAGGTCGCCCAATAAAGTGACTTCTGCCGTACCCATACAGACGATGTCACGGCAGGATATCAGCCAGCTGGGAATACAGAATATGGCAGATGCTGTACGCCGTTTTGCCGGAGCCAATGTAAAGGACTATGGAGGCATTGGAGGACTGAAAACGGTTTCCATACGCAATATGGGAGCAGCCCATACAGCTGTCAGTTATGACGGGGTGGCGGTGAGTAATTGTCAGGCAGGGCAGATAGATATCGGGCGTTTTTCGCTGGACAATGTTTCCATGCTTTCGCTCGCCATCGGGCAGTCGGAGGACTTGTTGCAGTCCGCCCGCTTGTATGCGTCGGCCGGTGTGCTGGGCATAGAGACGGAAAAACCTCATTTTGATGACGGGCGCAATGCCGCTTTTCAGGCACGGGTGCGCGGAGGGTCGTTCGGCATGGTCAGCCCCTCGCTGCGCTGGTGGCAGAAACTGGGCTGCCGTACACGCGTGGCGGTAGATGCCGGTTATATGAGGGCAGACGGTAATTACCCTTTCACGCTGGTCAATGGGAAATACGTGACGGAAGAGAAACGTAACAACTCCGGCATCTATTCCTGGCAGGGCGAAGCTACCTTTTATCATACTTTCAAGGATGACAGCGAACTGGATGTGAAGGGTTATTACTTCTATTCCCGCCGGGGACTTCCAGGGGCGGTTACGCTCTATAATCCCCTTTCCGATGAAACGCTTTGGGATGAGAATACTTTTGTGCAGGCACGTTATAGGAAGCATTTTTCGCCCCGGTGGAGTTTGCAGGCACAGGCAAAGTATAATCATGGCTGGAACCAATATAAGGATGAGGGCAAGGAATATGCCGACGGATATTATCGGGAAAATCACCGGCAAGACGAATATTATATTTCCGCGACCGTTCTCTACCGTCCTTTGGAAGCTTTGACCCTTTCGTTGGCGCAGGATGGGGTGATAAACAAGTTGCGCAACAGTTTGCCGGAATGTCCTTTCCCTACAAGATATACTTCCATCAGTGCCTTCAATGCACGCTACCGGCAAGGATGGCTCACGGCCACGGCTTCGCTGGTGCATACTGCCACTTCGGAGCATGCCGAGAAAGGTACGGTCCCCGATGACTTCCATCGCTTTGCCCCCTCTTTATCAGTCAGTATGCAGCCTTGGCAGGACGAGTCGCTGTATTTCCGGTTGATGTATAAGAGTACGTTCCGTCTGCCCACTTTCAACGACCTCTATTACTACCGGCTGGGCAACCGTAATCTGCGACCCGAGAAGGCAGACGAATATAATGTCGGTATCACATGGAGCAAATCCGGATTGTCTGTGTTCGACTATATCTCCGTTACGCTCGACGGTTACTATAATGATGTGACGGATAAGATTGTGGCTTTTCCCACCACCTATGCGTGGAAGATGGCGAACTACGGCAAGGTGCATGCCGCAGGTGTGGATGCCACTTTGGCGGCAACCGTTCCATTGACGGAGAAAATAAGACTGATTATGTCGGGCGGATATACATGGCAAAAGGCCATTGACCTGACCGATTCCGACGCGAAGAACTATAAGGACCAATTGCCTTATACTCCTCTTCATAGCGGAAACGCGTCCGCCATTGTAGAAACGCCGTGGGTGAATGTGGGCTACTCGGCGGTAGGAGTGGGAAAGCGTTACTATTTGTCGCAGAACATTCCGGAGAATGAGATTGAGGGCTATCTGGAGCATACGATGAGCCTCTCTCATGAGTTTGCTTTGGGCGGTTGCCGGCTTCTGTTGCAGGCCGAGATTATAAATCTGACCGATGAACAGTATGACGTGATAAAATATTATCCTATGCCGGGTCGTTCGTGGCGGTTGACGGGTACTTTCAAGTTTTGAATAATCTATTTATGAACAACAAAAACTAATTATAAACAATAACAACTGTGATTATGAAAGTAAGAAGTTTATTATTCGGTATGCTCTGCATGCTTGCTTTGGGTGCCTCTTTGGCATCTTGTAGTGACGACGATGACGATTCTCTGGATGACGGCGGGTCGAAGGTGACACTGCCGCAGACGCGTGTTTATATTCTGAATGAGGGTGGTTGGGGAGCTAATAACGCAAGACTTGCCTTTTATGCACCCAATAAGGATGCGGATTTCATCAGTGATATTTACCAGACTCAAAACAACGCCAAGTTGGGTGACCTTGGTCAGAGTATGATTGAGTATGAAGATGAAATATATATAGCTGTAAGTGGTTCCAATTATCTGACTAAGCTGAATGCTGCGGGTGTGGAGTTGAAACGTGTTTCGTTTGTAGACGACAACGACCTCAGTGCAGGCATTCGTTATATCGATGCTGAGGATGGATATATCTATGCTTCCTTCTACGGAGGAGCTGTAGCTAAAATCAATGCGAAAACGTTGGAGGTAGTGGATAAATTGACCGGACTTGGCGACAATCTGGAAGGTGTGGCAATCTGCGAGGATATGCTTTATGTGGCGAATAGCTGTACTGCTGATTGGAGCACTTATCACAATGACGTAAAGGTGATAGATTTGCGTACTTTCAAGTTGAAAGAGACGTTGACGGTAGGTTTGAACCCCAATGCTTTGGTTGAAGAGGATGATAAGGTTTTTTTGATTTCATGGGGTAATTATGTTGATATTGGCTATTCATTACAGATGATAGACCCTGCTGCCAACAATAAGGTGACGGAATTAGGCAGTGCCACCCGTATGTGTGCTACTGATGATATTCTCTATTTGACTTATTCAAATTACACCAATCCTACCGCTTCTTTTTTTACTTATAATATAAAGACTGGAAAGATGGATGAAGCTTCTTTCTTGAAGGATATACCGGAAAAGTTGAAAACTTCTACGATTTATATGTTGGAAGTAAATGATAATAACGGTGATTTCTATATTGGTACTTCTGAATATACCACGAACGGCACCATTTATCGTTTCAAGAAAGACGGTACCTTTATAGAGCAGTTCGATGCAGGAGGTATGAATCCTAATTCTGCTATCTTCTTCAATTAATATCAATGAAAAGAAATAGTTTACTTATCTGTCTGTTCGCAGTCCTGTTTCTTTCCTCCTGCGGAGGAAGGGGCAAGACTGCCTCTGCTTTGGCCAACGGTGACACCATTCCCTTACGTTATGCAGAGAATCTTACCTTAGTGTCCTATCCCGGCTATACCCTTGCCACCTTGCGCAATCCTTGGGATACGTTGCACACGCTACATACCTATATACTGGTCCCGAAAGACCGCGAACTCCCGGCACATCTTCCGGCAGGTACTGTGGTACGTACCCCGCTCTCCAAATCAGTCATCTACTCTTCCGTCCACTGCGGACTGATGGATAATCTGGGTGTGTTTGGTAGCATCGGCGGTGTCTGCGACTTGAAGTACATCAAACTGCCCACCGTTCACGAAGCCTGCCGCCGGGGCACCATCGCCGATTGTGGCGACGGTATGAATCCCGATATGGAGCGCATCATCGACCTGCATCCCGATGCCATCCTTCTGTCTCCGTTCGAGAACAGTGGCGGTTATGGCCGTATCGAGAAACTGGATATTCCCATCATCGAATGTGCCGACTACATGGAAACCTCCGCTTTGGGACGTGCCGAGTGGATGCGTTTCTACGGACTGCTCTTCGGGGTTGCGCCACAAGCCGACAACCTTTTTGCTGAAGTGGACAGTTGTTACCAACGCCTCAAGATGCGTGCGCAACTTTCATCCACCTCGTTCTCCGTTGTCAGTGAGTTGAAAAGCGGCTCGGCATGGTACGTGCCGGGAGGGCGTAGCACCATAGGAAGGCTTTTTCAGGATGCTTGCGGGCGTTACGCTTTTGCCGACGATACCCACAGCGGCTCTGTTCCTCTGGCTTTCGAGACCGTTTTCGACAAGGCGGGCGATGCCGACGTCTGGCTGGTGAAGTACAACCGTGACCGCGACATGAGCTATGCTGATTTGGAGGCGGATTATATCGGCTACACCGGTTTCAAGGCTTTCAAGACCCGGAATGTCTATGGTTGTAATACGGCGAAAGTTCCTTTCTACGAGGAGACTCCGTTCCGTCCCGATTATTTGTTATCCGACCTGATACAGATTCTGCATCCCGAAATAGGAGATTTGGGAGGCTTGCGCTATTTTTGCAGACTGAAGGAGTGATGAACACAGAGATACGGAACTTTTGTGAAAGTAATAGAAAACTCTGTGCCTCCGTGTCTCTGTGTGCTAAATAATGTAACTATGAGTAAAGGCTGGAAATATGGTATCGGGTTGGGAGTAGTAATCTTATTGCTTTTTGCGGGCAATCTGCTGGTAGGGTCGGTTTCGATTCCGCCTGCCGATGTTTTCCGTATCCTGCTCGGTGGAGAGGGGGAGAAGGCAAGCTGGAGCTTCATCCTTTGGGAATCCCGTTTGCCCCAAGCGCTGACGGCGCTGCTTTGCGGTGGCGCATTGGCTGTCTGCGGACTGATGTTGCAGACGGCTTTCAAGAATCCGCTGGCAGGACCATCCATTCTGGGCATCAACGCCGGGGCAAGTCTGGGAGTGGCCTTCGTCATGCTGCTGTTTGGCGGTAGCATCACGGCAGGGGCGTTCAGTCTGTCCGGCTTCTTCTCCGTACTGCTTGGCGCATTTATCGGAGCCATGCTGATTATGGCACTTATCCTTTTCTTTTCCACGCTGATAAAGAGCAATATCATGCTGCTGATAACGGGTATCATGATAGGCTACATCGCTTCTTCGGCCATTGCCCTGCTGAACTTCTTTGCTACGGCAGAGGGGGTGCAGTCCTATATGATATGGGGGCTGGGCAACTTCGGTGGAGTTTCCCTACAGCAGATGCCGGCCTTTGCGCTGGTCACCATTGTGGGACTGTTCGGCTCATTATTGTTGATAAAGCCCCTGAACGCCTTGTTGCTGGGAGAGCGCTATGCCGAAAATCTAGGTGTCAATATCCGCCGTGTGCGCAACTGGCTTTTGATTATCACCGGGCTCTTGACGGCTGTCACCACCGCTTTCTGTGGTCCGGTCGCCTTTATTGGCCTGGCCGTGCCGCATGTGGCCCGCATGATATTGGGGACAACCAATCACAATTCCCTATTGCCGGTCACCATCCTGAGTGGCGGTGCAGTGGCACTGCTTTGCAATCTGATTTGCGTCTTGCCCGGCGAAGCGGGTATTATTCCCTTGAATGCCGTCACGCCCATTATCGGTGCGCCGGTCATCATCTACGTTATTCTGAGCCAGCGGAAGCCCCAACAATTCAACTAAGCTATTGCCGACAGCTTGACAAGTTTTTGCCTTACTATTGGCAAGACTTTGCCACCGCGTTGGCAAACTTTTGCCATAGGCATGGCAACGTTTTGCCAAACCTATGGCAATGTCTTGGCAAAATTTCTCTCTGATTATCAACGTGCTACTTTTTTTGTATTTTTCTCTCCATTCTATAGGGTTTTATCTTCCTCACCGCTCTTATTAATAGAAACCCCTTAAAAACATGCCTTATGAAAAACTTTGTAGGATTTACACTTGGGTGTTTGTTTGCATTCTTATCTTCGGGTATCACCCCGTTGATGGCGCAGGACGCGGCAGTGAACGAGCTCGTCATCACCGGTACGGTCAAGAACAAGGACAGCAGGAAGAAACTCGAAAACGTGAACGTCTCTGTTGTCGGCAACAATATCGGAACGGTGACCAATGCCGACGGCACATTCTCCTTGAAAGTAGCGGAAGCGGAAGCTTTCCGTGGACTGGAAGTCTCCCATATCGGCTATCTCACTACACACCTCTCTCTGGAAGAACTTGAAAAAACGGGCGAGCTGACCATCTGGATGATACCGGCCCCCAATCTTTTGAGCGAGATTGTGGTCTATGGCAATAATCCCCGCGTCATAGTGGAAGAGGCCATCAAGAAAATTCCAGTAAATTATTCTGGCAATGACAACATGCTGACCGCCTTCTATCGGGAAACCGTGCAGAAGCGCCGCCGCTATATCAGCGTGTCCGAGGCAGTGATGGATGTCTATAAGACGGATTATAACTCCCGCGATGTAGACCGCGACAAGGTGCAGCTGCTGAAAGGCCGCCGCCTGCTGAGCCAAAAGCAGAGTGACACGCTGGCTGTGAAAGTGGTGGGAGGTCCCAATTTGTCCCTTTATCTGGACATTGTGAAGAATGGCGATGCGCTGTTGAGCACGGACAATCTGGACTATTATGAATTCCGTATGGAGGACCCCGTCAATTTGGATAACCGCATGCAGTATGTGGTCAGCTTCCGTCCGCGGGTCAGCCTGATGTATGCCTTGTTCATCGGGAAACTGTATATAGACTACGAACGGCTTTCCTTTACACGTGCCGAGTTTGGCCTGGACATGGCAAATCGGGTGAAGGCAGTGGAGGCCATTCTGCATAAGAAGCCCGTCGGCTTACGGTTCCGCCCGCAGGAAGTCACCTATCTGGTGACCTACAAGCAGCAGGGGGCCAAGACTTACCTGAACTATATACGGAATGTCATCCGCTTTAAATGCGACTGGAAAAAAAGGCTGTTCTCCTCCAGCTACACCGCTTTCTCTGAAATGGTGGTGACCGACAGGACGGAAAGCCCTCTCTCCGGCATCTCCAACAAGAACACCTTCAAACGGAAGCAGGTATTCTACGACCTGGTGGATGAGTACTGGAACGAAGACTTCTGGAGGAACTACAATATCATAGAACCTACGGAATCCCTGGAGAATGCAGTCAGCAAATTGCGGAAACAATCCAATTGATTATCTGATAGTTTTCCTTATATTTGGAGCAACCGAGAAAAAACACCGTGTATGCTGGACGAACTGATGATACTGGCCAGAATAAAGGAGGGCGATATAAAGGCGTTCGAAGGAATCTTCCGCCGGTATTATTCCCCTCTTTGCTGGTATGCTGCGGGCATCACGGGTGATACGGCGTCTGCCGAGGAAATTGTGGAGGAGCTGTTCTACGTGCTGTGGAAGAACCGGGAGCGGTTACAAGTATTCCAGTCCGTGAAAAGCTATCTCTACCGTTCTGTGAGGAATGAAGCCGTGCAGTTTTGTGAGCATCAGGAGGTCAAGGAGCGCTATCGGGCATCTGTCCGTACGGAGTCCGGGCCGGGCTATTCGTCCGACCCCCACGCGCATTTGGAATACGAGGAACTTCAGACCCTCATCCGGCATACGCTCGACAAGCAGCCCCGGCGCCGGCAGCAGATTTTCAGGATGCACCGCATGGAGGGGAAGAAATATGCAGAGATTGCCTTGTCGCTTTCGTTGTCCGTCAAGACGGTGGAAGCGGAAATGACCAAGGTACTCCGAACCTTACGAAATGAAATTGATAATTATATCCGGACACAATGATGGAAGTAGATAAAAAGAAGACAAGGACCGACGAGGCATGGGTACGGCTTTATGCCCGCTTCGAAACGGACTGCCTGCTGCCGGCAGATGCGGAACACGCTTCGGCAACGCACCGCAGGCTTTACCTCAAGTGGGGGAGCGTTTCGGCAGCCGTGATTGCCGGAATCGTATGTTTTGCCGCATGGTGGGCCGTACCGGAACAAGGTGGGGACAGTCGTAGCTTGCTGACGGAGGAGAACCGGGAGAAGCCCACACTGGTCAAGACCCTTGAAGACGGTTCGGTGGTATATCTGGCGCAGGAAAGCACGCTGAAGTATCCCGAACATTTTGCGGAAGACAAGCGGGAAGTGAACCTGCAGGGTGAAGCCTTCTTCGATGTGGCAAAGAAACCCGAGCAGGCTTTTACGATTGAGACGGCGAGGGTGCGTGTGGAGGTACTGGGCACGGCTTTCAATGTCAGGAGCAATGAAGGGCTCCCCTTCAGCTTGTCCGTGAAGCGCGGGAAGGTGAAGGTGCTGCTGAAACAAGAGGAACAGACGGTCTTTGTAGAGGCGGGAGAAACGGTTATCTTGCAGGGGGGCAGTCTGCTCGTCAGCGAGACGGAGAATCCGGAGCTCTTTGACCGCTACACCAGCAACATCCGTTTCAAGGACGAGTGCCTGGAGGATGTGCTGCGTGCCATCAATAAGGAGTCTGCCGGCTGGCAGATAGAAGCCGCGTCGCCAACCCTGGGCAAACGGCGGCTGACGGTCGAATTTTCGAATAACTCCCCGGAGTCTGTGGCCGAGCTGATATGCTGGACGTTCGACTTGAAGTGTACACGTCAGGGCAATAGACTGATATTGTCGGAACAATGAATTCAATGAAATGCTTCATTCTCCATTTGCCACTCTTCATTTTCTTCCTGGCAGGCAGTGCAAGAGCGGACGGAGGCGATGTGCTGGACCGCATCGTCCGGCTGCCTGGAATGAAGGGAACGGTTTATGCGCTGTTGGGGAAAGTCTCGGAGCAGTCCGGCTATCTGTTTATCTATGATAGTAAGGTCATCCATAACGACTCAGTGGTGAGGGTCAGGAAGCAGGAGTGTTCCGTGAGGCAGGCCATTCATAGGATAACCGGCAGCCGGAACCTCGAATTGAAGGTATTAGGCAACCATATATTGATAACACGGGCGGCAGAAAGGAAGAGTATGGAAGAAACGGTACCCCTGCCGCCCCGACCGGCATATTCCACCATTGCCGGAATCCTGCTGGACAAGGAGACGGGAGAGCCCGTCGTCAGTGCGTCGGTCATCGCACAAGGAACCTCACTGGGTAACATTACCAACCAGAACGGTGAATTCCGGCTCAACCTGCCCGACTCGTTGAGGCGCTGCATGCTCTCCTTCTCCCATCTGGGTTATGTGGGGCAAACGGTGGAAGCCTCTGCTTTGGAAGGACGCAGCAATGTCCTGAGCCTTGAGCCGAAAGTCATTTCCTTGCAAGAAGTGCTTATCCGCTTGGTGGAGCCTAAAAAGCTGCTTCGCGAGATGATAGAGCACCGGGATAGGAACTGCTCCACTTCTCCGGTCTATCTGACCACCTTCTACCGGGAAGGTGTACAACTGAAGAACAAGTTCCAGAGCCTGACGGAGGCCGTTTTCAAGGTCTACAAATCACCGACGATGGAACCCGGACAGAAAGACCAGGTGAAACTGCTCAAGATGAGCAAGATAGATAACCGGGAGCAGACGGACAGTGTGCTTGCCAAAATCAGCTCCGGGGTGGAGGCATGTCTGCAGTTGGACATCATGAAGAATCTTCCAGACTTCCTCTTGCTGGAATCCGGCGAGGAACTTTATACCTATACTTCGGGCGACATCGTATCGGTGGACGACCGTACTGCCAACGTCGTCTATTTTGAGCAGAAACGTGGGGTAAAGGAGCCTTTGTTCTGCGGAGAACTCTATATAGACTCGGAGAACAGCGCCTTGCTGCGTGCCCGCTTCGAAATTCATCCCCGGTATGTGAAGGCCGCCACACGGCTTTTCGTGATACGCCAGGCTCCGAAAATCAGGCTGACAACGGAGAAACTTGTCTATACCGTCTCATACAAACCCTGGAACGGTACCTATTATGTCCACCACATCCGTGGCGACCTTTACTTCAAGATGAAGAGAAAACGCATGCTCTTCAGTAATCCCACTCTGTATACCTGGTTCGAGATGGTGACCTGCCGGATTGACGGGGAGAACGTGACGCGCTTCCCGCGTGCGGAACGGTTGCCGGTGCATACCGTCTTCTCTGAAACCGACTTCAAGTATGACGCCGATTTCTGGGGCGACTTCAATGTGATTCCGCTGGAAGAGGAGCTTGGAAAGATTATCGAGAAGGTCTCCCTGAAGATAGAGCAGACGGAAGCTCCGTAAACATGGCCCTCAATCGTTTGCGGTGGGTAGGTTGTATATTCTACACTAAAATTATCTCTATTTTGTTTTTTTATTGTAATTTTGTCCCCGGTATTAGTTTAAATTTAAAGATTGTAACTATGAGATTACCTGAGGACCCGGTGATGCTGTACAGCTTCATCAACATGAAACTGCGTGATTTCTATCCTTCGCTGGACGCGCTCTGCGAGGATATGAACGTAGAGAAAGAGGACATTGTACGAAAATTGAAGCTCGTGGGATTTGAGTATAATCCTGCAAAGAACAGATTTTGGTAAATAATGTTTCTGTATAAAACAACTCCCGTTGCTTGTTGTTGTAAAGCGCAAGTTAACGGGAGTTGTTTTGTTATGGAACTATGGGATAAGGCAGAACGTCTTTGGACGAGGGTCAAGAACTGGAAAACAGTACGCGGCTGGCACATCTGGAAGTTGAAGCTGGTGGATGCCCGGTTGTATTTCGTCAGCATGTTCGTCGGTTTGCTGACGGGACTGGTCGCTGTGCCCTATCACTATCTTCTCTATTATCTGTTCCACCTCCGCAGTGGTTTCTTCGCTTCGCATCCGGCCTGGTACTGGCACATTCCACTCTTTCTGTTTTCTTGGGGCATTCTCGTCTTCGTCATGTGGCTCGTGGGGAAAATGCCGCTTATCGGCGGGGGAGGTATTCCGCAGACACGCGGCGTGATTAACGGGCGCATCACTTACCGGCATCCTTTCATCGAGATGGTATCCAAGTTTGTAGGGGGCATTCTGTCCTTCTCGGCGGGGTTGTCTTTGGGGCGCGAAGGGCCTTCCGTGCAGATAGGCTCTTATGTGGGTAGCCTGGTATCCCGCTGGACTCATATCCTGAAAGGCGAACAGAAACAGTTGCTGGCAGCCGGGGCGGGAGCGGGGCTCGCTGCGGCTTTTGCAGCGCCACTGGCTTCCTCGCTCATTGTAATAGAATCCATTGAACGCTTCGATGCCCCTAAGACGGCCATCACTACCTTGCTGGCGGGTGTTGTGGCAGGAGCCGTGGCAAGCATGGTCTTTCCTGTGAATCCTTACCATCTGATAGAAGTAACGGAACCGGTTTTCGCCTTCTTTGTCCAGATGAAGTATTTCTTGATATTGGCGGTGATTGTCTCCGTATGCGGGAAGTTCTACTCCTCCACCATGAATGCTTTCAGGCATGTGTATGCCAAAGTCAATTCTCCGGCGTATGTCAAGATGTTCTATCTGGTGCTGGTGGCCTACATCATTTCGCTGATGCAGGTCAATCTGACTGGAGGCGGGGAGCAGTTTCTGCTGGCCCAGGCACAGAACGGCAGTACGCAGATTATGTGGGTGACGGCTGTCATGTTGCTGCATTTCGTCTTTTCCGTTTTCTCTGTCTCTTCCGGATTGCCGGGCGGCAGTTTCATTCCGACGCTGGTTACGGGAGGGTTGTTGGGACAGATTGTCGGTCTGGTAGGAGTGAGGTACGGTGTCATCGGGCAAGAGAATGTCAGTTATATCATGCTTGTTTCCATGTCGGCTTTTCTGGTGGCCGTGGTCCGTACACCGCTCACGGCCATTGTGCTGATTACGGAGATTACGGGGCATTTTGAGGTCTTTTACCCTTCGGTGGTTGTTGGTGGGTTGACCTACTATTTTACGGAACTTCTGCAAATGAAGCCTTCCAACGTCTCCCTCTATGAAGATATGATTTATGCTCCCGATTTTAAAGAAGAGAAACGCTATACGCTTTCAGTGGAGATTATGACGGATTCTTATCTGGACGGGAAACTGGTGGACGAACTGTCCCTGCCGGAGCGTTGCGTCATTATCAATGTACATCGGGATGGAAAAAATCTGGTCCCCGCAGGAACTCGTTTGATTCCGGGGGACCAGGTACAGATTGAGATGGACTCGCAGGACATAGAGAAACTCTATGAACCGCTTGTCAGTATGGCGAATATCTATTAAGCCAGATTGCCTATCTCGTCCAGATTCTTCTGGATGTCGGCATCCGTCAGCTCGTAATTCACTAAATCGCCGGACAAATACTTGTCGTAGGATGCCATGTCGATAAGTCCGTGACCGGAAAGGTTGAACAGAATCACCTTCTCTTCACCCGTTTCCTTGCATTTGTTTGCTTCGCGGATGGTGGCGGCAATGGCATGGCAGGACTCGGGGGCGGGGATGATGCCCTCTGCTTGCGCAAACAGACAACCGGCGTCGAATGATTCGAGCTGCTTGATGTCCACCGCTTCCATATAACCGTCTTTCAGCAGTTGTGATACGATGACACCTGCACCGTGATAGCGTAGGCCGCCGGCATGGATATTGGCAGGGGCAAAGTTGTGTCCCAGTGTAAACATGGGCAGCAACGGAGTGTATCCGGCCTCGTCTCCGAAGTCGTATTGGAATTTACCGCGTGTCAGCTTCGGACATGAAGCAGGTTCGGCGGCGACAAAGCGTGTTTTCTTTCCTTCGAGGATGTTGTGGCGCATGAAGGGGAAGGCGATACCACCAAAGTTGGAACCTCCTCCGAAGCAAGCGATGACGGTGTCGGGGTATTCACCCGCCATTTCCATCTGCTTTTCGGCTTCCAGTCCGATGACGGTCTGATGCAGGGCCACGTGGCTCAATACGGAGCCGAGGGTATATTTGCAGTTGGGAGTGGTCTGTGCCAGCTCTATGGCTTCGGAAATGGCTGTTCCCAGTGAGCCCTGATAGTTGGGATGGGCGGTCAGTATATCTTTTCCGGCGCGGGTAGACATGGAGGGAGACGGGGTAACCTGCGCACCGAATGTCTGCATGATGCTGCGGCGGTAGGGCTTTTGCTCGTAACTGATTTTTACCTGATAGACAGCGGCTTCCAGTCCGAAGAGGCGGGCGGCATATGCCAGGGAAGCTCCCCATTGTCCGGCACCGGTTTCGGTGGTCACGTTAGTCACTCCCTCCTGCTTGCAATAGTATGCCTGCGGGATGGCGGAGTTCAGCTTGTGCGAGCCCATCGGGCTGACGCTCTCGTTCTTGAAGTAGATATGTGCCGGTGTGCCGAGCGCTTTCTCCAATCCATAAGCGCGCACCAGCGGAGTGCTGCGGTAGTATTTGTACATTTCGCGGACCTCTTCGGGGATTTCAATCCACGTGTCGGTCTGATTCAGTTCCTGGCGGCAGAGTTCCTCGGCAAAGATGGGATACAAGTCTTCTGCTTTCAGCGGTTGCTTGGTGCCGGGGTGAAGCGGTGGCATGGGCTTGTTCACCATATCGGCTTGTATGTTATACCAGTACTGTGGGATTTCCTCTTCCGGGAGAATGAATCTTTTCTTTTTGTTGCTCATAGTGGTTAAAATTATTAATAATTCAATGCCCAAATGTAGCTATTATTTTTGAACCAATTTCTTTTTCCTTTTGTTTTTTGTATATCAAGGTATATTTGTCTAAGTTTGCCGCGTTTCATTAATCGATGCATTTATGAAGATTTATCATAAATTCCTTTTGTATCAAAATAAATGGATTCACCCTTACGTACGGATGACAGTGGGAGTAATGACTTCCATCACTTATTTGGCCTCCATCCTGCTGATTGTCGGCGTGGTCTATGAGCATGGCTTTACGATTTCAGAGGTCGAGGCGCATCAGCTCCAACGCTTGTACCATGGGGTGTGGATTGTTTTTCTGGTAGATGTCACCCTTCGCATTTTGCTGGAATACAAGGATACCCGGCGCACCTTCAGTAAGCTCACCTGGATACTGACCATTCTGCTCTATCTGACCCTTATCCCGGTCATTTTCCATCGTCCGGAGGAGGAGGGCGCCATCTTGCAGTTCTGGGAATTTCTGCATGGCAAGGCCTATCATCTTGTCCTGCTGCTGGTGTTTTCCTTTTTCAGCCTTTCCAACGGGCTGGTACGGTTGTTGGGGCGGCGTACGAACCCTTCGCTTATTCTGGCTGCAAGTTTCCTGATAATCATAATGATAGGCACGGGGCTGTTGATGTTGCCGCGCTGCACGACGAACGGCATATCGTGGGTCGACTCGCTGTTCATATCCACCAGTGCGGTGTGCGTCACGGGGCTGACGTCTGTCGATGTGGCGTCCACTTTTACCCCGACCGGTTTTGTGGTAATCATTCTGCTGATTCAGATAGGCGGTCTGGGAGTGATGACACTGACGAGCTTCTTTGCCATGTTCTTCATGGGTAATACCTCGTTGTACAATCAGTTGGTGGTGCGCGACATGGTGAGTTCCAATTCCTTGAATTCCCTGCTCTCCACCCTGGTCTATATTCTGGCCTTTACGCTGGTGATTGAAGGAATAGGGATGCTTGCTATCTGGGGAGACATCCACGGGACGATGGGGATGGACCTTCAAGAAGAGCTGGCTTTTTCTGCTTTTCATGCCATTTCCGCTTTCTGCAATGCGGGATTCTCCACGTTGCCCGGAAATCTGGGCAATCCGTTGGTGATGACGGGGCACAACCCGTTCTTCATCTATATATCTCTGCTGATTATTCTGGGGGGTATCGGTTTCCCCATACTGGTGAATTTCAAGGATATTATTCTTTACCATCTGCGTCGTCTGTGGCACTTTCTGCGTACGTGGCATTGGGACGGCAAGCGTTTTTACCATCTGTACAACCTGAATACAAAGATTGTACTGATAGTCACCTTCCTGCTGCTGGTACTGGGCACGGTGGGCATTGCTGTCTTTGAGTGGAATGCCGCCTTCGCCGGCATGTCGGTGGCCGACAAGTGGACGCAGGCGTTTTTCAATGCCACGTGTCCCCGTACGGCAGGCTTTACCAGTGTGGACTTGGCAGGCTTGGGGGTACAGACATTGCTTATATATCTGTTTCTGATGTGGGTGGGAGGCGGTTCACAGTCTACGGCAGGCGGTATCAAGGTAAATGCCTTTGCGGTAGTGGTGCTGAATCTGGTGGCTGTGTTGCGCGGCACGGAACGGGTAGAGGTGTTTGGCCGTGAGCTGTCACATGATTCCATCCGTCGTTCCAATGCCACGGTGGTGATGTCGTTCGGCGTCTTGTTGCTGTTTGTTTTCATCATCAGTATGCTGGAGCCGGGTACGTCGCTTTTGGCCATTACCTTCGAGTGTGTGTCGGCATTGAGCACGGTGGGGTCCAGTTTGAACCTTACCCCACGGTTGGGAGACGACAGCAAGCTGCTGGTGGCACTGCTGATGTTTGTGGGGCGTGTGGGACTAATTACGCTGATGCTTGGCATCATCAAGCAGAAGAAGCATACGAAGTATCAGTATCCGAGTGGTCAGATTATAATCAATTAAATAAGATGAAGTATATTATTATCGGTTTAGGGAATTATGGTCACGTGCTGGCAGAAGAGCTTTCTGCACTGGGGCACGAAGTGATAGGTGCGGACGTGAGCGTCGGCCGGGTGGATAGTCTGAAGGAAAAGATTGCCACAGCCTTTGTCATCGACGCTACGGACGAGCAGGCCTTGTCCGTGTTGCCGCTGAACAGTGTGGATGTGGTGATTGTTGCCATCGGCGAGAATTTCGGTGCATCCATCCGTGTAGTGGCTTTGCTGAAGCAGAAGAAGGTGCAGCATATCTATGCCCGCGCCATTGACGCTGTCCACCGTTCCGTGCTCGAGGCTTTTGAGCTGGAACGCATTCTTACTCCCGAGGAGGATGCCGCACGCGGACTGGTACAGTTGCTGGAATTCGGTGCCGATATGGAGACCTTCCGCGTGGCACCGGATTATTATGTAGTCAAGTTCACCGTTCCGGACAGGTTCATTGGCTATTATGCCAACGAATTGAATCTCGATAAGGAGTTTGGCCTGAAGATGCTCGCCTTGAAACGTGCCGAGACTTTGAAGAATTGCCTGGGCGTCTCGTATGTGGAACACAATGTACTGAACGAACTGCCGGAAAATGACCAGATACAAGCCGGCGACCAGTTAGTGTGCTACGGACGGTATAAGGATTTCCAGAAGTTCTGGAAAGCACTATGATAATTGGTAGTTGGAAATGTGTCAAAAGTGGTATTCACCACAGATTACACAGATTTGCACAGATAAGCATCTTTGATTATCAGTAGATTAAGTTCATTTTGTGTTAATCCGTGTAATCTGTGGTGAATTTTAACACACCTCCATTTTCAACTAATCAAAGTCCTTCTCCCGACACCGATAATGGAAATAATCAGTCAGGAAGTGTGCATTCTTGCGTATGAACTCTTGTCCGTATTCTTTTCCTTGCAAACTGTTCAGATAAGCATCCGGAAGCATGCCTTCGTCTTGCAGGATGCAACTCAGTTGGTAAGGGATAATGTCTGGGTTGACGATGAACATAATGGCGTTTTTCTCTGCTTCCTCCTTATTATAATTGGGGTTGTCCGGAGATTTGATGCATTCGCACAGCTTGAATTGGATATGTAGGCCGGTGTGCGGGTTGGCCATCAGCATGGCTCCGGTTTCTGTATGTATGCGTGGTATGTCCAGGTCTTCTTTCAAGCCGTATCCCATCTTGTTCAGCAGAAAATCAGAAATCTCCTCTTGCGATTGGCAGAATACAAAAGATTTCCCGCCGGATGCTTTTATGAAATCATGGAATGCAGCCTTTTCATTCGTCTTTTCTTTCTGTTTCGTCAAGTCGTCCACATATTCCGCCATTTTCTGGTTGTACTTGTTCTCGAGAAGCATGCCGCACTGCCACCATGCGTTGCCAAAATAAATCAGTTCGCAGATAAGGGTGCTTTTCCCTACCTCTCGGCTACGGATGGCCGAAAGGTTCAAGGACTTCTTGGTTATCTTGAATTCGCCTTCGTCCTCACTGCACAAATCTTTGACGTACAGATACCTGTCATCTTCTTTCTCCAGCAGATAACAACTGTTTTCCCGTACCTTCACCTTGCCCCAAAGCTGATGTTCGGGATGGGCATTGCCGATGAGAGCCAGCCATTCCGGTGAGGTCAGCGACAGCAGGTTGCGGCGCCCTTTGAACGTCAGTGAGGTGCGTGTGGCATATATGAGGGTCTCTGCCATTTCGGGAGTAATCTTTTCATCATCCAGCAACCGTTCAGCTTCGTCCCGGCATTGGGCGACATTTTCGATGTTGAAGTAGCATTGGTAGTGAAACCAATCCAGTATCTCCCGGTAGCGGAAGAAGTCTTCTTCTCCCATGGCAGAGTGGTATAGAAATTCCTGCATCCTTTCATTTTCGGGAGCGGTTTCGTATTCCTCTGCAAGCAGTCCGTATATCTCTTGTGCAGTCTGCTCTATTCCGGGATTCTCGGGGTTGATGGCGCTTATTCCCCGGCACAGATATTGTATATGGTGCCAAAGCAGAAAGCGTATGTCCTCCAGATTGATTTCATCCGGAAAATAATCGCCTTTGATGGGGTAGAAGGGCAGATAGGCTCCGTATCGCTTCCGGCACTCGGCAGTGAATGCCTGCCAGATGCCGGTCTGGGAGATGACGTCCTCAAACCATGCGGCGAGGCAGAGGCTTGTATAGCGTATGTTTTCCTCTTCTTCGAAGGCGTCGGCTATCGTTGAAGAGTAAAGTCTTTTGTGGATTTCGTTTGCAATGCCGACGTAGTACTGGTCAACGCTGTTTGTCTGCTTGTACGGATGCAGTTCCAACCATTTTTTGGGATATATTTTCTTCATGACTCTAAAGTGAGTTTGGTGTGTATTTTTTATATGTTTCATTTCCAGCGTAAAGATATGTTTTTTATGGGAATTTTCTTGTTTTTCCTCCTTTCGATTAGTATATTTGTATGCTACTATTAAATCGTTCCATCGTGTGGAAAAAATCGTTCTACCATGGTGGAACGATTTTTCTTCCGTGGTGGAATGATATTTTCTCCATGGTGGAATGATTAAAGAATAGCATTTCTTCTCCTTAATGCCGTGGAAGAAGAAATGACGGAATTGCAGGACCATTTAAAAACAGAATATATATGAGTGCGTATTACGACCTTTTCGAGAAACCCGACGTCCGCCAGACCGGCGAGCAACAATCCCTTTATGCCCGCTTTGTCCCCAAGGGCACCATCGACCGCAAGGAATTTATCGAGCGTGTACATCTTTTCACCGGTCTCAGCCGCAGCCTGCTGGAAGGAGCGATGGCAGGCTTTATGGATGAGTTGCGCGACTGCCTTGCCAATGGCTGGACGGTGGAGCTGGGCGAACTGGGTTACTTCACCCCCTCTTTGAGTTGTACCCGCCAGGCGACGGACAAGAAAGAGCTTCGTGCTGCCTCCATCGCTTTGCGCGGGTTGAATTTCCGTCTGGGCAGGGAGTTCTATAAGGATTTGAAAGGTAAGATGCAGTTGGAGCGTTGTCCGCAATCGACATCGGCGCCTGCTTCGTCTGCCGATGAGGCGTTGGGCGTGGAGCAGCGCTGGCAGTTGCTGGATGAGTATTTGCAGCAGTATCCCTGCATCAATCGCTCCCAGTATGCACGGCTGGCAGGACGTAGTTATAAGCAGGCTGTTGTCGATTTGAACAGGTTTATAGAAGAGGGGATGCTGATGAGGCATGGGATGGGGCCGAGTGTGGTGTATGCCAGAAAGAGGTAAAATTCAAGATGTGTATTTGCATCCGAATCGAAATGCAAAGGACATATCCCGTGAGCTCAATATGGATAAAGGGCTGTTATCCCGCATATTGAAAAAGCTGGAGGTAAATCATTCTCGACACCCCCAAGAATACGGACAGAGCACATCTGTTTTATGAGAAAGCCGGATCCAAGAAAATAGAGAAAGAAGAACTCCCCATCGAATACGATTATCCGTATGATGACAGTGACTTCTTCTGCCTGACCTTGAACGGATACCAATAAATTTACGGTTATTAGAAATTTAATCGGATAAATTAAGATTTATGGAGATACATAAAGTCCATTCTGTTTTTTTTCAGTGCTACATTTACTACCAAAGCCATCGTGCAGGGTATCGTCAAGCAGCTGCACGCCGATAATATCCAACATGACATTACGAGTAATGTTTTAATCCCCCGGTTTGAGATTGGGACGCGATGAATTGTTGGTCGTAGGCGTGCCGTCCTATTCAGGAAGAGTGCCCGACACGTGCCATTGCGTCGGAGAACCCCATAAAGACAGATGAAGGTCAATGTATTTCATGTGGAAGGTGCATTGCCCTATGTCCTGTCGGCTCACGAAACTACCACTATCCATTTTTGGGAAAAAAGAGTTTGGAGTTTGCAAGCGCAAATTCAGAGAGAAAAGAACTTGAACTTTTTTACGCTGTCAATTAAAGATGCCGTAAAGGATAAAAACAATGTATGATTAAGGAATAAAATTTCTTAGTCATTGTCTATCAGTTCCTTTCTTTTTCTCCAATATCCTTTTTTATCCTACGAAAACCTCCTTAAACCTCCGTTAAAGCACCACCCCGTTTTCTGCCCGTTGTATCTTTGCATCGTGGTCACAAAGAAACTGGTTTTGCAGACTGACGAGCGAACAAGACCGACTTTTATTAATCAATTTAAAATTAAAAAACTATGGCTTTGAATTATGAAGTAAAAAAGAGAGTATTCGGTTTTGACGAGACAAAAACGGAAAAGTACGTGGCGCAGATGAAAACTTTGGGTGTGGTAGGTTTTAAGGATTTATGCGACGAGGTTTCCAAGATAGGCATGGCGCCTCGCGGTGTGGTGAAGTTGGTGCTGGACGGATTGATCGACACCTTGAATATGGATATCAACAAGGGATTTTCGGTACAGCTGGGTGAGTTCGGCTGTTTCCGTCCCGGCATCAACGCCAAGAGCCAGGACAAGCTGGAAGATGTGAAGGCAAGCACGATTTATCGCCGCAAGATTATCTTCACCCCGGGCTTCTACTTTAAGGATATGCTGACCCGCGCCAGCGTAGAGAAGATGGATTGGTCGGGCAACGGCACCGTTTCTGGCGGGGGTAGCTCCAAACCAAATCCGGATGGCGGCGGTTCCGATGGCGACCAGGGAGAAAATCCGTTAGGATAAACATTCTGTAAATAAGGAGAATATGAACTTTCTCAGAAAAAGGTTCATATTCTCCTTGAAATACTTGACTTCGCCTTTTGAATATCGTATCTTTACATCAATCATTTAAAAATCAGACAAACTGCTATGGAAACAGAAAATGGCTTTCGTATCACGACTTATAAAAAGAAAGATTTGGCATGCCTCTATTGCCCCAATGCTACTGCACGTTGCGCCATCCGCACCCTGACGCGGTGGATAAAACGGAATCATGAACTGTATGAAGCCTTGGCGCATACCGGGTACAATGTAAGGACACGGACATTCATGCCGAAGCAGGTGAGTCTTATCGTACAGTATCTGGACGAACCTTAATATTCTTTTCAACCTCATTTATTATGTTAAAGCGGGAAGTTGCGGTTAAACTTCCCGCTTTTGTTTTTGTCATAGATACGTTGCAACACAATAGGTATAACTAACATAAGGTATTAATTAAAAAAAGAGAAAAATGATGAAAAGAATAGTTCTGATATGGATGGCCGCCTTCCTGATGGGTGGCATGGCAATGGCACAACATGCCCACCACAGTGATAAAATGCCCGAACCGAAAGTCCGTGCCGAGCGCATGACGGAACGGATGGTGAAAGAGTACTCCTTGAACGATACGCAGAAACAACAACTGCTGGAGGCAAATCTGGCATTGGTTGAGAAAATGGGAGATATGCCGATGCATCGTGCCAAAGCACACAAGCATCATAAGAGAGATGGCAAGCGCCATCAATTGACGGATGAGCAACGCGCGCAGAAAAAAGCGGAGATGGAAAAGAAGCGTGAAGAGATGAAGACTGCCCGTATTGCTTATGATTCACAACTCCAGAAGATTATGACGGAAGAACAATATGCTGCATACAGCAAGAAAGTGCAGGATAGAAAAGCAAAAATGGAATCTAAAAGAAAATAAATTTTCTATTGCATTCAATTTGTACTATTTTTGTCCGGTCAACTACTAAAAAACAGAACGATGAAGAATATAGTCTATATTTTAGTGTGTGCATCGGTCATCTTCTTCACTGCTTGTTCGTCGCAAGACAAGAATAAGAAAGACGGTACGCAGGTATTGATGCAGGATAGTACAGAAATTGCCGGCCCACAGCGCATGCAGGTGTCTGATGTAAAAACATCCTTTACGTATAAGGGAAAAGAGTATCAGTCTTCTGTAGTGCGCCGGCCGGATGAATCTCTGCCGATAGTGAAAAACGAGCAGGGGGAGAAATTTGTGGATAACCGTATCACCTTGCGCATCACGTGCGGCGGGAAGCAGGTGGTGGATAAAGTGTTCACCAAAGATAATTTTGCTTCGTTGGTGGATGCCAAGTTCATGAAGTACTCCATTCTTGAGGGGCTGGTCTATGACAAGACCACTCCGCAAGGAATCATATACGCGGCGAGCGTCTGCTATCCGCAATCCGACCTTTATGTTCCCATCAGACTGACCATTACGGCTGACGGGAAAATCTCCATGGCAAAAGAAGAACTGATGGAGGACTATCAGACAGACAGCATTGATTAGTGGATAGTTTTCCAGATTGTTTCCAGTTTTATAGACCATCTTTGCCGGTATGAAAATCCTGATTGTAGAAGATGAGCAAGATTTGCGGGAAACCATCCGCACTTCGCTCTTGAAAGAAAAGTTTGTTGTAGAGACCGCTGCCGACTATTTTTCGGCATTGGATAAAATCAATGACTACGATTACGACTGCATTTTGCTGGATATCATGTTGCCTGGCGGGAGCGGTCTGGACTTGCTGCGTGAGCTGAAACGGCTGCACCGCAGTGACAGTGTGCTTATTATCTCGGCCAAAGACTCGCTGGACGACAAGGTGGACGGGCTGGAACTGGGAGCCGACGATTACCTTACAAAGCCTTTCCATCTGGCAGAACTCAATGCACGTGTCAAGTCATTGATACGTCGGCGGCAGGCGAAGGGAGATGTGACCGTCACCCTTGGAAATCTTTTGCTCTACCCCGACAAACGGCAGGTAGAGATAAACGGAAAACCCTTGCAGCTGAACCGCAAGGAGTTCGACCTGCTCTATTATTTTGTAGTCAACCCCGGCCGGGTCATCAATAAAATGAGCCTTGCCGAGTCGGTGTGGGGAGACAATATAGACCAGGCGGATTCGTTGGATTTTATCTACTCGCAAGTGAAGAATCTGCGTAAGAAATTGAAACAAGCTGAGGCTACCATAGAATTAAAGGCTGTCTATGGATTCGGCTACAAACTCTCCGAACTATGAAGCTGCTGAGCTACACCTACCGCAAACTTGCATTGCTGCTGTTTCTGTTGATGGCAGTGTGGGGTGTGCTGTTCTATTACGCAATCATTGACGAGGTGGTGGATGAGACGGACGATACGTTGGAGAATTACGGTGAGATATTGATGGAGAGTGCGCTTCACGACCCCTCGATACTCGAAACGGAAGGCTCGTTGATGTCTTTCTATAAGTTCACTCCTATATCCGAAGAGGAAGGGCGGCATTACAGACAAGTGTTCTATGATGCTACGGTTTATATCGAACTGGAGGATGAAGACGAACCGGTACGTGTCATGTGTACCGCTTTCCGTATGCCCGACGGGCAATATTATGAGTTGAAACTGATGATTTCCATTTTGGAGCGGGATGACATGGTGGAGGCTATGCTTTGGTATCTGGGAGCGCTGTTCCTGTTGTTTCTCATCTGTACTTCCATCGGCATCCAGTTGGTGCTGAAGGGAGTGTTCCGTCCGTTACATAGGTTGCTTGACTGGCTGCACTGCATTCAGCCCGGCAAGGAGGTGCCTCCATTGGACAACCCGACGAAGATACGGGAGTTCCGCCAGCTGAGCGATGCTGCATTGGATATGGGCAACCGCAGCTACAAGGCATACGAGGAGCAGAAGCAGTTCATCGAGAATGCCTCGCATGAGTTGCAGACACCGCTTGCCATCGTGAGGGGAAAAGTGGAACTGCTGGCTGAGAGTGAAGGGATGACGGAACAGCAAATGGAGCAGCTGGACGAGATATATGCCACGCTGGGGCGTGCCGTAAAACTGAACAAGTCCCTGCTGTTGCTTTCCCGTATAGAGAACGGGCAGTATACCGAGATGGAGGATGTCTCGGTGGATGAGATATTGGATGAACTCTTGCCCGACCTGATGGATATCTATGAACATAAGCAGGTGAGACTGATACGAAAACGGGAGGAGCAGCCTTTTATTATCCGTTGCAACCATTCGCTGGCGCAAATACTGGTTTCCAATCTGGTGAAGAATTCGTTGCTGCACAATAGGGAAGGGGGAGAGTTGCAGGTACTTACCACTCCAACTTCGCTGGTCATAAAGAATACGGGTGATGTTCCTTTGGATGGAGAGAAGTTGTTCCGGCGTTTCTATCATGGCATGGATGGCAAGAAGGACTCCACCGGACTGGGGCTTGCCATAGCGCGTTCCATTGCGTTGTCGTCTTCATTGAAGCTCACGTATGAATGGCAAGACGGTATGCATACCTTCCGTCTGGTTAAAGAAAGTGAAATTTACCGTTAACTGCGATTGTTCCCAAATCTTTCCTAATTCTCTACCGTTATTTGCAGTGTGAATAATATGAAATTTATTAGTAACATTAAAAAATAACGATTATGAAGAAAGTATTGTCTATTCTTGTGTTGGCTCTTGTAGCTGTTCAGTTTGCCTTTGCCGGTGATGTCATCACTCAGGATACCAAGCAGCTTCCGCTGACGGCACGCAATTTTATCAACCAGTATTTCTCGAAACCGCACATTTCACACATCAAGATTGAAAGTGAAATATTGCAGACTAAAAAATATGAAGTGCTGTTGACAGACCGTACGGAAATAGACTTCGACAAGAAAGGAAATTGGTTGGAAGTGGATTGCAAGAAGTCCGCTGTTCCCGAAGCATTGATTCCGGTTCCGGTAAAGGAGTATGTGAAGGCTAACTTCCCGAGAGAGATTATTACTAAAATCGAACGCGGACGTACCGGTGTGGAAATTGAATTGGGTAATGACTACTCTTTGAAGTTCAACAAAAAGGGAAAGTTCGTCAGCATGGACGATTGATTCTCCAGTAACTATTAACCTAAACTTTATAGAGAAATGATGAGAATAAAGATTCAAATGTTGGCGATGATGTTCATCGCCGCCTTGGCACTTGGTGCATGCAGTGATGATGACGACAAGGATGATGTCAAAGTGCCCGAAGCAATGTCACAAGCATTGAAGTCCAAATACCCTTCCGCAATCCATGTGGAATGGGAACAGAAAGGGGGCTATTTCGTTGCAGATTGTAAAGTGGATGGGCAGGAAAAGGATGTATGGTTCAATAATCAGGCGGAATGGCAACTGACGGAAACCGAATTGCTTTGGAATAATCTTCCGGGAACAGTACAGACCTCTTTCAGCGCCAGTGAGTATGCCGGTTGGAAGATAGAGGAGATTGTTCTTTTGGAGTATCCGGTAGTGCCTATGCAGTTTGTCATTGAAGTTGAAAAGGGAAATGCAGAGTATCAATTGTTCTATTCGGAAGAAGGCGGCTTGCTACAGACAAAAGATGTGAGCGGTAATAGGGATGATACGCATTGGCCGGTAAAACTTGATTAGGGATGAGGGGTTAGGGATTAAGGATTAAGGTTCAATATGATTGCACACCCCTAATCCTTCATCCTTAATCCGTAATCTCTAACTACATCGGCTTATAATCCTTCGCCAGTCCTCCTTCGCTGGTTTCTTTGTAGAGGGAGGGCAGGTCGTTTCCGGTTTCTTTCATGACTTCCACCACCTTGTCGAATGATACGCGGTGCATGCCATCGGTGAAGGAGGAGTAAAGGTTGGCATCCAGGGCACGTGCGGCGGCGTAGGCATTACGTTCGATGCACGGGATTTGTACCAACCCACAAACCGGGTCGCAGGTCATTCCCAAATGATGCTCCAATCCCATTTCAGCGGCATATTCTATTTGTGCCGGACTGCCTCCAAACAATTGGTTGGCTGCGGCTGATGCCATGGAACATGCTACGCCTACCTCTGCCTGGCATCCGGCTTCCGCTCCCGAAATGGAAGCGTTGGTCTTCACGATGTTTCCTATCAGTCCGGCTGTGGCAAGGGCACGGAGTATGCGTGTGTCGCTGAACTCCCGGCTTTTTTGCAGATGATAGAGCACTGCCGGTACAATGCCACACGAACCGCAGGTAGGTGCAGTGACAATGACCCCACCTGACGCATTTTCTTCACTTACTGCCAAGGCATAGGCAAATACCAGTCCGCGCGACTGGAGGGAAGCCTTGTAGCCACTGGCACGTATATAATAGGTAGAAGCCTTTCGGCGCAGATTCAGAGGGCCAGGCAAGACTCCTTCACTATCCAATCCCCGTTTTACGGCAGCCTGCATGGTTTTCCATACCTCCTGCAGGTAATCCCAAATGTCGCTTTCCTCGCATTCCTTGACGTACTCCCAGTAACTTTTTCCGGTACGTTCACACCATTGTAGTATTTCGGTCATACTGTTCATTTCGTATACATCCGGGGTGTTTACGGATGATGCTCCGTCATTCTCTTCTGCCAGGGCACCGCCGCCGACACTGAATACAGTCCATTGGTCGGTCTCCTTGCCTTCGCTGTCCAAAGAGACGAATTTCATGCCGTTGGGATGGAAGGGCAGGAATATTTTGGGTTCCCAGATTATTTCTACCGGTGCTGCGGGTTGCAATGTCTCGGTGATGGCAACATTGGTCATGTGTCCCTTGCCGGTAGCGGCGAGGCTTCCGTATAGGGTTACTTGGAATGCGGCTGCTTCGGGATGCCTTTCCAGGAATATCTGAGCTGCCTTGCGCGGTCCCATGGTGTGGCTGCTGGATGGACCGGTACCGATACGGTAGAGTTCTTTGATTGATTTCATATATTTCAGATTTATGATTTAGCTTTAACTATCAATTATCAACTGTCAATTATCCATTAACTCAAGTCCACAACGGTGATGCCTGCTCCGCCGAACTGTATATGTTCGTCGGCAAAGTGGCGCACTCCGGGAACAGTTTCCAGATATTGACGGATAAGCATGCGCAGGATGCCTGTTCCCGTTCCGTGAAGGATACGCACGCGTGACATGCCGACAAGGATGGCGTCATCAATGAAATAGGTAACGGCTTGCAAGGCTTCGTCGCCACGCATGCCGCGGACATCAATGTCTTGTTTGAAATGCAGTTTCTTCTCGTACATGCTGTCCTGGGTCTGGGCGCTGATGAAAGTGCTTTTGGTGGACACATCAGCTTGTTTAGGCTGCGCGTTGGTACGTTCCAGCCTGTCCAGCTTTACGGTAGTCTTGATGCTGCCGAACGCGATGACCGCATTCTTGCCATTCACTTCCATTACTTCGCCCACAGAGGTTTGGCCCTTTATTCTGACGTTGCAGCCGGGGGTGATGGCTGCAAGGCGTTCTGCCTCTTTCCGCGCCTGCTGTTCTGCCAAAGCCTGGGCAGACAGTCCGTTCTCTTTTCCTTTGCCCGCTTTCTTTTCCTTTTTCCGGTTCTGCTTCTCTTTCAGCTTTTCCATTTTGCGGGCGATTTTTTCTTCCAGTTCCTTGTTGGCAAGCGCTTCCATTGATTCACGGAAGTTCGTCAACTCCTGGCGGGCCTGGCGTGTTTTTTCTTTTTCTGCTTGGGCTTCTTTGATGGAGCGTATGGTGTTCTCGATGCGTGCATTGGCTTCCTGCATCAGTTGCTCCACTTCTTCCTTCGCTTTGCGCAGAATCTCCTTCCGGGATTTCTGCAAATCTTCGATTTCGGTTTGATAACGCTCGATAGTCTCTTCCATGTGCTTTTCACGCTGGCGTATTGTCTGGCGTTTGCCTTCCCAATAGCGTTTGTCGCGCACAATGTCTTGCAGGTACTTATCGGCATTGATGTATTCACTGCCCACAATTTCCGAGGCATCGGCGATGACATCTTCCGGCAGACCTATTTTGCGGGCAATCTCTACAGCGAACGAACTGCCCGGATTGCCTATCTGCAACTGGAACAGTGCTTGCATCAGATGGCGGTCATAGAGCATGGCGCCGTTTACTACACCTTCATGGTCTTCGGCAAAATGTTTCAGATTCTGATAGTGTGTGGTGATGACACCGAACGTCTGTTTTTGGTTGAAGCGTTTCAATACGGCTTCGGCGATGGCGCCTCCTATCTGGGGTTCTGTTCCACCACCGAATTCATCAATCAGGATGAGGCTCCGTTCATTGCAGTTTTTCATCATGATTTTCATGTTCGTAAGGTGGGAGGAGTAGGTACTCAAATCATCTTCAATGGACTGCTCGTCACCGATGTCAATGAATATGCTGCTGAATATTCCGGTATGACTGCGTTCGTGCATCGGGATGAGTAGTCCGGATTGCAGCATGTATTGTAATAAGCCTACTGTCTTTAGGCAGACAGACTTGCCGCCTGCGTTCGGACCGGAGATAATAAGGATACGTTGCTTTTCATTCAGTTCGATGTCAAGCGGTACGACTTTTTTGCCATGTTTGGCGAGAGAAAGTTGCAAGAGTGGGTGTACCGCCATTGTCCAGTCCAGTAGTTGCTTGTTTTCGAGAGCCGGTTTGAGTCCGGATATTTGCTCGGCAAACAATGCTTTGGCACGTATGAAGTCTATTTCGGCAAGGAACTCGTATGATAGCAGTACGTCGGAGATGGAGGGGCGCAGCTGGTTGGAGAAGTCCGTCAGGATGCGGATAATTTCTCTGCGTTCGTCACCTTCAAGTTCTCGTATGCGATTGTTGGCTTCCACTACTTCGGCAGGCTCGATGAATACGGTTTTACCACTGGCCGACTCGTCGTGTACAATACCGCGTATTTTCCGTTTCAGTGCCGGTGCAACGGGAATGACCAGACGGCCGTCACGCATGGTGGGCGTTACGTCTTTGTCCACAACGCCCTCGGACTGGGCATTTCGTAGAATACTGTTCAGTGAGCGGGAGATACTTCCCATAGTACTTGCCAGTTCCCGGCGGATGCGTGCCAACTCTGTAGAGGCATTGTCCTTGATTTTTCCGTAAGGAGAGAGGATGCCGTTTATTTTTGCTATGAGCTGTGGGAAAACGGTGATGTCTCCTGCCAGTCTTTTCAGACAAGGGTAGGGGGAAGCGCCCTCTTCCTCATCATCGTCGCTTTTCTGTAGGAAGCGTACAATATCACGTATGGTTTCTAGTGAACGGCGTAGGTCAAAGAGTTCTTGTTCATCTAGATACATGCCTTCCACACGTATGCGTTTCAGTGACGGGCGTACATCAAAAAAGTATTGTGCCGGGAAGTTGTCTTCTTCTTGGAGTATGCGTACAAATTCAGTGACTTGGTCCAAACGCTCCTCTACCTCTCCAAAGTGGTCGGAGAATGCCATGTCCATCACCCGTTCTTCGCCAAGTGTACTGAGGCATTTTTCTTTCAGCAATTGGCGTATTTGGTCGAAACCTATTTTCTGTTCAAAGTTCTGCGGATATATCATGGTGCAAAAGTACTATTAATTCATGAAAAAAGAGAAAGGAAGTTTGCAGAATTAAAAATGATTTGTACCTTTGCACCGCTTTAAAGAGGAAAGCACTTCTCGAAAAGGAAGTTTTAGGAGAGGTGGCAGAGTGGTCGATTGCGGCGGTCTTGAAAACCGTTGTGCTGCGAGGCACCCGGGGTTCGAATCCCTGTCTCTCCGCAACAAACGCTGAAAATCAGCAGATTGCAAAACAAACACCCAGTTTTGCACCCAAGAATGTAAAGTCGGGTGTTTTTGTTTTATTTAAGATAATACAACCACTACATAATAAAAGAGTAGCGATATTAAAAGAATCCGATGAGAAAAGACTAATATTTATCTATCCATTCACTTTGATTTTTCAGGACTTTACATCGTCCTGAAAGTATTTGTTATTGTATTCCAACGTCAGGAGTGGATTATAATACAAGTTTTTTGTGTGGATAGAATTTCGTTTTGCTTAATGTACGAAAGTACTTATCTATAAACGCATGAAATATTAGCACAATGAATCATTGGAAATCAACTTTGGCCGTGATAGGAATAGGCCAACTCATATCTATTTTAACAAGTACGATTGTTGGCTTCTCCATTATTTTTTGGATTAGCAACGAATTTAAATCCCCGACAGCTTTATCTCTGGCTATTTTAGCTGGATTTTTACCACAATTTGTATTAGGCTTGTTTGCCGGGGTCTATGTTGACAGATGGAATCGAAAGAAAACGATGTTTTATTCGGACTTGTTCATCGCGTTCTGTACCCTATGTCTTTTTATTGTGATAACCAAGGGTTATAAAGACCTTTCTTTTTTTTATCTATTGACTGCTTGTCGTTCAATAGGCAGTACGTTTCATGCACCTGCTTTACAGGCAAGCATCCCTCTACTGGTTCCCAAGCACCATCTTGTCAGGGTATCAGGTTTGTACCATTCCATTCAATCCTTCAGTGAGGTGATAGCTCCCGTTGTAGGGGCAAGCCTCGTTGTTTGGCTTCCCATACAGTATATTCTGCTCATAGATGTGATCGGAGCTGTTGCTGCTTGTCTGACCTTACTTTGTGTCCAGATTCCTTCTCTTCAAAAAACGAAAGTTCTTCCAGATTTCAAAAAAGAACTGACGGAATGTTGGCATACCTTGCGGCGTACAATGGGCATTTTGCCTTTATTCGTATGCTTTACGCTGGTGACTTTTGTCCTTATGCCTGTTTTTACGTTATTTCCTTTTATGACGCTTCTGCATTTCAACGGAAACATTTTGCAAATGGGAGTTGTGGAAATGGGTTGGGGCTCAGGGGCATTGTTGGGCGGTTTAGTACTTGCCTGTAAGGCTTTGAAAAGCAAGCAAACATTAGTGATGCATACGGCTTATGTGATATTGGGATTGTATCTGATTAGCGCCAGTTATTTACCATCAAGCGCATTTATAGGTTTTGTTTGCCTAACATTTACAGGAGGCATAGCCTATTCCATTTACCATGCGCTTTTCATCGCTATTATTCAGCAGAACTTGGCTTCGGACATGCTTGGACGGACTTTTTCTCTCATCTTTAGTTTGAGTACCTTTCCATCAATGCTGGGTATCGTAGCTTCAGGATATTGGGTGGAAGCATGGGGTATCACATCCGTCTTTATGATCAGCGGATGGGTTATCTTTCTGATTGGAGTGGGTGCAAATTTTATTTCTTCAATCAAGCAGTTGGATAATTACGCATAGTATTATTTATTAAAGAATTATTATATGACAAAGAAAGAACACACTACGATTACAGAGTTATTTCAAGTTTTGGACTTGTTGGAAAGCCTGGACATGCAGTTTTGGTTGGATGGAGGCTGGGGAGTGGATGTCTTGTACGGACAGCAAACCCGCTTGCATAGAGATATTGACATTGATTTTGATGCCAATTATACAGACCAACTCCTTGATCTTTTGCAGGAGAGAGGATATCAAATTGAAACAAATTGGTTGCCCACCCGTGTGGAACTGTATAGCAAAGAATTAGGCTATATTGATATCCATCCTTTTGTCTTGAATGCGGACGGCACTTCCAAACAAGCCGACTTGGATGGAGGCTGGTATGAATTTCAACCGGACTATTTTGGAACAGCAGTCTTTGAAGGCAGAAGCATCCCTTGCATTTCTGCAAAAGGGCAACAAGTATTCCATTCGGGCTACGATTTAAGAGAGAAGGATATTCACGATTTATCTATAATTAAACAATGTATAACAACAATGAGCCTAACAATTAGATAAGAACAAGAAAATGACAGAAAAACAAATTGTCTGGTATATCTTACTTACAGAAGTAAAGATAGATAGTGACACCCAGTCTGTCACATCCCTGAGTGTAGCTCCATTGGCAGTCTTGCCGGAATTCCAGCGTAAGGGAATTGGGGGGGGGATGTTGATTCAGTAAGCCCATCAGAGGGCAGCACTTTTGGGTTACGGCACAGCAGTCGTATTGGGGCATAAAGAGTATTATCCTCGATTTGGCTATCGCAAGGCTATCGATTTAGGAATTGAATTTCCTTTCGAAGTCTCTCATGAATATTGCATGGTGGCTGAATTAATACCTGGAGCTACTGAGAATGTGAAAGGTATGGTTTGTTATCCAACTGACTTTAAATAGTTTAACAAGTAAAATTCATTATATAACTCGGACTGGGTATTTCAATTTCCCAGTCCGTATTCTGATAGTACTTATTCAATTGGAAGATTGTGTTGCTTCAAGAATGAAAGTTTATCCCAATACCCTCTTTGAAAGACGATTTTGTTATCTTTTACATGAAAAAATCCGCATCCACGAAGTCCAAGAGAGTCTTTCCATTCCATGATAGCCCATTCGCCATCTTCAAAAATATTTTCCACCATACAAACCATTTTAGCAGTGGCAAATTCATTCACAAACATTTTGTAGATTGATTCTTTACCAATTATTGGTTCGTTTGCGACTTGATGATTTACTGCATTAGTAGCATACAGCTCTGCTATATGATAAGCATCTGCTTTGTTAAAGCAATCTATCCATTTTTCCAAAACTTCTTTAGGCTTCATTTTTTATAAATTCTTAGGATTTTGATTCTGTAATAAAAACAATCTGTTTGGATGCATAGATACTTGATTTTATTAATAATAGGCTATTCTATATTCTAAATCCTCTGGATTTTTGCTCTCTCTGCACCGAGTTACGTAGATTCTGCTGTAACTTTTCCCATTGTTCCTTAAACCATTGTACTATGGGTTGTCGGTTTATGGTCAGCATAAGCTTACCACTATCCATCGGATGTTTCTCAACCCTAAAAATATCATTCTTGATGTCAAATTTCCACCTGTGTTCTTCGGAATAAATTTTGCCACTACATTGTATGGATTCTTTCTTTGTCAAGAGGTTTTCTATCATGTCTTTGGTAAACCCGATAACAGCGCATAATTTTTCCATTCTCAACATCTCTTTGAACATGGGAAACCATTTGTGGGCTTTTTCAAGCAAGGTGCTCAATCGTGATATTTCCTTGTCTTTGGCTTCAAGTTCTTGATTATGTATTCTTTGAAGATTACGAATTTGTCTGCTATGCTGTTCCTGTATTTGTTGTATCTGAATTTTTAATTCATCAGTAGCTTTGTCCCGTTTGGTAATTTCCTGATGTAGCTGCTCGATGTGATGTTCCAGTTCTTTCAGCTTACCGCTTCCGAAAAGAGAACCTACACCGCTTGCTATGGCGGTAGCAGCATTGGTGGCTGTTTTCTTTAGTTTGTCCGTGCGTATCTCTGCTTTTACCTGTTTGAGTTCCTGTTCGGCAAGGCTTACTTGTTGTTCCTTGTGTCGCTTGGTTTCCTCTATACGTTGCAGTTCGGCTTTCTGCTTCTCAATGATGAAATCATTTCGTTCCAGATGCTCTTTACCTGTGACAGCTTTTGCCTGTCCACGTTCCATCAGGAGAATATCGGAAGCAAGGGTCTGCATGGTTGCCATATCCTCGTCATTGAGCTTTCGGCTCTTTCCAGTTTCATGGTTCATCCAGTCGAATACGACATGAGCATGATAATTTGGTTTGAACCATCTGTTACCGACTTGGAAGCTCTCCTTGTCTTCTGCTTCCGGCTGACCGTTCAGCCAATGCCCTTCGTCTTTATGCAGGAAAATCTGTAGCGGAGTGATGCCCCAGCGTCTTTGGCACTCTTCACCGAATTTGCGTACATCAGCCAGTGTGGTGTCCGGTCTGATAAGCAATACTCCTTCACGGATGGGTGAGCATCCCGCCACCTTGATAATCTTTCCATTCTTTCCCTTGCGTTCCCTTTCCTTTTCCTGCATGGCACGTCCGGTCTTTTCCTTGACCATTTGCTTGATATTGTCATAATGAGTTCGCAGTTCGGGAGTGCCGAAGTCGGGATTTATCCACTGTTCGTTATCGGTGGAAAGTTCGGGAACGACATAGATTCTGGACTCCCCGATATTACGCATATACTCGGCAGTCCTTCGGTTGTGTGCCTCGCTCGATGCGATGTTGCAAGGCTTGATATGTATGCTTGATTTTGTTGCCATAGCTTCTTTCCTTTGTTTACAATTGATTTACTTTGCTCGCTTTCGCAGAGGGGTTCTTAGGGGTAACCCATAAGCGGAGATTGCAAAGAGAGGGTCACTCTTTGCTCGGGGTTCTCAGGGGTGAAATGCCCTGAGTGGGTCATTAGGGCAAAGCCCTAATCCCCTCGGGAGAGCCCACAACTACGAAAGCGAAGCGTGTAGTTATAGTGGGCTATAACCGGAAGCCTTTCGGTTTCTTGGATAGTGTATCATTCCTCTTTTTGACAGATTGCGCTTGCTCTTTCCTATCGGCTATTCGTTTCTGTAAATATTCGTTCAGATCTTTACATCCACTGTAGATTTGCGAGGCGTCACGTATATACCGGGTAGCATCATACTCCTTTCTGATTTGCTGTATTGCTTCCATTCCTGCACGGTCATTGTCAAAGAAACAGTGGATGCGCTCATAGCTTCCCAACGGATAGAGTGCCTTGGGAACATTGGCTACGGAATTAAGAACTATGTAATCCTGTCTGTCGAAGTCGGGTGATTGCGGACAGCTTTCCAGTCTTAAGGTCAGAAAGGAAAGGTAATCCATAAATCCCTCAAAAACGTAACATGCACTCCTTGGCTTTCCTGACTGTCTGATATGGGATATTTCTTTTGGTGCGATACATCCCTTGAAATATCGGTTGCGGATTTCATATCCACCCGATATGTTCGGAAAAGCAATGGCGAAATAACGTTTGCCGTTGTGGGTGAAACGGGCTTCCTTACATTCTCTTTTCGCCAGTGCCGTGTTTATCCCTCTTTCCTGTAGATAGGCAAGCAGGGCAGGAGAAGTCAGCTGTACAATGTCCAACTCCTGAAAACTCGGTTCGGAAAATGACTGCTTGCCAAAAGAGAAAGATACGGGACGGATGTGCGGAGTCTGTTCCTCGATTTTCTGTAGAAGATAAGGTACATAGTCGGAATAGTAGAGTTCCTGTGCCAGTGCAATGATATTTCCACCTTTACCAATTGCAAAATCATACCATTGGTTGCGTTCGGTATTTATTTTGAACGAGGGCTCTGTCTCTTCCCGTAACGGGGATTTATACCACAGGTTGATACCTTGCTGCTTGACGGGAGAATGTCCCAAACTGTACAGAAAATCCGCTATCCTGATTTGTTTTGCTGTTTGTATATCCATAATAAGATGAGTGTTTGAATAATGGTTGGAATATTTATTTCTCTTTTCGCCCGTACCTTTTTATGAAGTACGGTCTGTATAATCACTTCACTTTATTTTCGTATATATAGGATACGGTAATAAAGTGAAGCGGTTTTACATTCTCTGCAATCGCTTCGCTTTATCCTTAATATATAGACCTGCCGAATAAAGTGAAGTGATTACAGGTTAGACGGTCTAATAGTGAAAGTCTGGCTTGAACGTGTATTTCCTGCCGTTCTCCTGTACTATCATCCGTTTGTTCCGGAGCATGGTGATAAGTGATACCGCCTTTTGATGGTTCAGTTTTACACCTACTGACATATAAGACTTGATTAAGGCGGTTTCCAGATCCTTGTAGCCGTATTCCTCTTTCAGTCCGAAAGCCGCTTCTAGTGCTATGCGGTGCTGTTGTTCGGTAATATGCCTGTAAGGGTCGAACTTTTCCTCTTCCGGTCTTCCGGGTTTCTTCGCTTCGGGTCTGTACCCCTCTATGAGTTCAGGCAATGCATTGTCGTTGATACGGAAAGCGAAAGGCTCGAAATCCATTGCACGTATGTGCATGGCCGAAACATTGCTTATATCCCCGTTGCTCTTGTCCTTTTCCACGAGAAGAACGGTTTCCGCCTTGTTGTTCAGCTCCGTACCGATATGCCCTCTTGCGTTTTCATCGCCTTTGTTCTGGTGGAGTATCGTATGGATGTGTATTTGCCTGTCATCCGTCCACTGCATCAACTTGGATATGATGCGTGTCGATTCTCCCGGACTGTTGATGTCATATACCATATCACGGATGCCGTCTATGATTACAAGCCCTATGTCCGGTGTATTATAGATAGCCTGTTCGACAATCCTGATGCGCTGTTCGGGCGTGTATTTCCTCAAAGCGAGAAACTCCAGATGTTCATTGTCCCTGTCATTAGGAAGACCGGCCAGCCGTAAAATACGTTTCATGACTTTCAGGCAGTGATAATGGCTTTGTTCCGTGTCCACATAAAGGACTTTCCTTTTGTTCTCCGGAAGTTCTGCCACATACCGTAGTACCGTACCGTTTTTCAATGAGGCGGCTACAATAGCCGACACATTGAAAGTCTTTTTACTTTTGGCTTTGCCTATGGATGCACTGAAATTGCCCAGTGTGCCAATGACCGAACCTTGCACTTTTAAAATCTCAGGTGCTTTCTCATAGATTTTCGATAGGCTCAGACGTGAGGCTTGCCAAAGGATTATCGCCTGTTCTGCAGATATTTCCTTTATTTCTCTCATATAGTCCATAAGCATACCTCCCATTATTTCCGTCCTCCTGTTTTCTTTCCGGCAAGTTCAAGAGCCAGTTCTGCATCAACTATAATCTTGCGCCCTATCTGGGTAATCGCCTTGTCTATCTTACCGCTTTTCTTTATGCGGTTGGCAGTGGGCAGACTGCACCCGAACAGTTTGGCTATACCGAGTATTCCGTACACATACTTCTTTTCCGTGTCTGTAACGGGTTGCGGCAATGCTTCGGCCTGACCTGAAGCGTGCTTACTCAGGAATATGAATTCTTCGCCTGTCATTTGCCAGACGGGTTTTGATAATAATTCTTGGATATTTGTCATCGTCCAATCTATTTAGTCGTTAAACAATCAGCCCTGCGCACTGGCTGTTATTTCTGTTCTCGAACGATGCAAAATTAGGTAGGGTTATGAGTGGTAAGGATGGGGACGGTACAAACTGAATATCATTGTATCTTATTGAATATCAGAAAACAAAAATACCACTCAAAAATTATTTTGAGTGGTAAAAGTGGAACTTTCGTAAAGTATCAGGATATATCACGGATTATCTGAATATATGTTCCATTTCCTTGGCGAAATTTTGGTTGCTGTCACTGGGGAAATCTGAAACAGGCTCCTTGTACTTGGATTTGTAGTAGCTGTCGTCAATATCCAGCAGTTTCAGTATTCTGTCTTTCCATTTGTCCCTGTCCTGTTTGGAGAGTTTCTCGCTCATCAGGAATATCAGATAGCATACACGTATTTTCTCTCTCGGTTTTATTTTCAGCTTACAGTTGCAGGGGTGAAGATTCATATTGGCATAGAAATCTGGTGCGGAAATTTCTTCGAACTGTTCTCCTTTGCACACCTCATGAATGAGCGAAAGTAATTTCATGCTGAAATATTCCTGTTGTTCTTCTGTCGTTTCCTGCTGACTGATTGGCTCGCTTGATTTATTCTCTTGCTTTCCGTCAGGAATGTATTTCTTCAATATATCCAGAAAAAGGCAGCTTTGACGGTATATGTCCGCACAACAGTTCTTCATATATTGGAATGCCTCTGTTCTTGTAGCCTTTTGCTGGTCATAGAGTTTGTTCAGTTTGGCTTTTTCCCTGTCATATTCAGCCTTGCAGCGTTCATATTCTTTCTCTGCCTGTTTTTCCTCTTCGGCTGTATGCTCCCTGTAACCAATGGAATCATACCTGTTGTTGGCTTCATTCAGCGGCTTGCTCAGACTTCTTGTAACATCCAGCTGGGCTTCAATTTCCTGAGAATACCTTTCCATGTGCTGATAGCAAGCACGTTCTATGGCTCTGTCACTTAACGGGCGTATCTCATAAGCCTGTATGCTCTTTTCTATTTCAGTTTTCAGACTGTTGAGTATCAAGGTGTATTGCTCTTTTTGCTTGTCAAGCACCAGTTCAAGGATAGCGGCTTCAAAGGATTTCATGTCATTATACTCCTGATAGAAATCCGATATGAATTTCTGCCTGTCAAAAGAAAAAGCGTAATTATCTATATAGTCTCTGTATATTCTGTTAAGTTCTCCATATTGGGGAATCATCGTCTGTATCTTTCCTGCCATATACTTTATATTATGGGTTCTTGTCCTTGTCAAGGAATAAGGTCAGTTCTTCTTCCACTTCTTCTATACTCGGTAGGGCAGATTTCAGATTTTCGGGTACTGCCTTGCTCAATTGATAGTCGCTGATACCTATCGGCTGGTCATATCCAGCCAAGGCATATTGTGCCACGACCTCATCCTTACCCCTGCACAGCAAAAGACCGATGGTCTTGTTATCATTTTCTCCCCTCAGTTTATCATCTACAACATTGATATAGAAATTTAACTGCCCTGCATATTCCGGTTTGAATGGCGTTGCTTTCAATTCCACGACGACATAGGCGTGGAGCTTGATATTATATAGAATCAGGTCGGCGAAAAAGTCACTGTCCCCAATCTGGAAATGTTTTTGTCTGGCAACAAAAGCAAAGCCGTTACCCATTTCCAGCAAGTAATGGGTTACATGCTTTACCAACTGTTCTTCTATATCCCTTTCGTCAGCCTTTTCCTTTGCTCCTGCCAAGTCAAAGATATACGGGTCTTTTAACAGATAATTGGCAAGATCGCTTTGAGGTGCCGGAAGTGTGGCAGTGAAGTTGTTTACCTTGTTACTCTTGATTTGTCTGTCATACAGATTACTTTCAATCTGCATTTTCAGCACATTACTGCTCCAACCCATTTCTACAGATTGTTTCATATACCAATACCTTACACCTAATGGTAGCGGATTATTGAGTATGACCATATGGCTTGCCCAATTTATTCTTGCAATCGGTGACGCCAAGAATAAATCTTCTATATCCTCTATTTTTATTTTATAGATGGTTGCTACTGTTTTTTCTACATTCTGAAATTGCGCAGGAACCTCCTGCGTAATTTCTAAAGATTGATTATCAGCTGATTGTATTTGCGCAGTAAGCTCCTGCGTAAATTGCCCGCTGTTGAGTTTAAGGACTTCATTAGTAATGTTTTGAATATTAGGGACTGACAGTATTGAATCTGTTTCAATAAAACTACGAAGTACATTTAACGGATATAAACGGGCAAACTGGCACATATAAGTAAGATTACGCTCCGAATATCCCTTCTTTTCAGGATAATTGAATCTGATTGCCTGTGCCAACTTCTTGATAATTTTACCACCCCAGCCATGCAGGTTTTGGTGGTACAGTATATAATTGCCCATTTTCCAGTAATGGAACAACATCTGGGCATTGGCTGCGGTAATGAGCCGGACTTGTGCCTGTTCTATTTCCGAACCGACAGCATGGACAAAGGCATCAAAATGACCTTTCTTTATATTATGTTCGTTGTTATTTTCCATATTACTAACTATTACTTAACAAAGATAACTCTAATAATGGATAATCTGTGAAACAGACTGATACTTTTATAGTTGGTTAAACTTGTTCATTGCATTAGCCTTAATATCATCGGCTATGTCAATGTAGGGCTTCATGGCTTTATAATCACTGTGTCCTGTCCATTTCATTACAACCTGTGCCGGAATACCTAGAGCCAGCGCATTACAGATGAATGTTCTTCTTCCTGCATGAGTACTGAGCAATGCGTATTTCGGGGTAACTTCATCTATGCGCTCATTCCCTTTATAGTAGGTTTCACGTATAGGTTCGTTAATTTCTGCCAGTTCTCCCAGTTCTTTCAGATAATCATTCATTTTCTGATTGCTGATAACAGGCAATACCATGTGGTTTTCAAAATGGATGTCCTTGTATTTTTCAAGTATGGCTTTACTGTACTTGTTCAGTTCAATACTCAGACTATCTGCCGTTTTAACGGTGGTGACTTCTATATGGTCGGACTTGACATCACTTCTCTTTAGGTTGCGAACATCTGAATAACGCAGACTGGTAAAGCAACAGAACAGGAAAACATCCCGGACACGTTCCAGATACTGTTTGTCTTTGGGTATCTGATAGTCTTTAAGTCTGTTCAGTTCTTCCCATGTCAGGAAGATTACCTTCTTGGGGGTGGTTTTCAATTTCGGTTTGAACGTATCGTATGCTATATTCTGGTGATAGTCTTTCTTGAAGCTCCACCGCAGGAACCATTTGAGGAATCCCATTTGTTTACCGATGGTACTGTTCCTCATATCCTTTTTGTCGCGCAGGAAATTGACATATTCGTTCAGTCCGAATTCATTGAAATATTCAAAGGTTAAATCTTCCTTGAACTCCTTGAGGTGATTTTTAACGGCTGCAAACTTTTCGTATGTGGATTCAGTCCAGTTATTCTGGTTGCCGCATTCTTTTACAAATTCATCGAATACCTCCCAAAAACTTATCTTTACGTCTTCCTGGTCTTCACTTGTATCTTTCATCCGCAGGTTGAATGCGTCCTTTAGCTGTTGGGTAGTGGGCATGGCTTCCTGTACCTCAAATTCCTTGAACACGTTTTGAATTTCGGTATAGTATTTCAGCAGATCGGCATTGATTTCAGATGCACTTTGCTTTAGTTTGTTGGTACACCCGTTCTTCACTCGCTGCTTGTCAGCATCCCACTTGGCTACATCAATGCGGTAACCCGTTGTAAACTCAATGCGCTGACTTGCGTATATGACACGCATACGGATAGGCACGTTCTCCACGATTGGCACACCGTTCTTCTTCCGGCTTTCCAATGCAAAAATGATGTTTCGTTTGATATTCATAATTGGGTGTGTTTGAAATTCTACACCCAAATATACACCCAATATTTGGAATAGCAAAAGATATTCAGAAAGATTTAGATTTACTATGTACTCCAAATAGTGCTTGATTATTAATGATTTGCAATTTTATGATATTTCTTGAATATGTAGGTTCGAGAGCCTGTCTCTCCGCAGAGCTCCAAAGACAAAAAGGATTCAAAGTATGACAAATCCCGTAAAACCTTGATTTTACGGGATTTTTTATTTCTCTTCTCGGACATCTATCAGTAATTCGGGTTATATAATCAGTAATTTGGATACCTATATAATAAATAATACCCGCTACTTTTGTATCGCTATAACAATTGGATTTATATGTTTCAACTAAATAATATATCGTATGAAAAGATTGGTGTTGTTTATGATGGCAGTTATGCTGTTGTCTATTACTGTTAACGCACAGAAAAAAGGTGGTAAGACACTGGTAGCTTATTTCTCGGCAACGGGAACAACGGCAAGGGCTGCCAAGTTGGTGGCAGAAGCTGTTGATGGGACCCTCTACGAAATACAGCCTGCGAAAAAGTACACGGCTGCTGATTTGGACTGGCACGACAAAGCTTCGCGCAGCAGTGTGGAGATGTCGGATTCCAAATCACGTCCTGCATTGTATTCTAAATTGGGAAGTCTCGCGGAGTATGATACCATTTATATAGGTTTTCCTATTTGGTGGAATTTGGCTCCAAGAATCATCAATACATTTATAGAAAGCGGTGATTTTGTAGGTAAAACGGTTATTCCATTCGCCACTTCGGGAAGCAGCAGTATTTCTAATGCAGAAAAGGAATTGCAGACGAATTACCCCGGCATAAACTGGGGAAAAGGCAGGCTGCTGAATGGAGCGAGCCGGGAAACTGTCAAGCAATGGATTAAGAAATGAATTTCCAACCGAAACTTAAAGAAGTAGAGATGAAGAACATGGTAAAAAACATATGTGCGGCGATGGTTATTAACCTTTGTGCTGCAGGACATTTGTCTGCAACAGAAAATAATCCTAATAATGATAATAAATTTATGGAAGAGAATTTGAATCTGACTCAAGAGTGGGACAAGACATTCCCACAGAGTGATAAAGTAGACCATAAAAAGATAACTTTCCACAACCGTTACGGCATTACACTTGCCGCCGATTTGTATGTACCCAAGAATGTGACGGGTAAATTGCCTGCCATTGCCATCAGTGGCCCATTTGGTGCCGTGAAGGAACAAGCTTCGGGCTTGTATGCGCAGACATTGGCAGAACGTGGATTCCTGACGATTGCTTTCGATCCATCCTATACGGGAGAAAGTAGCGGCCAGCCCCGTTATGTGGCTTCGCCGGACATCAATACGGAAGATTTCAGTGCAGCGGTCGATTATCTTTCCACCCGTGACGATGTAGATGCAGAGCGTATCGGCATTCTCGGTATTTGTGGATGGGGAGGCATGGCGCTTAATGCAGCGGCTATCGATACTCGCATCAAGGCTACAGTTACGGCAACCATGTACGACATGAGCCGGGTCAATGCTAACGGTTATTTCGATTCTATGAATGCCGATGCACGGCATGAATTGCGGCGCCAGCTTAATGCTCAGCGTACGGAGGATTATAGAAACGGTACATTTGCTCTTGGAGGAGGTGTAGTAGACCCGTTGCCTGCCGATGCTCCACAATTTGTGAAGGACTACCATGCCTATTATAAAACACCGCGCGGCTATCATAAGCGGTCACTCAACTCGAATCACGGATGGAACAAGACTTCACCGCTTTCGTTCATCAATATGCCTATCCTTTCATATAGTGATGAAATCCGTAGTGCAGTGTTGATGCTGCACGGTGGAAGGCCCATTCACGTTATTTCAGTGAAGATGCTTTTAAAAAGTTGCAGGGTGATAATAAGGAACTGCTGATTATTCCCGGTGCAAACCATGTAGACTTGTATGACAATATAGAGGTAATTCCATTCGGCAAAATAGAGAGATTCTTCAATGAACATCTTCGATGACCGCCTTTAATGTGTTAGGAACCGGACGTACTTTTCTTTAGCCTGGTTCAGCAACTCCTCTTTCAGGCAGATGTCTTTCCGGAAAAGCGAATGCTCCGGGAAGATTTCTTTTTTCTTGGACGCCTTGTTCCAATTTCCTACTACATGCCCCTTATAGAGAAGTACCGGAAAGAACAATCCGTTGTTGGTGAAAGCTTTGGAATAGTCCTCTTTGGGTAGGACGTCCGTCCGGTCCTTGTATCCTATCAGGTATTCGTCGTAGGAGGGAAGAAGGTGCAGGTTGCCGGTCGCCTTTCCAGATGTCCGGCAGGAGTCATGGATGTACCATGTCTGGCTGTTCCATTGTTCGGACATCAGTTCCGGTTCTATCAGAGAAATAGATTGCCTTGCTTCCGTTAAAGGCAAACCGGACCACCAGGAGAAGTCTTGCAGGGTAGCGGGGGCATGGCTGCGGAAATAGGCTGTAGCCAGACGGGCCAGCGCTTCTTCTTTCGTCAGTTCGGGGGTAGGTGGAACTCTTTCGTCCAGAAGGGCATAGGTGTGTTGTCGTCCACGGCATTCTCCGCTACACACAATACCTTCGACTTCGGCACGCGACATAAAGCGGGTCATGTGGTAGTTGTCTGCAAGCAGTCCCGAACGTTCAAAATGTTCCGCAATCTCTTGTTTCGTCAGGCTTCGCTTCCCGCTGAGGATATTCCCGAGTACGGTATGGCTTCTGTCATATTGCTGTTCCGTGATTTCCAGACCATGTCCTTTTGCATAAGAATCATTGGCGGATTTGATGCGTTGTGCAGAGAGTTTCAGCATCCAACGAATGTCTTCTGCTGCTACCAGGTGCCATGTGGGACGCATTATGTGGGTTCTCAGTATTTCCCCTTGATGCAGGGCTTTTTCCACGGCTTGAATTCCCGGTGACTTCAGCCGCATACCTACGGCCCATTTCACCATTGTATAGTCTTGTGCCTGCATGGCGCCCATCCAGGAGATCAGTTCTTTCGGGTGGCCGAAGAGTGGAGTGGACAGTTGCTGGTTCTGTAAGCGTATTTCAGGGATTCTCATGTCGGTATGGTATTCGTTTGTATCAATAGGAATCGCAAAGATAAGAAAAGCAGGTCATCGCAGGGTATATCGTGTCCGCAATTATATTCTTTTGTTTCTTTTAACAGCTACTAATATAGCTATCTTTTATTTTTGCAACACACAAATTTGGAAAATATTCATAATTAAACAACCATAAGAACTTTTTTATGACTATGAGAACAAATTGTATTTTATTGTTAGTTATTTTGTTGGGAGCCTTTCCCTTAAATCGTGTACATGCCGATGAATCTGGAAGCATAATTCTGTACACTCCTTACACAAAAATTTCCGTGACGCCCGGAGCGTCCATTGATTACAGCATTGATTTGATTAACAACACGGACAGGGTTACAAATGCAAATCTCTCGGTCAGCGGATTGCCGGGCAGTTGGAAGCATGAAATCAAGTCAGGCGGCTGGACCCTCAGCCAGCTTTCTGTACTGTCCAAGGAAAAGAAAACGTTCAATTTGAAAGTGGAAGTTCCTCTAAAAGTAAATAAAGGAAGTTATCATTTCACAGTATTTGCCGGAGAAACCAAACTGCCGTTGGAGGTGGTCGTGGCCCAGAAAGGAACTTACCAGACCGAGTTCACTACCGACCAGCCCAATATGCAGGGCAATTCCAAGTCCACCTTTACCTTCAATGCCACTTTGAAAAACCAGACGGCCGACCAGCAGCTGTATGCGCTGATGGCCAATGCCCCCAGAGGCTGGAGTGTCGTGTTCAAGCCTAACTATAAGCAGGCCACTTCTGCCCAGGTGGAAGCGAACAGTAGCCAGAATGTGAGTATAGAGATTGTCCCTCCCGCCAATGTGGAAGCCGGCAATTACAAGATTCCGGTACGTGCGGCTACCGGTACGACTTCTGCCGACTTGGAGCTGGAAGTTGTTGTCACGGGTTCCTACGAGATGGAATTGTCCACGCCCAGAGGATTGTTGAGTACCGAAATCACAGCGGGAGATGTGAAGCGTATCGAGTTGGTGGTTCGGAATACCGGTTCTTCATTGTTGAAAGATATCCAGCTTTCTGCCAATAAGCCCGTGGACTGGGAAGTGTCTTTTGAGCCTTCGAAGATTGATATGCTGAAGGCGGGGGAAACGGCCAATGTCGTAGCTACCATGAAAGCATCCAAAAAGGCATTGCCCGGAGATTATGTGGCTACCATGACGGCCAAAACTCCTGAAGTGAATACAGACGCCCAATTCCGCATTGCCGTGAAAACCCCGATGATATGGGGATGGGTGGGCGTTTTGATAATAATCGTTGCCATAGGTGCCGTATGCTATCTGTTCCGTAAATATGGAAGGAGGTGAGCATGGACGAGCGAGTGATTGCATTGACAGACTTGACCAAGCAGTATGGGCGCTTCACTGCCGTAGACCGCATTTGCCTGACTATTCGTAAAGGGGAGATTTTCGGATTATTGGGGCCAAACGGCGCCGGCAAGTCAACTACCATCCTGATGATGCTGGGGCTGACGGAACCCACTTCCGGCTCTGTGGAGATTTGCGGTATCGACTCTACCAGGCATCCTATCGAGGTAAAGCGGAAAATAGGCTATCTGCCCGAAGATGTGGGGTTTTATGATGACATGACCGGTTCGGAAAACCTTATATATACTGCGCGTCTCAATGGCATTTCGGATGCCGAAGCGAAAGTCAAGGCGCTGGAGCTGATGGAGCATGTGGGGCTTGCCGGACAGATGAAAAAGAAGACCGGGAAATATTCGCGCGGTATGCGCCAGCGATTGGGGTTGGCAGACGTGCTTATCAAAAATCCGGAAATTATAATCCTGGATGAACCTACTTCGGGAATAGACCCTGCCGGTGTTCAGGAGTTCATCGAGCTCATTAGGCAGTTGAGCCGGAAGGAGGGACTGACCGTCTTGTTCTCTTCCCACCACCTGGACCAGGTGCAGAAAGTTTGCGACCGCGTGGGACTGTTCAACAGTGGGAAGCTGGTCACCTTGATTGATATGTCTGATTTGAAGGACAAGCATCAGGAATTGTCTGATATTTATAACCATTATATGGAGGAAGGAGGAGAAAGGCATGAATAAAGTCAATTATCCTTTTCGGGTAGTCGTCAACAAGGAAATATCCGACCATGTGAAAAGTTGGCGGTTCATTATCTTGATGGGAATCATTTTGCTTACGTGCATGGGCTCACTCTATACCTCGCTTACCAACATAGGTGCCGCCATCAAGCCCAATGACCCGGACGGTTCGTTCCTTTTCTTGAAGTTATTCACAGCCTCGGATGGCACATTGCCTTCTTTTGTGCAGTTTATCAACTTTCTGGGGCCGTTGTTGGGGATTGCGCTGGGATTCGATGCTATAAATTCGGAACAGAACAAGGGGACGTTGAGCCGTATGCTGTCACAGCCTGTTCATCGTGATTGCATTATCAATGCCAAGTTCGTGGCTGCATTGATTGTGATAGGTATCATGCTGTTTGTACTGGGATTCCTCGTAATGGGCTGCGGGTTGATAGCGATAGGCATTCCTCCCACAGCAGAAGAATTTTGGAGGATTGTATTCTTTCTCATAATCAGTGTGTTCTATGTGGCATTCTGGCTGAATCTGGCCATTCTGTTTTCGCTTTGCTTCCGTCAGGCGGCCACCTCGGCATTGGCTTCGGTGGCGGTATGGTTGTTTTTCAGCGTGTTCTATACGATGATTGTCAATCTGGTTGCCAAGGCATTGAGCCCTTCGCAGCTGGCATCTCCTTATCAGATAGTCAGTTACCAGAAATTTATTCTCGGTCTGATGCGTCTGGCACCTAGCGAACTGTTCAATGAGGCGACCACAACGCTGCTGATGCCTTCCGTCAGAAGTTTGGGGCCGCTTACTATGGAGCAGGTTCAGGGGGCCATTCCCAGTCCGCTGCCATTGGGACAGAGTCTTTTGGTGGTGTGGCCGCAGCTCACCGGACTGATTGCAGCTACTGTCATCTGTTTTGCTCTTTCGTATGTCATATTCATGAGACGGGAAGTCAGATCACGGTAATGATAAGTATGTTTTATTGAGTGTTGAAAGTCCGTTCCGGCATTGGTTGCTTGAACGGACTTTTAATATTATTTGCCCGAACATTTGGTAATTCCAAAAACTTCCCTTACTTTTGCGCCCCGAACAAGGAGAGGTGCTCGAGTGGTTGAAGAGGCACGCCTGGAAAGCGTGTATACCCCTAAAGGGTATCGGGGGTTCGAATCCCCCTCTCTCCGCAACAGTTCTGAATAAGATGGAAAACTAGCGGGTAAAGGTCTACAAATCTATGATTTGTAGACCTTTTTTGCTTGTACTCCGTTTGCTTTGAAAGACTTGGAAACTATGTCTTTGTAAATTAATTATAGATAATGAAAGCTGGATGACATCTCCTTTCATAATAAGGCGATGGGATAATGCATTGCCACTGCAAAGCAAGTGCATGCTTTTTGCAGTGCTACTGCATTCAGCTTTGCAGTGGCGCTGCAACACATATGCAGTGTCACTGCAGCATATATGCAGTAGCGCTGCAACACGTTTGCAGTCACACTGCAGCAGATGTGCAGCGACGCTGACCCGGTAGGTGTGTACGGGATTGTATCATGTTTCGTTAAGAAGATATTATAAAGTATCCTTTGAATGTCGTATTTTTGTCTATCCGTAATTTAGAGTAGTCAAAGAAAACTATGAAACACACTCGTATGAAACTAAAAACAGCGGTAAAGAACCTTCATGAAGGCTGGAAATTCCGGCAGGCGAGACTGACCAATTGGTATCCGGCTACAGTTCCGGGAGTAGTCCACACGGACTTACTGCAGAACAAGATTATTGAAGACCCGTTTTTCCGGTTGAACGAACGGGGATTGCAATGGATTGACAAGGAAGACTGGGTTTATGAAACTTGCTTTACTCTTGCTGCCGACATGATGCGGAAAGAGAATATGGAGCTTGTGTTCGAGGGGCTGGATACTTACGCTGACGTTTATTTGAATGATGAATGTATACTGAAAGCGGACAATATGTTTCGCCGCTGGTCTATCCCCGTTAGGCAGTACATCAGGGAGGAGAATAATATATTGAAGGTGTACTTCCATTCGCCGGTAAAGATAGACGTCCCCAAATGGGATGCACTTCCTTACCAGTATCCGGCATCCAATGACCAGTCTGAAAACGGAGGCTTGTTCAACAAGAAGATAAGCATTTTTGCCCGTAAGGCGGGTTATCATTATGGCTGGGACTGGGGCCCACGTCTGGTTACCTCCGGCATCTGGCGTCCGGTGTATATCAGGGCTTGGAGCGATTTGAGAATCAACGATGTGTTTATCGAGCAGAAGGAAGTCGGTGCAGGCAGGGCCGTGATTGCCGGACATGTGGAGCTGGATGCCGATAAGGATATGGACGGAGTGCTGGTCACGATAACAGACGAGGCTACCGGAAGAGTGCTTGGCGAGTGGCAAGCGGATTTGAAGCGAGGCACCAATCGGGTGACCGTTGATTTCGTCCTTCACAAGCCGAAGCTGTGGTGGAGTAATGGACTGGGGGAGCCTTTCCTTTACCGTTTCCGTACGGATATCATTGCAGGCGGGGAATTGTTGGACTCTAAAACCGAAAGGGTGGGCATACGCTCTTTGAAGGTGGTGCATCAGCCGGATAAGGACGGGCATACTTTCTATATAGAGCTGAACGGGCGTCCGGTTTTTGCCAAAGGAGCCAATTACATCCCTTCGGATAACTTCCTGCCGCGCGTCACTCCCGAGAATTATAAAAGGACGATTCTCGATGCCGCCGGTGTAAACATGAATATGTTGCGTGTCTGGGGCGGAGGTATCTATGAGAACGATGTCTTCTATGATTTGTGTGATGAGCATGGAATTATGATTTGGCAGGACTTTATGTTTGCCTGCAGCATGTATCCGGCAGAAGGCGCCCTGCTCGATAATATCCATCAGGAGGCGGTGGACAATGTGAAACGTTTGCGCAATCATGCCTGCATTGCTTTGTGGTGTGGAAACAATGAATGCCAGGATGCCTGGCTGGGCTGGGGCTGGAAGTGCGAGATAGAACGGCAGAACAAGGAATATGCCGACAAGATTTGGGCACAGTACCGGCAGCAGTATCATGTCACCTTACCCGGGGTGGTCAGGGAGTATGCACCCGGAACCTTCTATTGGCCTTCTTCTCCGTTCGCATTCGAGGGAGAGATGTCCGGTACTACTGACGGGGACCGTCACTATTGGAGTGTCTGGCATGGTAAAGCACCCATTTCCGATTATGACAGCGAGAAATCCCGCTTTTTCAGCGAGTACGGCTTTCAGTCTTTTCCAGAGTTCGACTCCGTCAAGCGCTATGCTCCTTACCCCGAAGACTGGGATATACGTTCCGAGGTGATGATGTCCCATCAGCGTGGTGGCGACCATGCCAACGGGCTGATTGAGACTTACCTATTGAATGAATATAAAAAGCCGCGTGATTTCCGGGCATTCCTTTATATGAACCATGTGCTGCAGGGAGATGCCATCAAGACGGCCATCGAGTCGCACCGCCGCCAGATGCCGTATAATATGGGGACGCTTTTCTGGCAGCACAACGACTGTTGGCCCGTAGCTTCCTGGGCGAGCCGTGACTATTACGGACGCTGGAAGGCGCAGCACTATTATACTCGCAAGGTCTATGATGACATCCTGATTTCTCCGGTAGTGGAGGGGGATGATTTGAAAGTATATGCAGTGTCCGACCGCTTGGAGAATACTTCCGGCCGGCTGCAGCTCCAGGTCTGCCGGTTCGACGGCACTGTGGTTTATCACTGGGACAAATCTGTCGGCATTTCCGGTAATGACAGCCGTGTCTGTTTTTCCGCACCGCTTGCCAAGCTGCTGGAGGGGGCAGATAGAGGAACGGTATATGTCCGCGTAGACTATACGGACAAATCGGGCAGGGTGTACCATAACAACTACTGTCTGGACAAGCAGAAGAATATGAATTATCCGAAAGTGGATTTGCAGACCGAAGTCCGTTCCATTGAAGGCGGATATGAAGTGACGGTATCAACAGACAAGTTTGCCCGTGCCGTATGCTTGTCCGTTGCTGACAATGAAAGTGTATATAGCGACAATTATTTTGATGTCCAGCCGAAGAGCAGCGTGCAGGTACAGGTCAGGACGCGATTGTCTGCCGAAGCGTTCAACGCTTCGTTGAGGCTGACTTGCTTGAACAATGAATTCTGATAAGTTATGGAAAAACAAAGCGGAGCAACATATTGAAATGTTACTCCGCTTCTCATTGAGATGTTGAAAAATGTGTTTTCAGGAGATTTAGTTGTTTTCTTTTTTAATGTCTATGGTCATGAACCGTTCACCGTCATATAGACTTTTGACGCGGATGTTCAGTCCTTTTTTCTCTTTCAGCTGTTCCGCTATATTGTCCAGCTTGAAGGAGGCCAGTCCGGTGCCCAGTGTGAGCTGGCTGTCATTGTAGGCATTGTGGCGGAATTCGAGATTGACGTAATCCGGTTTGTCGTTCTCGCCGGTGGATGCTTCGTTGATGACCAGGTTCAGCATGTGCTTCTTATCTTCGTTGTTACTGTGGTAGAATTGATACTTGATGTTCAGATACTCACCCGTAATCCATAAATCCGTGGCGTTGATGTTGTCGTCTCCGATACTGTCCGCCTTTTCGGCAGGCATGGAGTAGATGTCTTTGGTCAGAATATTTTCGATGTGCTTTATTTGGGCATTGTATTCGTAGCCTGGAAGTTTCTCTTCCAGTTCGCGGAAGTAGATGAAAGCCCTCTGGCCGTCTGTTACGGCATAGTCGTGAACATAGGTTGTGTCACTGGGATATAGTTTACTGCCTTCGTCCAGTGAGAAATAGTAGTCTTTTCCTTCGATGACCTTTACCGTACCTACGGCGAACAAAGTGTCATATTTGTCATCCCAATCGTCCAGGCATGATTGCAATACAATGGCAGTCAGGAATAAAAGCATGGATGTTGCCAATGTCATTCTCAGTTTCTTCATAAGTGGTAGGTTTTAGCTCTTTTCTGTTTAAAACTTATTTTTGTATTCAGAAAATGCGGTGAAAAGCTAAATACTGCGTAGTATACTGTTAAAGAAATGAAAGTATGATTTTCTTCTCTGCCTGATGCAGTATTTTTGCGCCGATTGCATTTATAGGGTAAACACGTGTTAAAAGAGAGAATGGAAGAACAGGAATTGGCAGAACGCTGTAGGCAAGGAGACAATCTTGCCCGCAAAGAACTGTATGAGCGCTATGCGGGACGCATGCTCAGCGTATGCCTTCGTTATGCAGGTGACCGGGAGACTGCCCAAGACCTGATGCATGACGGTTTTCTGAAACTTTTTGATTCTTTCGATAAGTTCACTTGGCGGGGAGAGGGTTCTCTGCGGGCATGGATGGAACGCGTAATGGTGAATACGGTGTTGCAGTATTTGCGGAAAAATGATGTGATGAATCAGTCATCGGCCTTGGAGAATGCACCTGAAGCTTATGAGGAACCGGAAGGTTCGTCAATAGATGTCATTCCTCAAAAGGTACTAATGCAGTTTATCAGTGAATTGCCTGCCGGCTATCGTACCGTATTCAACTTATATATTTTTGAAGAGAAATCCCATAAGGAGATTGCTCGACTATTGGGAATTAATGAAAAATCCTCTGCCTCGCAGTTGACGCGTGCTAAAGCGACTTTAGCGGCAAAAGTACGTGAGTGGATGAAAAGAAATGATTAAATGAAGGAACGTATGGAAGATGAATTGTGGTTGAAAAAGATAAAGGACAAGCTGGAAGACTATTCCGAACCGCTGCCGGTTGCCGGATGGGAGCGGTTGGAGAAGGAATTGTCCGTTTCCGGAGCTCCGATAACCGGACCGCATAGGATGATACCTTTCCGTCGCTGGGCGGTGGCCGCGGCAGCTGTGTTGCTGGTGGCGGTTTCGTCCGTCAGTCTGTGGCTGTTGCAGAGTCCGGTAGGGAATGAAATGCGGCATACGTCAGTGCCCGCTTTGGCTGTGGCTCCGGACGTCTTGCCGGAACAGACAGTACCTGCCATACGGACTAATTCCATAGAGCCTGCTTATCGGGCACATGGAAATGCATCGGCGCCCAATAAGGAGGCAAGTCACCCTTTGGTTGCACAACATATCAGAATATCGGTTGGCGAAGAACAGCAGGAGGAAATGCTGCCGGTTGAAACTGCAGATGAGGTTGTCGGTATTGGACAGCAGGCGGAAGAACCGGTAGTGGAAGATACGGACCATGAAACTACAATGCAGACCGAGGAACCGGAGACAAGGGAAGACCGCTATCGTCCGTCAGGCCGGGACAAACTGCATCTTCCGGAAAAAAACAGTTCTGGTAGGGATGCTAAAGGATGGGCGGTTGGCTTGTCCGTAGGAAATACGGGAGGTTTTTCATTGGCGAATGAAGGGGAAGCGAATGTGATGTCGGACTACATGCCTGGAAGTCCTATTTATGGCGGTAACGTAGATTTATCCTCTACGGCCAATGGCATTGTTACTATTCCCGACGGGCAGGAACTGGTTTTTAAGGATGGTATGCCCTATCTGCAAAGACGCGAAAAGAAAATTGCGGATATAGACCATAAACAACCGCTCAGTTTCGGTGTTTCGGTGCGGAAAAACTTGGCGAAGGGTTTCTCTGTGGAAAGCGGGCTGACGTATACCTATCTTGCTTCTGACGTAAGGTATGAGGGCAGCTCGGAAAAGATAAGCCAGAAGCTGCATTATATTGGCATTCCGGTACGGGCCAACTGGAACTTTGTGGATGCAAAGAACTTTACGATGTACGTTTCGGCGGGGGGTGCCATTGAAAAATGTGTGTATGGCAAGATTGGTACTGAGAGTGAGACTGTGAAACCGGTACAGCTTTCTGTCATGGGTGCTGTCGGTGCCCAGTATAACATAAGCAATAGGGTGGGCCTGTATGTGGAACCGGGAGTATCTTATTTCTTTGATGACGGTTCGTCGATACAGACTATACGCAAGGAGAACCCGTGTAACTTTACGTTGCAGGCCGGTATACGTCTTACTTATTGATAGCAGGACAGACATGTTTTTGTCCACTTTCTTGTAGATTCAGAATTTTCTTAATAACTTTCGGCCGTGTTTCTTCGTTGGTGGATGAAGGGACACGGTTTTTTATTGATTGAGAAGAAAGAAAGTAGGTCGGGACATGCCCGGCAATATAACAAACACGTAGTAAAATAGACAAAATGAAGATTAAAAAGAAAGTAGCCTTAAGCGGGCTATTGCTTTGTTGTGCAATCACGGCAAAAGCACAAGTGTGTATTACTCCCCAGGTGGAGCAGCGTGCCAGGGAGTTGGTTTCTCAAATGACGCTGGAAGAAAAAATCGATTACATTTCCGGTCCCAAATCTTTTTATATCCGGGCTGTACCCCGGCTTGGCATACCCGAAATCAGGATGGCCGATGGTCCGCAAGGCATACGTAACAATACTCAAAGTACCTTGTATCCTTGTGGCATCTTGTCGGCTTCGACATGGAACCGTAAGTTGGCTAGAGAGCTGGGACATGGTTTGGCCCGGGATGCAAAGGCCCGTGGGGTAAGTATTCTGTTGGGGCCTGGAGTCAATATCTACCGCTCTCCTCTATGCGGGCGAAACTATGAGTATTTTGGTGAAGACCCTTATTTGACGGGCGAAACTGCTAAAGAATATATCTTGGGAGTGCAGGAAGAGGGAGTTATGGCTACGGTGAAGCATTTTGCGGCCAATAACCAGGAGTGGAGCAGACATCATGCCAGCTCAGATGTGGATGAACGCACGCTGCAGGAAATTTATTTTCCCGCGTTCCGAAAAGCTGTGCAGGAAGCAGGAGTAGGGGCGGTTATGGATAGCTATAATCCGCTGAACGGGGTACATGCCACCGAAAACAGCTGGCTGAACATTGATGTATTACGCAAGCAGTGGGGATTTAAAGGTATCCTGATGTCTGACTGGACATCTGTATATTCCGGTGTGGGAGCCGCTAATGGAGGGTTGGATTTGGAAATGCCCGTCGGTAAATTCATGACCAGGGAAATTCTTATTCCGGCAATAGAGAATGGTATCGTGAAGGAAGAGACCATTGACGCCAAAGTCCGGCATATACTCCAGACATTGATTGCTTTTGGAGCACTTGATACTCCGAGAGAAGATAAATCTATCGATAAAGACAATGCACAGTCTAAGGAAATTGCACTTGACTTGGCGAGAGAAGGAGTAGTCTTATTGAAAAATGATAACGGTACGTTGCCTTACCGGAACGGTAGAACATTGGTAATCGGGCCTAATGCCGATATTATTCCCACAGGAGGAGGAAGCGGATTTGTCACCCCTTATTCGGTAGTGTCACTCTATGACGGTATGGTTCAGTTGAAGGGCGGCAGACAGATAGAGCTGCTGTCTGACAGCATTCTTTATAAGGATATGTCCCAACAGATTTATACGGATGGCAGTTTTACGCAAAACGGTTTTAAGGGCGAATATTATAATACTCGTAATCTTACCGGAGAACTCTTTCAAGCTGCCATAGAGCCTGCCATAGACCATGCCTGGAAATACGGTGCACCGTTCGACGGCATGCCGGTAGATCAGTTTTCTGCCCGTTGGACGGGAGTTTACAAGGCTGACAAGGATGGAACTGTCAAGTTCCAGCTGGCTGGCGATGACGGATACCGTCTGTTTGTAAACGATAAGCTGATTACCGGAGATTGGGGGAACCATTCATTCAGTACCCGCAGTGCATTTATGCAGGTCAGTGCAGGGGAGATATACCGGTTGCGTATTGAATATTTTGATAATGTGGGTGAGGCGACTGTCAGTTTCCAGGCAGGAATGATGGATGAGGAGCGTTTGGCCTCTTCACTGAAGCATGCCAGGAATGTTATTGTATGTGCCGGGTTCAACAGCAGTACAGAAGGTGAAGGGTTCGACCGTCCGTTTGCATTGTCATACGGGCAGGAATATCTCATTAATAAAGTGGCTTCACTTCATGATAATGTGGCTGTGGTGGTGAATGCCGGAGGTGGAATAGATTTCCGCAATTGGGGGCAGAGTGTACAAGCTATTTTGATGGCATGGTATCCGGGGCAGGAGGGTGGAAAGGCCCTTGCCGAAATCATTACGGGCAAGCTTTCGCCAAGTGGCAAACTACCAGTCAGCATCGAGGAAAAATGGGAAGATAATCCGGTATATGGTAATTATTATGACAATCGCAATGTACCTCATAAACGGGTGCAGTATGCCGAAGGTGTTTTCGTAGGTTATAGGGGATATGACCGGAACGGAAAGCAGCCGCTCTATCCTTTCGGGTATGGACTGTCATACAGTAGTTTTGAATATAGTAATCTGAGTGTTGAGAAGACGGGGGGAAGCCGGGTTACGGTAAGCTTTGACATCAAGAATACCGGAAAGATGGATGCTGCGGAAGCGGCTCAGGTATATGTGCGGGATGTGGAATGTTCTGTTCCGCGTCCATTGAAGGAGTTGAAAGGCTACGATAAGGTTTACTTGAAGAAGGGTGAAACCAAGCGCGTTCGGATATTGCTGGATGAGGAAGCCTTTGCCTACTATGATGTGGAATCACATCGGTTTGTAGTGGAAAAGGGGACTTTTGAGATTCTGGCAGGTCCTTCTTCAGCTGATTTACCATTGAAGGCAACTGTTGTTTTATGATAAAATAAATATCAAAACAAGAATGGCAGTATGAAAAAGATAATAATACTGATGGTTTGTCTGTGGGGACTTGGTAACACCTTTACCTCGGCACAAACTACGGAGAAGGAGAAATTCATCTCAAGCTTGATGAAGCAGATGACGCTGGATGAAAAGATAGGCCAGCTTGCACAATGCACCTACCGAGGGAATTTTACCGGACCCGACGGTGGAAATATTCCTAAAGAAGAGTATGTCCGGCAAGGCAGAATAGGCTCTATGCTGAATGTGATAGGAGTAAAGGATATACGCCGTTATCAAGAGCTTGCTTTGCAATCGCGTTTGCGCATTCCTTTAATTTTCGGACTGGATGTTATCCACGGCTATCGTACCGGATTTCCGCTTCCGCTTGCCGAGGCTGCAAGTTTCGATTTGGCCATGATTGAGGAAGCTGCACGCTACAATGCTTTGGAAAGTGCCGCTGATGGTTTGAACTGGGTTTTTGCCCCGATGGTGGATATTTCGTGGGACGCACGTTGGGGACGCGTCATGGAAGGGGCCGGTGAGGACCCTTATTATGGTTCTCGGGTAGCGGAGGCGCGTGTCAGAGGCTTGCAAGGAGACGATTTGGCAGACACGACGACTGTCATGGCATGTATGAAACATTTTGCCGGATATGGTGCACCGATAGCAGGAAAGGAGTATAATAGTGTGGATATGTCAATGGGCCACTTTGCCAATTTTTATATGCCTCCCTATAAGGCGGCCATAAAGGTAGGAGCAGCTACCGTGATGAGTGCTTTCAATGATTTTAATAATATTCCTTGTACTGCCAATGATTTCTTGCTCAACCGGCTATTGAGAGAGCAGTGGGGATTTAAGGGATTTGTTGTGTCCGATTATAATTCGGTAGAGGAATTGGTGAACCACCGTTATGCTGTTGACAAGAAAGATGCCGCAGCCAAAGCGCTGAATGCTGGTCTGGACATGGAGATGGTAAGTACCTGCTACTTGACTTATCTGAAGGAGCTTGTTCAAGAAGGGAAAGTAAAGGAGAGTGTGCTTGATGATGCAGTACGGCGTATATTGGAGAAGAAATATGAGTTGGGATTGTTTGAGGACCCTTTTCGCTACTGTAATCCGGAAAGAGCGGCCAGAATACTCAATGCGCCCGAAGTCCGTAATGCTTCGCTCCGTATGGCCGAGCGTTCCGTTGTATTGCTGGAGAATAGGGAATCTGTGCTTCCGTTGACGGCACAGACGAGGAAGATAGCCTTGATAGGAGGACTCTCAAAATCCCAGTACGATATGGCAGGTGCTTGGGCTGCCACTACGGACCGGAACAAAGTGGTGACCTTATATGATGCATTGGTCCGGAAAGGACTGGAGGTGAGCTATGCTGAAGGCTATGATATGAAGAGCAATCAGTTGACCGGATTGCAGGAAGCATTACAGGCTGCTGAGGCTTCGGATGTCATTGTTGTGGCGGTAGGCGAGAGATTCGGTCAGAGTGGCGAGAAGGCTTCCAAAGTGAATATAGCCATACCCGAGGGGCAGCAGAAGCTGGTGTCGGAACTGGCAAAGACTGGAAAACCTGTCATTGCTCTTGTCATGTGTGGGCGTCCGGTAATCTTCAATGAGATAAGGGAACATGCTGATGCGGTACTGTGTACTTGGTGGCTGGGAAGTGAGGCCGGCAATGCCATATGCAATGTGTTGTGGGGAGAGTATAATCCTTCGGCTAAATTGCCCATGACATTTCCTGCACACGTAGGACAGATTCCCATTTATTATCAGAATAAGAGCACCGGCCGCCCTACCGCATTGAAACAGACCTATAAGGCATCTTATATCGATGCTTCCACTGAGCCTGCCTATCCTTTCGGATATGGGCTTTCGTACACGGATTTTGGATATTCTGATTTGAAACTGCTGCCGGGCAAGGCTGCAGGCGTCCATACGGAGGTGTCGGTAAAAGTGACTAATACCGGTAAGTGTGCAGGAGAGGAAGTAGTTCAATTGTATGTGCAGGATAAGGTAGCCTCTGTTACGCGTCCGATAAAGGAATTGAAGGGCTTCAGGAAAATTCATCTGAATGTGGGTGAAAGCAAAACTGTAGCTTTTCAGATAACTGACGATGCACTGGGATTCTATGACAATGAGATGAATTATATGGTAGAACCTGGTGATTTCGTCTTTATGGTGGGTGGCAGTAGTGATGATGTACAGCAGATTACCTATAACTTGAAAGAATAGGATTCTTACCCTATAAATGAAAAGCAAGGCTGTCTGGAATCATATCCGGACAGCCTTGCTTTTCTGTTTTAGTTGGTTATCACATTCGTGAAATACTCTTTGAACAGTTTTTCTGCCCGTTCCAGTTGTTCCGGAGTATTTTCCTTCACTTCTTTCAATTTGTAATCCCATCCCATGGCTTCGTATTTGTGAACACCCAGACGGTGATAAGGAAGTATTTCCACCCGTTGTATCTGCTGGTATTTGCCAAGACTTTCACCCAGCAGGCGGGTGTCTTCTTCCGAATCGCTGTAACCGGGGACCAGTACATAGCGCAGCCAGAAGGGGTGTTCATGTTCTTCGAGCCAGGCAGCGGTGCGGAGTGTCTGTTCGTTGCTTCGTCCCGTCAGCGTACGGTGGCGTTCGGGATTGAATTGCTTGATGTCCAGCAGCACGAGGTCAGTCAGGCTAAAGAGCTCTTCCACCTTTTCATTCCAGATGCCTCCGTTACTGTCCAGACAGATATGGATGCCGTTCGCCTTCAGCTCCTTGAAAAGAGGAATCAGCGCTTCTGCTTGCAGGGTAGGCTCACCGCCGGAGAAAGTAATACCTCCTTTCTTCCCGAAGAATGCCTTTTGGCTGATAGCCATTTGCAGAATCTCTTCCGGAGTGGTGGGAGTGCCTCCTTTTACATCAATCGTATCCGGATTGGCACAATACAGACAACGGAACGGACATCCTTGCAGGAAAACGACGAGCCGGAGACCCGGCCCGTCGAATGTTCCCATACTTTCGTAGGAGTGTACATTTATCATATTACATTCTTTCGTGGAATGAACGGCTGATGACTTCCAACTGATGCTCGCGGCTCAACTTCACGAAGTTCACGGCATAGCCGGAAACGCGGATGGTGAGTTGCGGATACTTTTCAGGATGTTCCATGGCATCTTCCAGCATTTCGCGGTTCAGTACGTTTACGTTCAAATGGTGGGCACCTTTGGTGAAGTAGCCGTCCATCATGGTTACCAGGTTCTCTACACGTTCTTCCGGTGTCGGGCCCAGTGATTTGGGAACAATGGAGAACGTATTGCTGATGCCGTCCTGCGAGTCGCGGTAGCGCAATTTGGCTACGGAGCTCAAGGAAGCGATGGCACCGTTCTTGTCACGTCCGTGCATTGGGTTGGCACCCGGAGCAAAGGCAACACCTTTGGCGCGTCCGTCCGGAGTGGCACCGGTCTTCTTGCCGTACATCACGTTGGAGGTGATAGTCAGCAAGGAAAGGGTGGGACGGGCATTCTTGTAGACAGGCAGCTTTTTCAGTTCTTCGCTGAAATAGTAAACGAGGTCTACTCCCAGGTGGTCCACACGGTCGTCATTATTGCCGAAGCAGGGGAATGAACCTTCAGTGTCGAAACCTTCGGTCAGGCCGATTTCGTTGCGGCGTGCAGTGACTTTGGCATATTTGATGGCGGACAGTGAGTCTATGGCGATGGAAAGGCCGGCAACACCGTATGCCAGATTGATGCGTGGGTCGGTATCGATGAATGCCATCTGGGCTTTCTCATAATAATACTTATCATGCATGTAGTGGATGATATTCATGGCCTCGTTGTAGACACGGGCTATTTCAGTCAGTACCTTCTTGTAGTTGGCCATAACTTCCTCAAACTTCAATGTCTCACCGGTCAATACGGGAATACCTTTCACCATGACAGTTCCGGTATTTTCGCAACGTCCACCGTTGATGGCGAGCAGCAGGGCCTTGGCAAGGTTGGCACGTGCGCCGAAGAACTGGATTTGTTTGCCGATGGCTTGGTAGGATACACAGCAGGCGATGCCGTAGTCGTCGCAGTTGCGCACTTCACGCATCAGGTTGTCGTTTTCGTACTGGATGGAGCTGGTATCTACAGAAACTTTGGCGCAGAAATCCTTGAAGCCTTCCGGCAGTTCGGGACTCCACAATACGGTCAAGTTCGGTTCCGGAGAAGGACCGAGGTTGTATAGCGTCTGCAAAAAGCGGAAAGAAGTCTTGGTGACCTTCACGCGTCCGTCATTGAAGCGTCCTCCGATGGCTTCGGTCACCCAAGTCGGGTCACCGGCAAAGATATCATTGTATGATTGCATACGCAGATGGCGTACCATGCGCAGCTTGATGACGAACTGGTCTATCAGTTCCTGTGCAAACGTCTCATTGATTTTTCCGTGAGCCAGATCGTATTCAATGAATATATCGAGGAACGAAGATACGTTACCCAGTGACATGGCTGCTCCGTCCTGCTCTTTGATGGCAGCAAGATATGCCATGTATACCCATTGCACGGCCTCTTGAGCTGATGTAGCCGGATGGCTGAGGTCGAGTCCGTAATATTCGCCCATAACCTTGATGTCCTTCAAAGCTTTGATTTGTTCTGCCACTTCTTCGCGTAGACGGATGCGTGCTTCGGTCATCGGGCCGGTGAGGTTGCGCAAGTCCTCCTGCTTGGCTTCAATCAGACGGTCGATGCCGTAGAGAGCCAATCGGCGGTAGTCGCCGATGATACGTCCGCGGGCATAGTTGTCGGGCAATCCGGTAAGGAATCCCAGTGAGCGGAAGGAACGGATTTCTTCGGTATATACATCGAATACGCCGTCGTTATGTGTTTTGCGGTAATGGGTGAAGATGTCTTTTACTTTATCGTCCACTTCCACTCCGTTTTCACGGCATGCTTTTGCTACCACGTTGATGCCTCCGAAAGGTTTGATGGATCGTTTCAACAGTTCATCAGTCTGCAAACCGACAATAAGTTCATTGTCCTTATCAATATACCCGGCTTTATGAGAAGTGATGGTAGATACGGTGGTATTGTCCAGTGAACGGACGCCATTGTTGTTCCTTTCTTCTTCGAGAGCCTTCAGACAGATGTCCCAGATACGTTTGGTACGTTCGGTAGGTCCCTGCAAGAAAGATGCATCCCCGGTATAGGGTGCGATGTTTTTACTGACGAAATCACTGACATTGATTTCTTTATTCCAAAGCCCATTGGTAAAGGTTTTGTTCAATTCCATAAAATTTGTTTTTGTTAGTAGGTTAGATAATGTTATCCTTTAGAGCGCGCAAAAATACTGAATAAATTCCGTAATTTTATAAGAGATACTTCTCTTTTTATGTTGAACAGCATAAAATAACTATTATTAGGTAGTGAATGTCCGGGGGAGTAGAGATGTTAATACTTTCTTTATATGTGGTTTATGAATTGAAACAAGAACCGAATAATAATCTGCATTATTTACAAATGATGTAGGTTTAAGGAACAGTCGTATTCTGAACCTAATTCAGTCGTATAGTGAATGCCATTCAGTCGTATACTGAATAGGGTTCAATCGTATACTGAATGTGGCTCTTTGTAAATATACTGATAGCCAGTAAGTTATAAAACTCTGTCTTGCCCTTGATAAATTTCAACAAATAGCCTAAATGCCGTTATGTTCGTTCCGTAGTGGGTATAAACAAGAATTTTGGTATAATTGCTCTGTTTTTGTGCAGAAAAGTTTGTAGAATAAAAAATGATTTGTATCTTTGCACCGCTTTAAAAGAAAAGCACTTCTGAAAAAGAAGTTTTGGAGAGGTGGCAGAGTGGTCGATTGCGGCGGTCTTGAAAACCGTTGTGCTGCGAGGCACCCGGGGTTCGAATCCCTGTCTCTCCGCAAAACTAACCGGACAATACCGGACAGTAAGCAGACAAGTCCCACAAATTCAATGATTTGTGGGACTTTTTTTATTCCCTTGTGTCTGCCTTAAAGTACACCTTTTCGGGGTCAACGTAACAATCTGAGGTATTTTATATTTAAGCATATAATTTAGCAAGTCTAT